>NTKX01000053.1 GCA_002457135.1 SAR116 cluster bacterium MED-G04
AGAACAGAGCGTCTATGACAAGCTGACAGGCATTCAGAAATCAGCAATTCTGATGATGCTGCTGGGTGAGGATGAAGCATCTGAAATCCTGAAAAACCTGTCCCCGAAAGAGGTGCAGAACCTAGGTACCGCGATGTATTCCGTTCAGGGACTTGATCAGGATACCGTCAATCGCGTGCTTGACGAATTTCTTGAGATTATCAAGCAGCAGACCAGCCTTGGTCTCGGTGCGGGAAATTATATCCGCAACGTTCTCAACCGGGCGCTTGGTGAAGACAAGGCCCAGTCGGTGCTCAGCCGGATTTCACCATCCAGCACGGATCGGCCGATTGAAATCCTCGACTGGATGGATGCCCGCGCCATCACCGAGCTGGTCATTGATGAGCATCCCCAGATCATTGCCCTCGTGATGTCGTACCTTGAATTTGGTCAGGCCGCCGATGTGCTGGGCCTCTTGCCCGAAGAATTGCAGCCTGATGTGATCAGCCGTATTGCGACCCTGAAAACAGTTGGCCCGGATGCACTTCGTGAGCTGGAAGAAGTCATGCAGCGCAAGTTCAAGACCAACACCACCTTGCGGGCCTCGCAGGTTGGCGGTGTCAAGGCAGCGGCTAAAATCATGAACTTCACCAAGCAGGATATGGAAAGCCGGATCATGACGACGCTGCTCGATGATCATAGTGATCTGGTTCAGGCCATTCAGGAAAGCATGTTCATCTTTGACAACCTGATGATGTCGGATGACAAATCGATCCAGACCCTGCTGCGCAATACCGATACCGAAGACCTGGTGCTTGCGCTCAAGGGTGCTGATGAACCGCTCCGTGACAAGCTGTTTTCCTGCATGTCGCAGCGTGCCTCTGCCAACCTGATTGATGAAATGGAAGCGCTCGGTCCGGTGCGCCTGACCGATGTTCAGGAAGCCCAGAAGCGCGTCATTAACGTTGCCCGCCGTCTCAGCGATGAAGGATCGATTGTCCTCGCTGGTCGCGGTGGTGATGATTTCGTCTGATCGAATGATGCCGCATGAGCGTGGAGAGGAAAATGAGCCAGCCAGAAGAAACCATGGTCAATGATGACCCTGCCCGGAATGAAGGCGGTCTGGCCCATGATGAGATCGCGCGGCTGATGTCAAAGGCGCGGGAAGCGCTCTATAACCCTGGTGAAACACGAGTCAAGGAAAAGACCAATTTTGCCTCACGCAGTCTTGTTGAGCTTGCCATGGCGGCCCAGCAACGTCTGCAAGGCGAAGACCAGCCCGGTGATGTGGACCCTGACCAGATGTCAGCACCCCTTGACCCGGCCGAGGCAGAACAAGCCGCTGCTGCCGCCATGGCCGAGGAGGCCGCAGCCCAGGCCGCTGCCCAGGCTGAAGCTCTGGCACAAATCGCCGAAGATGAGGTTATTGAAGAGGAGCCGGAGGAGCCAGCACCCCCGGTTTTTTCCGAAGCTGACCTGATGGCGGAATACAAGCGCGGCTTCACCGCGGGCAAGGATACCGGCTACAAGGACGGTCAGGCCGCTGGCCGGGCCGAAGGTCAGGCAACTGCCGCCGGTGAACTGGAACAGACCATTCAGAAATTCGAAAGCGCGGCCCTCGCGCTCAGCAAGGCATCGGCTGTTGACCTGTCGCGCCTGCAATCCAGCCTCAACGCCGTGATCTGCCGCCTGGCCTCGGACCGTGCTGGCATCGCCATTGATGACATGCCGGAAGGCCTGATAGCGCGGATAGAGGAAATGGCGGAACAGATCATCTCCAAAACAGCGCATCCCGTGATCAGGCTCCACCCCGAAGACCTCGCCGCCATCGCGCCGCTGGCAACCCAGCGTGAGGCCCTCAAGCCCTATAAGTTTGAGGCGGATGACACCCTTGATCGCAGTGATATCATGGTCTGGGCTGACGGTATCTGCCTGGATGATGAGATTACCCACCGGATGCAGCCGGATGCAGAAGAAATCCCGTCCGAAGAGGCCGATGCTGAAGAGATGCTTGCAGAGGAGGCGGAAGCCGCCGACCCCGTTGCAGAAAAGACGGAAGCTCCCGATACAGGCGCACCCCAAACGGATTCGCCCAAAACGGATGAAGCCTAGATGAGCGTTCTGATCAAACAGATTGCCGATTATGCCGATCGGCTGAATATCTCGCGTCCGCCGGTGCTGTCGGGGAAGGTCAGCCGGTTTGATGGCCAGATGGTCACCTGCAACGGCTTTCCGGCCAGTATCGGCACGCTCTGCGCTGTTGATCTTGATGACGGCTCTGAAACATTGGGTGAGATCATCGGTTTTCAGGATGGGGAAAACCTGCTGTCGCTGCATGAATACGGCGCGCAGGTCAAGGTTGGTGCCACGGTCCGGGCGATTGAGGATGGTGCCATGGTTCCTGTTGGTGAAGGGTTGCTGGGCCGTGTTGTTGATGCCCTTGGCCAGCCGCTTGATGATCAGCTTTTGCCTGAACAGGCCGGACGCTGGCCCCTTGCCGGGATGCCGCTCAACCCGCTTCGCCGCAAACCGGTAGCGGAACCGCTGGATGTCGGCGTTCGGGTGATCAATTCCCTGCTCAGCATCGGCTGTGGCCAGCGCCTTGGCATTATTGCTGGTTCGGGTGTCGGCAAATCGGTTCTGCTCGGCATGATTACCCGCTTTACCGAAGCTGATGTCGTTGTTGTCGGGCTGATCGGTGAACGTGGGCGTGAAGTCGGCCATTTCGTTGAAAAGGCACTCACCGGATCATCGAAAGCCCGCACCATCATTGTTGCTGTTCCCGCTGACCGGTCGCCGTTGCTGCGTATCCGGGGGGCTGAACGCGCCACCGCCATTGCGGAATATTTCCGGGCCCAGGGCAAAAAGGTTCTGCTGATCATGGATTCGCTCACCAGGGTGGCGCATGCCAGGCGTGAAATCGGTCTGGCCATGGGCGAACAGCCAACATCCAAGGGCTATCCGCCTTCGGTTGTGTCGATGATCCCGCGGCTGATTGAACGGACCGGAACCGATGACCGCTCGGATGGGTCGATCACCGCGATTTACACCGTTCTTGCTGATGGTGATGACACGTTTGACCCGGTGGTGGATTCCGCAAGGGCGATCCTTGACGGGCATATCGTGCTGTCGCGCCTGCAAGCCCAGATGGGGATTTACCCGGCGGTTGATGTCAGCGCATCGGTCAGCCGGGTGATGAACGATATCACCAACAAGGGCCATCAGGATGCTGCCCGCCGATTCCGCCGGCTTGTGTCGGTCTATATGGAAAACCGCGACCTGATCTATATGGGCGGTTACACCCCGGGGCAGGACCCTGAACTGGATGAGGCGGTGCGTATCTGGGATCTGCTCCAGTCCCATATCCAGCAGCCCGAACATGACCGGGCGGATTTCGCCGAAAGCCGGGCCAGGCTGATCGCCGCCCTGACGAGCTAGGGTGCCATGGCAGAGCAGCGCAAATCACTTTATGAACGGCTCGTCCTCAAGGAAAAAATCGCTGTCCTGAAAAGGGCAAAGGCAATGACCGTCCTCGAAGAGGAGCTGGTCCGGACACAGAATCTGTGCCGGCAACTGACCGAAATTGCTGATAGTGGGGCTGTTCTGCCGGGGCTGACCACGCCGCTTGCCCTGCGTTCGGCCAATCATTACGGCATGCAGGTTCATGAACAGCTGACCACGGCCAGCAACCGGACCGATTTCCTCGAGGATGAGCTGGCTGAACGTCAACGCCTGCTCGCCGAGGCCATGAACCGTCATCGCAAGATCAGTGAAAAGCAGGCCGAACAGGCCAAACAGCAACGACAGGAAAAAGCCGACAAGGCGCTGGAAGCCATTCCGGCCAAACGCTCGGTCTGACAGGACGCAACAAAAGACTGGCATCAGTTTTGCAAGGGGGATGGATATGCATCATTGTGTCAGTACCGGAATGGCTAGCTCATGACGAAGATTGTCAATACATCAATTACGACCATCAGCGATGGTAGCGGGGCCGCTGGAGGCGCCGGAGCCGGATCAACGGAAGAGCTTTTTTCCGCTCTTTTCAGCCTGATCAAACCGGATGGCCCGGACGAAGGCCTTGCCGCCGCGCTGAATGGCGATGCTGTGGCCGCCGCCATGCCTGGAATGGTGGCCGAAACCGGGGCTGGAACCGGGGAAGGAACGGGTGATGAAACCCTTGATCCAGCGCTTGAACTCGCTGCCGCTGACCTGACAGGATCGGATCAAGACGCTGATGGCGGTGATGCAATGCTCAGCGATGCCCTGGCCGCGCTGCTGGTTGCCGCGCCCGCCATTGCTGAGGCTGAAACCGATGATAACGCCCCCGCAGAACAATCACCTGAGGCCAGGGTACCGGAAACCGCGGTACCGGCCGCCCTGCCGCAACTGACCCGGCTGCTGACCACCATGGCCAGAACTGCATCTGATACAGGGGTTGGGACGGGGACTGACACCGGGGCCGGAACAGGGGCCGGAACAGGGACTGGCCGGTTCAGCCGATCTGCCGCTCCCCGGTCATTGCAGGCCCAGTCCGAGGCGCATTCCAAGCTGGTGAAACTGATGGCGCTGGTCAATGAATTGCCCAAATCCGTCACTGATCAGGCCGCAAAGTTACAGGCAGGCGCAGCCGCTGATCCTGATCCGCTGCCGCTTGCCGGTGGCGCGAACCCCAACAATCAGCTGGCGGGCCAGACCGTTCGTCCTGATGCGGCGAAACCGGCAGGGCTGGTCACGCCCGATGCCCTCGGCACCATGGATGGGCTGGATGATGACAGCGCCTTGCTCAGGTCGGGGAAATCCGATCAGCCAGCATCACAGTCTCTTGATAAGCAGTTTCAATCCGGTGATGCCCCCCAGCGTGATCTGGACAAGGCCATGCAGAAGATGATGCAGAAAACCGCCGAGCAGAAAAACGCCATTACCAGAATGGCGGAACAGTCGATGGAAGACGGTGTTGAAATCAAGGCCGCCAAATCCGCCATCAGCCAATCTGCGGCTGGCCAGTCCATAACGGGCCAGTCATCTGGCAATCAGTTTACAGGCAACCAGCATGCCAATACCCAGTCTGCCAATACCCAGTCTGCAAATACCCAGTCTGCAGCTGGTCTTGCCGGCAATTCGAACGGCTCATCGGGCAATGGTTCCGCTGGCCAGCAGCAATCCGGCACCAGCGGGCAATTTGACCAGAGCGCGAGCAAAACCGATCTTATCCAGCACAGGCGGCTTAACATGCTTGGCCGTGACTGGCAGGGCAATCTGATGCGCGTTGTCGAACAGGCGGTTGCTGATGGCCAGCAGCGGATCACGGTTCAGCTCAACCCGGAACGCCTGGGCAAGCTGCAAATCCAGCTCAATGTTTCGGGTGATGCGACATCCATCCAGATCAGGTCCGATAACCCGGCCGCAGCCTCCATGCTGGGCGAATCCGAAGCCCGGTTGAGCCAGATGATGGCTGAAAACGGCATGCGCCTGAGCAATCTTGATGTTCAGGGCGGGCAGCGTCATGGTGCTGATGGTCAGGCTGGCCAGCAGGCCCGGCAGGATCAGGGCGGCGATAACGGCTCATCCCAAAGCGGAAATAATCGTTCCGACCGTGAAAAAACCGATGATTCCACTAATATTAAAAATAATGAATCAGAAGTGCCAAATAGTGAACAAAGTGTAAATATTCTTGCCTGAAGGTGAATACCATGAAAGAGGTGTGTTATGGCGGATGAAGATCCAAATGCAAAATCAAGTCGTGGCCTGATCAAGTATGGCCTGTTCGGTGTGGGCGGGTTGTTGCTGATTGTGATCGGTCTTGGTGCCGGTTACCTGATTTTTGGCAGTGCCCAGCCTGAACCCGCAGAAGAGATCGAAAAGATCATCGAGCGGAAAATGCAGGAAGCCGAAGATCAGAAAGCCGCTGAAGAGGATAACGCCTCCAAACAGAAAACATCCAAGGATACCCCCGTGGATGAAACTTTCGTGACCATCTATCACGAATTCCCGGGTATCTTCACCACGAACCTGAAAGAATCGCGGCGCATGCTCCAGGTTGGTATCGGTGTTTCCACCCAGTATGATGATACGGTCATGGTCAACGTCGAATCCCACCAACTGGCCCTGCGTTCTGTTATACTGAATGTGCTGAGCGGGTATAGTGAAGAGGATGTCGCCGGTGTTGACGGCCGTAACAGGCTGGCAGCGGAATTGCGTGATGCCTTGAACAGCAAGCTTGAAGCCCTGGAAAATTTCGGTGGTATTGAAGAAGTGCATTTCACTTCATTCGTCAAGCAGTAGAGTGATTAAGGCAGTAGAGTGATTAAGGTCGTCGTGATCAAGGTCAAGGGAAGGGTTTATCGTGGTTTCCACCCGCAAGCTTAGCAGTGATGAAGTCAATGCGCTGATCGAAGGCCTCAATGACGGGGCCGACACAGTGCTTGATCAGGCCACCTCACCCGATGTCAAACCCTTCATCTTCGGGTCGGATGAGCTGTCCCTGCTTGGTGATTACTATGCCCTTCGCCTGATCAACGAACGCTTTGCCCGTCAGGCGCGGGCTATCTACCTGCCAATGCTGCGGATACTGCCACGGATTTCGCCGTTCCCGCCTGAGGTCAAGACGTTCGATGAATACACCGCCAATATGGACAATTTCATGAGCCTGACCATCAGCCGGATCGAAGAGCTGAGGGGGAGTGTTCTGCTGGTCCTGGACCCGAGCTTTATCTCAATCCTGACCAATGCCTATTACGGCGGCAATATCGAAAGTCAGCACAAGGCGCGGACAGAATTCACCGCCACCGAAGAGCGTGTTGTTGAAATCGTCAGTGACGGGCTGAACAAAACCCTGGCGCATGCCTGGAAAGACCTGCTGCCGATCAATCTCAATCTCCAGAACAGGGAGGTTAACCCCCAGTTTGCCTCTTTTGTGGATGGGGCTGATCTGGTGATTGTGTGTTCGTTTGTGCTGCAACTGCCCGGGCTTGATGCGGCGAATTTCGATATCGTCTATCCGTTGCAGACGCTCAAGCCGATAGCAACCCAGCTGCGGTCCCGCATGCAGCCTGATGAAAGTGACAATAACGTCAACTGGCGGGAAAGCCTTGAGAACGCTGTTCTCGATATTCCGCTCCAGATCACCGCGCATCTCGGCCAGCCGGTGGTGCCGCTGAGCATGCTGATGCGGCTCAAGGCGGGTGATGTGCTGCCCATCCAGCTCAACGATGCTGTTGAAGTGATGATGGACCATAAACCGTTTTTCGAAGGTGAACTGGGTGAGATTGGCGGGCAATCCGCAATCAACCTGACCAAAAGACTGTCGTAACCGCATGGTTTAAAAAACCCCGGGTTTTGAATTTCCAAGGGGCCAATATTTTGAAAGGCTAGTACCATGGCAGAAGATGAAAACGTAAAGCCGCAAGACGATACAGCGACCGATGGCTCGGGCGTTGACAACTTGCGCCTGCTTGAAAATATTGATGTCAATCTCACGGTTGAGGTCGGCAGCACCCAGATCAAGATCAGGGACCTTCTGAGGCTGAACGAAGGCTCGGTCATCGAACTTGACCGCCTCGCCGGTGAGCCGCTGGATATTCTGGTCAATAACATGATCATCGCCAAAGGTGAGGTGGTGATGGTGGGTGACCGCTTTGGTATCCGTTTCTCTGAAATTGTTTCGCCTGAGAAAAGAATGGAAAATCTTTAACCGGTTTCCATGAACGCTAATCCGTCTCTGGCAAACTGTCTCTGGCAATTGGGGGAGTGTCAAACTTCTGGCACTGCCCGGGTTGGCCTGAAACATGGCAGAAAAATAAGAAAAAAAACGGCCTAATATCAAAGTATTAAAAATCGTTAACACTCATGGGCGTGTCATTGGCACGCCTTTTGCCTTTTCCTTGCATGTCAGGTGCTGAGGAGATGGTGATGGCCAGTGAAGCGTTCGATACCAACTATTTGATTATTGTCGGGGCGTTCCTTGCCTGCATGCTGATGGCGGTCATTATCGCCAAAATGTTCAAGCGCCGCATGGGTTCCGGCACCCTG
The DNA here is from genome assembly GCA_002457135.1 of SAR116 cluster bacterium MED-G04. Classification (GTDB taxonomy): domain Bacteria; phylum Pseudomonadota; class Alphaproteobacteria; order Puniceispirillales; family UBA1172; genus UBA1172. The sequence goes on from NTKX01000053.1 coordinate 8,008, forward strand.
CCTGGCAAACAGATGGTCATGAAAGACCACATGATGCTGGGCAATCATGAAAAACTCTGCCTCGTTGAAGTTTACGGCCAGTCCTATCTGGTCGGGATCGTCCGGCAACAGCCCATGACGATTGCGCCTGTTACCACGCACCATGCCGCCAGCACCCCTGATGCGGCGGGTTTTGCCGATCCGTCCGATGCCGGTGATTTTTCGATTTACAAGAAATACGGCACCCCGAACAACCGGGCCTATCCTGAGCATTCGCAGATTGAAGAAACCCGGTCTGGACAATCCTTGAGGGCATCACGCGGATCATCGGACAGGGTTGCTGATGAAAGCCCGCTGGTGCTTGAAGAAAAGGATATTGCCTCGGCACCGGCCGGGCAGGCCAGGAAGCCCAAGGAAAAAGACCGTTCTGCCATTCTTTCCGCCATGCGGGAGGCGCGCCGCGCCAACCCCAAGCTGGGGTTCTGATCCGATGCCGTTTCCGTTGATCCATGCCGTTCTGTCCGTTGCGGCTTTTATCGTTTTCTCCATGATCAGCCAGCCTGCTGATGCCCAGTCCATGATGGACGGGATCGCCGGCATGCCTGCGCTTAACGTCACCGATAGTGGTGATGGCGGTTCAACCTATTCACTGTCCTTGCAGGTGCTGGCGCTGATGACCGCGCTGACGGTGCTGCCATCCGTTCTGCTTGGCATGACCTCTTTCACCCGGGTGATCATCGTGCTGTCAATCCTGCGCCAGGCGATGGGGACACAGCAGACACCGCCCAATCAGGTTCTGATCGCGATCTCGCTGTTCCTGACCTTTTTCATCATGGCGCCAACGTTTGAAGAATTGAACCAGAAGGCGCTGACCCCCTATCTCGACCAGCAGATGCCGGCTGAGGCCGCTATCATGGAAGGCAGCTCGGTGATGAAACGCTTTCTTGTTGATCATACCCGCAAGACTGATCTGGTGATGTTCTCGGAAATGGCGGGCAGTGGTGATTACGCCGGGCCTGAATACGTTCCGATGTCGGTGCTGCTGCCTGCCTTTATTACGTCTGAGCTGAAAACCGCTTTCCAGATCGGGTTCATGCTGTTTCTGCCGTTTCTGGTGATTGATCTGGCGGTGGCTTCCATCCTGATGTCGCTGGGCATGATGATGCTCAGCCCGATGCTGATTGCACTGCCGTTCAAGTTGCTGCTGTTTGTCCTGGTCGATGGCTGGGCGATGACCGTTGGCTCGCTTGTGGCCACCTATAACTGATCGCTCATAAAGGAGCCTGAAAATGGATTTTGATACTAACGTGGAATTTCTGCGGGTTGCGCTCTGGCAGGTGATCATGACGGCGGGGCCGCTGCTGTTTGTTGCCCTGATCGTCGGTCTCATCATCGGTATTATCCAGGCCGCGACCTCAATCAATGAGATGACGCTCAGCTTTGTGCCGAAACTGGTGATCGTGCTGATGACCTTTGGCCTCTTTTCAGGGTTCATGCTGACCCAGCTGACAACCTATTTTCAGCATATTTTCGATCAGATATCGGCGATCGGGTAGGCGGGTCAATCATGCTTCCGCTGATCGGGGTCACCACCGAAGCCTTACCGGGCATTGAGCTGCAATGGCTGACCGGATTTCTGGTGCATCTGCTCTTGTCCAGCATCAGGCTGGCGGCGTTTCTGCTGTCTGCGCCTGCATTCGGGGCGCGGTGGCTGCCGCTTCAGGCGCGGATCATGATGACCTTTATGCTGATTGCCATCGTTGTGTTGAGGGTGCCGCCGATTGATGTTGCCAGCCTTGAGGCGCTCGAAGTGATCATGATTATTATGGCTGAGGCCGCGGTAGGATTGACCGCCGGGCTGACCCTCACGGTATGGTTTTCAGCCGCGCTTCTGGCGGGGGAAAAGATTGCCACCTCAGCCGGTCTGGGCTTTGCTGCCCAGCTTGACCCCCAGACAGGGGCGCAGTCACCCGTGGTCAGCCAGTTGTTATACCTCTTTCTGACGGTGGTGTTCTTTTCGATCAACGGCCATCTGATCGTCCTCGGGATGATGCTGATGTCCTATGAAATCCTGCCTGTTGGCGCCATGCCGCCGATCCCGGTGCTGTTGCAGAGCGTGATTGAGGCAGCGGGCGCGATGTTCTTTGCCGCCACCCTTGTGATGATGCCGGTGGTGGTGGTGCTGATCATGGTCAATGCCGCCATCGGCCTGATCACGCGGTCCGCGCCTCAACTGAACCTCTTTTCCTTTGGTTTCCCGATATCGCTGCTGGCCGCGTTTTTCATGCTGTTCGTGTCGGTGGGTGCGCTGGGGGAAGCATCGGTCAACCTCGTCAACGCGGCGGTTGAGAGCCTTGAGATCATGATGGAGGGGCTGGCCAATGGCTGAGAATCAAGACAGCAGTCAGGAAAAAACCGAAGAACCCACCCAGCGAAAACTGGATAAGGCACGGGAAGACGGCAAGGTCATTTCCTCAAAGGAGATGTTTGTCTTCACCACCATGGCCATGGCGCTGCTGATGCTCAGCCTGATGGGCGGGGTGGCCGATTTCGGGCTGAAGCAATGGCGGGTGATGTTCCAGTTTGACAGCAAATCCATTGAGGGCGGTGCCGGCCTTATCGGCCTTACCCAGGTCAATGAGTTCGTGATTGTCATCACGCTGATTGTCGGGGTGCCGCTGATCGTGGTCGTGCTGTTGACCCAGTTGATGGTCGGCGGCATCAATTTTGCGCCCAAATCCTTTTCATTCAAGGGCAACAGGCTGAACCCGATTGCGGGTCTGGGGCGGATATTTTCAACCAAGGGGCTGGTCGAGCTGGGGAAATCCATCCTCAAGGTGGTGCTGCTGTTCAGCATCGCTGCCTATGTCATCTACCGGTTGCTGCCTGAGCTGATCTGGATTTCATCGGGCACGCTGCGGGAATCCCTGCGGATGTTCAATTATTCCTTTCCGTTGTTGCTGGCGGCCTTGCTGGTGGCATTGTTGCTGATCGCCGCGATTGATTACGCCTGGCAGTTCTACAGCCATCAGAAGAGCCTGAAGATGTCGCGTCAGGAACTGAAAGACGAGTCAAAACAGACTGATGGCTCCCCTGAGGTCAAGGCCAAGATCCGCCGCATGCAGATGGAACAGGCCCAGGCAACAGCGCGTGAACGCACCTCAATCGATCAGGTGTCGGAGGCAACGGCGGTTATCACCAACCCGACCCATTTTGCGGTGGCGGTGCGCTATGTTCCGGGTGAGATGACGGCACCGACCGTGGTGGCGGCCGGGCGCGGTGCCATCGCCCGGGATATCATCGCCAAGGCGGAAAGCCATCAGATCACCGTGTTCCAGAGCAAGATGCTGGCACGAGCGCTCTATTTCACCGCAAGAATTGGTGCGGAAATCCCTGAAAAACTCTATAATGCCCTGGCGGTTGCGCTGGCTTATATTTACCGGGTTGATCGTGGTGAAATGCTTGAGGCACCTGAAATCGAGCTGCCTGAAGACATGCTGTTCAATGAGCAGGGACAGCAATGGAAACCGGAGGACGGGTAATGCGCAAATCCATCCCTAAACACCGCCGTCAGCGTTCGCTGGGTGAGTTTATCTCAACCTTGTGCTTCTTCGGCACGGCCGGGTACCTCTTACTGGTCGGGCTTGAACACCTTGATGCAGGGGAGGCGATGCGCGGTTATCTGATCCTCTTGGCCGGGTTCTGCTGTTTTCTGGGGGCGCTCCGGTTCAAGATTGCGTCAATGTGGGATACCATGCGGGGCAATGACGAATGAGCAAGCCCGCACCACCACCCGCAAAGGAAAAAGGATGCATGGGATGTGTTCATTTTTTCATCACCCACGACCGGCAACGGCCCTACGGTTGCCGAAAATTCAATTTCAAGGGTCCATTTATGCCGGTACTGACCGTTCGGCAGTCATCTGGCACAGATTGTGCTTATAGAAAATTGAACAGATCGAACCGATAGCACCAGATTAGCGATACCTGATAGGGGACAATGATGAGTAGTGAGATTAACAAGGTTCAGGAAAGTATCACCATCGCGCTGGACGCGGCGGATGCTGCAGCCGAGGTAACGTCTGAATACAACAGGGTTAAACAGCAACACAAGAAACTGGAGAACAGCGTGAAAAGTGTCCATCGATATATCATTCTGATTTTCGGCAGCTCCATGCTGGCCGCTATTGCCGCACTGGTCTTCGCTTCCATGCTGTATTTCCGCACCATGTCGGAACTCACCACCATGACCACCACCAGCCGTGAGGCCCTGGTCGTGTTTGCCGAGAATGTCGAACAGGTCAACGGAACCCTCGACAAGATGAAAACATCGCTTGAAACCCAGCGTCAGCTGCTGGCGGTCAATGAGCGCCTGATTGAGCGCCTTGACGGGTTGCAGGACAGCGTTCTCGGTTCCAACAAGGCCCTGATCAAGAGCCTTGAGAAATCAAACAGGAAAACCCAGGCGTCGAACAGCGATACCATGACAAAGATGAGCAAGGCCATCGGCAGCAATATCGCCAACCAGGTCGAGTTGCTGGTTCAGGAAATCAACATGAGCCGGAAGGATATCCGGTCCTACATGGACAAGATGGTGGAAGACACAAGCGAGGAACAGCAAATTGAGATCCTGAAGCAAAATCAGGTCAGGCTTGGGACAGCGCTCCGTCAGATCAATGAGCAGAATACACTTCTGCTAAAGAAATTCGAAGATAAAGAAAATAGTATTTCATTCCCGTAATGATGATTGATCAGGATAATGACGGCGATAACGTTACGGCCTCGGCAGATACTGCCGGGGCCAATGATGCATCGGTAAACAAGCCGCCCGGGAATACAGCCCCCAACAGTTTTATTGCCATCAAGGAAGTCAACGTCATGTCACGCGGCCGCACGCTGAGGTTGCAGGCGGCGGATATCATCATTGCGATCAATGGTGAGGCTTTCCACGGCACGATCGAGGAATTGCTGGATGAGCTGGATGAAGCTGATCCCGAAGAAGGCTTTCTGATGAGCCTGTGGCGCGAAGGCATTATCTTCAGCGTTGTTGTCCGTGGCCCCCTCGGTTGCGTCTTTGAATACGCCTCGCCTGAGGATGCCGAAAAGGCAAGCCAGGAATGGTCGCGCTACGCCATGCCCCCCCTTGATGATTTCGTCATGTATGAAGTGCTGAAGGATATTCACCGCAAATGCGATATCATCGACACCAGGACCGACCCGCTGGGCTACCTGATGCCGCCATTCTGGCTGATCCAGAAGCAGTTGTGGGAGCCGCTGGTGGCCTTGATCATGATCTATCTTGTGACTTTTTCGGTGCACTGGATAATGTTCGTCATCACGGCGATCATTCTGGCGGTCTATTTCAGCCGCGCACAGACAGCCCTGTTGAGGAGCTTTGCGCTCTATAAGGAAAAGCAGATGTGGCTGATCCTGGCGGCGACATCGGAAAAGGAAGTGCAGCTGTTCTGCCGTCACTTTGACCCGAAATGCGATTTCAAAGGCTCACAGGTAGGCCCGCCCAAGGAAGACGAAGAAAAGCCCCGCAAAAAGCGGCGGCG
>NTKX01000054.1 GCA_002457135.1 SAR116 cluster bacterium MED-G04
AGGGCTACCCTCCAGCCTGATCTTTTTCAGGCATGCACAGCGCAGCAGTGACGTGAAATTCTTGACCTCACCATAAAGGAGCAGAACTTCGGATTGCAGGGTGGAAAGAAAAACAGGTGTGGTGACACCTTCAGCTTCGGCGATAGCATCAATAATTTCCCAATAGGCATTCTCCAGCCTGATGGACGTGCTTTGCCCGTTCAGGCGGATATTGCGGGTTATGGGTTCGTATGTTTCAGGCAGCTGGCCTGAAAATATCTTGCACATTATCACCTACACCTAAATGCTGATTTTCTATTTAAAAAATGTAACATTCATCATTTTTACAATCAATAGAATGATTATAAACTAATTGTCGCATGGTCCTGCCCGAAAGGATAACCGATACAAGGCTGATTTAGCTTATAAAAGCAACCCCCTAAACCTCCCGACAAGGATGAATGCTACCGCAGGGTTGAGGGATCCAATCCGGGCGGCAGGGTGACGCGATAGCCGGGTACGGCGGCGGCAAAAGATTGCATGAAACCCACATGATGGGGGCAATGATCCCGCCAGTTGATCGGCTTTCTGAAATCAAGGTAATCCAGCACGCAAGCCAGCCCTATCTGGCTGATATCGGGCATATCATCGTTGGTGTATTCAATCGATTCAGTGGCAATCTGGTCCAGCGCACGGCGAATCTTGTCGCGTTGATGTTCAACAAAACTCTCAACCCGCATTTCATCGGGACGGTAGCGGCCTTCGTAAACAACCAGCAAGGCTGCATCCATGATGCCGATATTGCGGGCATTTCGGATCAGGCAGTCCATGCGGGCTTCGGGGTCCTGCGGGATGATCGTCCCGCCACCGCCGAGATGGTCAAAATATTCCAGGATAACGCGGCTGTCATAGATCACCCTGCTGTCGGTGATCAGGGCAGGGATTTTACCCAGCGGGTTCTGGAGACGGATCGTGTCATCAGGATCGATGGTATCGCTATGTTCAACCGTGATCTGGTCCATCAGGCCAAGCACATGGGCAGCGAGTTTGACCATTCGGCCAAACGGTGAGGCAGGGGCAGAGCGCAGTATCATGATTTTATTCCTTCTTCATATTATGAAAGCCCTGATCTTGATGATCCTGGTAAGGCCTTCGTATTTTCAGGTCGGGGTCAATTCCCCATGTTCCTGCAACCGGATGGGGGAGCGGGAACGAATTGCCCGATCGTCATCATGATCAATATGACGCGGATAAGCCGTTTTGAGAAGCTTTTCGGTTCAGGGGCAGTCTGCCTCAGGATAACCATATTGATCAGAAACCGCCCATTCCTGCGGGCTACGGCGATCCGCCGGGGCCGGATAAAAATACCGCCGGCCACCTGCATTCGGGCCAGCGTCTGATCATCCCCCCGCAAATTCGGCAAAAAATGATTTTGCGTCCCTGCAGTCGGGCCATTTCAGGAGGGCATGAAAACGGTCAGCCGGATACCCTGTCATGGTGGCGAATTTTTTGGCATGGGCGGCAGGGGGCATCGGGCGGCTGGGCGAACCAAGGGGGAAATCGCACGCCAGCTCAATTCGGTTGCCATCATCCAGCGTGATGGTCATGCGCTCAGGCTGTTTCGGATCATAATTGATGTTGGGGTTGATTGCAGGCTTGCTCGATACCTCCATCAGATGGGTCAGGCGCGTGACCTCATCATCACGCCAGAACCCGGCATCGACATCATCAAGCCCAAGCCTGCCATGGGCCAGCATCTGGGCGGTGCAGGCCTCGGCACTGAAGAGCGCCTCAACCCGGGTGGACGGGCGCGGAAACCGCAATACAGCATGGTGGAAATCAGTCATCATGGCCGAAATACCCGTGATCCTTCGGCTGTCGATCCCGTGATCCTCCCTCACCTCACGGGCCATGGTCATGAGCCGGTGGGTATAACCGCAGGAACACCACGGCTTGATCACGATACCGTATTGATCCATCGCCCAGGGGGAGGCCAGCAGGCTGAGCGCATTGGTGCAATCAGCAGGGGTTCGTTCAGCCAGCAGGGCCGCAACACCCCGGTCATGGTCGAGAATGGCCGGGTTCGCGGTCACCCCATGCGCGGCCAGGGTGGCGGCGATCAGCCCTGCTTCGGCCGCACTGCCCGCCTGAAACGGTTTCGCATCGGTGCCAAACTGGGCGGTATAGCCGATGGCCCTTGATGCCACCAGCCCGAGCGCGTGGGCAACCTCAACAGGTTTCAGCCCCATCAGCCTGCAACACGCCGCCGCCGCCCCATAAGGCGCAATCGTCGCCGTGGCATGGAAGCCGCGGGCATAATGTTCAATCCCCAGCGCATCACCGATCCGGGCAACCACCTCAAACCCGATGGCATAGGCATCAGCCACGGCTTCACCACTAACGGGACCATTCACGGGATCATTCACGGGATCATTCACGGGGCGGGCCATCACGTCCAACAGGGCCAGAACAGCGGGCAGGATCACCACGGTGGGGTGAGTGTTGGCGGGTTCTTCCCAGTCATCCAGATCATTGGCATGCCCCGCCACCGCGTTGATCATCGCCGCTGCCGGGGCCGGCATAGTGCCGCCCTGCCCGTAGAGACTGGCACTCCCCTCCCCCAAGGGGGTGAGCGCTGCCCTGATGCGCGTTGTCACCTCCGCCGAGGCCCCGCCAAGAATACAAGCAAAGCCATCCGCAACCGCAGACCGGATAAGGGGATGGTGACGGATTGCGGATGTATCCGCTTCGGCGATGAACTGCGACAGCCCATCAATGAGCAGGGGAAATTCACCTTGCAGTTGATGTTGACCCTGCATGGCATTGCTCCGTCTAAACGAGGAAAGCCTGACGCTTTCGGTAAAAGCATCTAAACGCTATCACAGATCAGTCTTTTGCAAAGCCCTAATTGAGGACAGGTCAGAATCAGCCTGAACAGCAGACCAGCCGACTATGAGCATCCATAGCTGTCTTCGAGCGCACCCAGCACCAGCAAAGTTGCCGCAAAATCAAGGTTGCTTTCAGGCCGTTCGAGCCAGGCCAGCATCACATCACGCAGCTGATCAGGGCCGACACCATCAGGGATGCAGAAACGCCGTGCCGTGCCTTCGGTTTTCTCGGCAATCAGGTCAACGGTGGTAAAGGCATCAACCGCGCCGGTGATATAGACAACACAGATCGCATCATCACTGGGGTTCTGGGACAGGCAGTATAACCGCAACTGTTTGCCATTGATGAAATCGGCATGTGCAGGGCTGCCCGCCAGCATTAATCCAGCCAGCATTAATCCAGCCGCCATTAGACCAGCCGCCATCACAAGACCATAAAGTCGTTTTTTCATCCGGTTTCTCCTTTCGCTGAATTGTTCTAGTGGGTTGCCAGGATGATTTTGGGGGGCGCACGGCCCTCATGCACCGCAAGGAAAGCGTCCGCGCCCTCATCAAGCGGGCGAATTTCGGTCCATCCATCAGGGCTGATCACCCCGCTTTCCAGCATGGACAGGGCCTCGGCAAAATCGCTGTTGCGGTAGCAGTAGGAACCGTGGAACGAAACCTCCTGCAAGGTCAGGTGCCGTGTATCCAGCCCTTCGCTGTTATCCTGCAAGCCGATATGAACAATATCGCCGCCAGGTCGGATCAGGGTTGAGGAGGCCTTGCGCGTTGCCCCTGAACCCACCGCATCAAAGACGATATCAGCAGCATCAGGGCCGCCCGCCAGCGGATCAAACACATCAACACTGCCGAGGCTTTCCAGCAGACTGCGCCGGAACGGGTGGGTTTCAGCCACGGCAACACGGTCAAACCCGTAATGCTGAAAGGCCAGTGCCGCCAGCAGCCCGATCGCCCCGCCACCAAGGATAATCACATCACGGCCTGTTGAGGTCACGTCAGCAAGCCGGACGGCATGCACGGCACAGGCCAGCGGTTCAGCCAGTGCCGCCAGCTCAAACGCCAGATCATCGCTGATGGGAAAGGCGTTCATGGCATCAATGGCAACACGTTCAGCAAAAGCCCCCGGAACCCGCATCCCGATGAGGGCCCGGTCAGGGCAGAGATGTTCGTTATCATGCTGGCAGGCATGGCACTGGCCGCAGGTTATCAGCGGGTTGATGGCAACCCGGCTGCCTTTCATGTCACCATTGGTGATCGTTCCCACCGCCTCATGACCCAGCACCAGCGGCGGGACACGGCGTTCATCATGACCATGCCAGGCATGCATGTCCGACCCGCACAACCCGCAAAAGGCGAGATCAACCAGCACTTCATCCGGGGTCGGGTCGGGGTCATCAACCTCACGGATTTCGGATTGCATGGTACCGGTGTAGACAAGCGCCTTCATTTTGCGGTGAACCCTCCATCAACGGCGAGGGCCTGCCCGGTCACATAGGCAGAGGCATCGGATGCGAAAAACAGTGCCGGCCCGCAGATATCATCCAGCCGGCCATTCCGGCCCATGGCGGTCTGGCGGGCCAGGTTTTCAACTTTGCCGGTGTCTTCGAAAACAGGGGCCGTCAGCTCAGTCGGGAAAAACCCGGGCAGCAGCGCGTTGGCGTTGATCCCGAAACGTGACCAGGCCTCAGCCATGGCGCGGGTCAGCTGGAGGATGCCGCCTTTGGCGGTGCCATAGGCGATGCCATTTTCAAAAGCCCGCGACGATTGCAGGGAGCCGATGTTGATAATGCGCCCCCATGCCTTTGCTTTCATCCCGGGGACAAATTGCTGGGCCACCAGAAACGGCACGCTAAGGTTCAAATGAAGGGTGTGCTGCCATTCGCTGCTGCTGATGTCATCGGCCGACAGGCGGGGGTTGATCCCGGCGGCGTTGACAATGATATCGGGTTCAATCCCGAGGCTGGCCATATGTTGGGAGAGGTCTTTTTCAGCATCCTGCCGGACCAGATCAATCGCGGCGATAGCGCCATCACGGCTGCCGAGGGTTGCCTTAAGCCTGTCCTCCCTGCGCCCCACCAGAACAATGCTTGCGCCCGCATCACTGAGGGCCATGGCCATGGCAGCACCAAGCCCGCTGCCGCCGCCGGTGACAAGGGCTGTCCGCCCGGTCAGGTCAAACTGAGCCGCAACCATACCGCCCCCTATTCCGCTGCGGTTCCGCCCAGGTTTTCACCGGGGAAATATTTACGCAAGCGGACATCGGCGGAACGGGCGTGGCCTTCCATGCCCTCGAGGCGGGAGATACGGGCCGCGGCCTGTCCAACCTCACGATTGGCCTCCCGTGTCATGCGCTGGGTGGTCACGACCTTGAGGTACTTATGCACCGACAGCCCGCCGGTGTAATGCGCGGCACCCTTGGTTGGCAGGATATGGTTGGTGCCGGAACACTTGTCGCCATACGTCACGGTTGTTTCCTCACCCACAAAAAGCGATCCATAGTTCTTGAGCCGGTCACTGTACCAGTTATCCTTGCCGGTCTGCACTTCAAGATGTTCGGCGGCGTATTCATCAGAGATGGTTGCCACCTCCTCATCCGTGTCGCAAAGAACAACCTCACCATAGTCACGCCAGGAGGCTGTGGCAGCCGTACGGGCTACCTCAGGCAAGGCATTGATCAGGCTTTCCATCCGGTCCATGACAGCCTCAGCCAATGACCGTGACGTGGTGAACAGCCAGGCCGGGGAATCCGGCCCGTGTTCAGCCTGTGACACCAGGTCTTCGGCCACCACATCGGGATCAGCGGTATCATCGGCGATAACCGCGATTTCGGTCGGGCCGGCAAACATATCAATACCGACACGGCCATAGAGCATCCGTTTTGCCTCAGCGACAAAACGGTTGCCCGGACCGACGAGGATACGCGCCGGATGCCCGGTGAACAGCCCGCCGGTCATGGAGGCGATGGCCTGAACCCCGCCCATGGCCAGAATGTTATCGGCACCGCAGATATCCATGGCATAGATAATCGCCGGGTTTGGCCCGTCTTCACCCCTCGGGGCGCTGGCGGCAACGATATGATCAACCCCCGCGACCTTGGCGGTTGCAATCGACATTACGGCCGAGGCGACATGGGCATAACGCCCGCCGGGAACATAACAGCCCGCGGTTTCGATGGGGATCAGCTTTTGCCCGGCCCACAGACCGGGGGATAGCTCAACCTCAAATTCGTTGACCGATTCCCGTTGCGCCCTGGCAAAGCTGGTCACCCGATCATAGGCAAAACGGATATCATCCTTGACCTGATCGGAAACCGATGCCGCCGCCGCGTCAATCGCATCACGGCCGAGGAGTGCGGGCCCGCTATAACCGTCAAGATCACGGCTGTATTTGAGCGCGGCCTCCTCACCGCCGGATTCAATGGCGGTTAGCATATCGCTGACAATCCGGCGGGTTTCATCGGTGCCTGTCTGCGGCGTTCGATCGGCTTTTTTCAGGTAATGAACAGCCATTGAATTCTCCTATTTACCGTAAATGTATTCAGGCAGCCAAAGGGCGATTTCGGGGAACATGAAGATCAGCGTCAATCCGATCAGCTGGATCACCATAAACTGCATCATCCCGAAATAAATATCCTTGAGGTCCCATTCCGGCACCACTCCCTTGAGGAAATAGGCCGATAACGCCACCGGCGGCGATAGCCAGGCCGTTTGCAAATTGACCGCAACCAGAATACCGAACCAGGTCAGGTTGACGTTCATTTCAACCAGAACAGGGATCAGGATCGGCACGATGATGAGGACAATCGGCACCCATTCAAGCGGCCAGCCCAGCAGAAAGATCAACGCCATGATGATGATCAGCACCGTGGTCACTGACAGGTCCCATGACAGCAGGAATTCGGTCAGCATCAGGGGGGTCCCGAGGCGGGAGAACACCGCACCAAAGAAATTCGATGCCGCCACCAAGAAGAGGATCAGGACCGAGATTTCCAGCGTCTTGATCAGGGCATCATAGAAACCGGGGATGTTGAATTTGCGATAGGCGATGGAAAGCACCAGTGAGCCAAACGCACCGCAAGCCGCGCCCTCGGTCGGGGTGGCCCAGCCAAACAGGATAGAGCCAAGCGCGAAGGCAACCAGCGCCGATGGCGGCACCAGCCCCATGAAAAACTCATGCCAGAGATCAGAGAAGAAGAACCCGGCAGGCTTGTTTTCCCTGACCCAGAGTGAGGCCAGATACATGACCCCGGCCCAGGCGAGCGGGATCAGTATGCCTGAAAACGGGAAATACCCGGACAGGCTGCCCGACAGCCCCTTGATGATCAGGGTGAACAGGATCAGGATCGAGCCGATAACAAGAACCGATTCCAGCCAATAGTATTTTGAGGTCGGGGGCTGTTCATCAACAGGCAGGATCGGCCCGAGATCAGGGTTCATGTAACACCGGATCATGGTGTAGCCGGCATAGAGTGAGGCCAGCAGAATGCCCGGAATGATAGCGGCCGAGAACAGGTCCGTCACCGGCACTTCCAGCACCGGCCCCATGACCACCAGCATGATCGAGGGCGGGATCAGGATACCGAGCGTGCCGCCCGCCGTGATCGTGCCAGCAGCAAGCCTGACATCATAGCCGGACCGGTTCATGGTCTTGGCCGCCATGATGCCGAGGATCGTCACGGAAGCCCCGACAATACCCGTCGCCGCGGCAAAGATGGTCGAAACAAAAAGCACCGCCAGATAGAGCGCACCACGGGTTCGTGACAGCATCAGCTGAACCGAGGTGAAGAGCCGTTCCATCAGCCCCGCCTGTTCCATCATGATACCCATAAAGACAAACAGCGGGACCGCCGCAAGAGTCTGTTCCAGCATGACGTTGTTGAACTGGAAGGTTTCAAGATAGAACACCATCCTCCCGCCAAAGCCCCAGGCCCCGAAGACAAAGGCAAGGAAGATGAGGGTAAAGGAAATCGGGAAGCCGACAAAAATCGCCAGCAGCATGACCGCAATCATGATCACGCCGATCAATTCAGGCGCCAGCCCGCCAAGCCCTTGCAGGCTGAAATCATTGATCATGCCGAGCGGCAGTATCCCGGGGAAGAACGTGTTCATGAACGCCACCAGCAAGACGACAACATAAACAGGGATCAGGCGTGTGAACAATTTCCGGGTCGGGCCATCCAGACCGTGCAGGCATCGCAGGCTTTCAGCCACGCCCTGCAACAGCAACAGCAATACACCAACGGGCATGGCGGTTCGTGCCGGGGCCAGCGGGGCCATCAGGGTCGTGTCCATGGACCTTTCCCAGGTCATCCACGCCTTGATGGTGTAATCGGTTGAAATCTTGAGGAAGAACAGCATGGCCGGGAAATAGAAAAACAGGTAAAGCGCAAGATCGACCAGCATCTGCGTGCGGGGTGACCAGTTGCGGTAGAGGAAATCGGCCCGGATGTGGACGCCGCGCATCAGCGCGTACCCTGCCCCCATCATGAACATGGCGCCGCTGAACATGCGGCTGGTGTCATAGGCCCAGTCAGTCGGCGCAATAAACAGCTTGCGCGCCACGACCTCGTAAACCATGGCCCCGATGACAGGGATCAGCATCAGGCAGGTCAGCTTGCCAACCCAATGATTGAGGAGATCAATATTCCCGACAATGAGGCGAGACAGCGGGTTCATATCCTCCGGGGTTTCCCCCGGCGCACCTGCGCGTCGTTCGGCGATCATCTCATCGGTGGTATCGAGGTTGTTGAGGTCTTGATCCTGGGTCATGGCTTCTGCCCTTCTTCCGGTCACGATAGAATTAGTGCAAACCGATGGGCCCCATGTTGAGGCCCATCGATTTTTTTTGAGGTGTTGTCTTACTTCACGCTGTCAGCAAAAGCCTTGCCGAGCGCTGCGTTGGATGCCTGAGCACCAGCCCAGAACGGAACCGCAACAGCGGCGAAGTCTTTCTGGGACTGCCAGACCTTGCCAAAGAAGGCGTTTTCAGCAGCATTCTTTTCCAGCGAAGCCCTGGCGGCATTCATGTACGCAGGGAAGTAATCAGCCGGAGTGTCATGCAGGATCACACCATGGTTCTCGGTCAGGTCCTTGAGTGCCTTGCCGTTTTCGAAGATACGGTAGGACATCGCCTTGGACAGGGATGCATTGGCAGCAACTTCCAAAGCCTTCTTCTGGTGTTCGGTCAGGGAGTTGTAAACATCGCCATTGATGTAAAGGTCGGCGTTAACAACAACCTGGTGCAGACCCTGAAGATAGTAATGCTTCAGGACTTTCTGGAAACCGAACACTGAATCAGGCTTGGGGCAGCACCATTCAGCAGCATCGATGGTGCCTTTTTCAAGCGCTGGCAGAATGTCACCACCGCCCATGGCCACCGAGGCTACACCAATGTCCTTGTACGTCTGGCCAGGGATACCTGGAGGCGTGCGGAAACGGTACTTGCGGAAATCGTCCATGGACTCAATCGGCTCCTTGAACCAGCCAAGGGCCTCAGGGCCAACAGGCTGCAACATGAAGCCCTTCACGTTGACACCCATTTCATCCCAGAGCTCGTCGTAAAGCTCCTTGCCGCCACCGTACTGGAACCAGGACAGGAAAGCGATGTTGTCAATACCGACACCGGCACCGGCAACAGGGGAGCCGAACAGCATCGCAGCCGGGTGCTTGCCTGACCAGTAATGGGTCCAGGCAAAACCGCCTTCGATAAGACCGGCATCAACAGCGTCAAGGGTTTCCTTGACCCCGACAACGGCACCGGCAGGGAGAACTTCAATCTTGACTTCCCCGTTGGTCAACGCTGCTACATCAGCAGCGAACTCGTTCAGCATGGTTACTTCGTCAGCCTTGGCCGGGATCACGGATTGCACCCGGATAGTGACTTCCATCGCCTGCACCATGGCAGGGGCGAGCAACATCACTGCACCGACACCGGTAGCAGCAACAGTACCCATCATTTTTTTCAATACTGACATGGTTTCCTCCCATTATAGTCAGTTGGTCCAACTGCCTTCATTTTTGCTGAGCCGGTGGACAGGGATGAAGACAAGACCCCTGCTCCGTTTTGTTCGCTCAACCCATTCAGTTCTGTCGGCACCGATAGCGGATCGGACATCCCCGAATTCTGTTCACGTTGTTTGGTGTTCTGATTGTTCATCCGGCATCCTCCATAAGCATGTCGGATACTTTTTCACCGATCATGATTGCCGGTGCGTTTGTGTTGCCTGATGTGATGGTCGGCATGATTGACGCATCCGCGACCCTCAGCCTGCCCACACCGTGAACCCTCAGCCGAGGGTCAACCACGGCCATCGGGTCCTTGCCCATCTTGCAGGTGCCTGATGGGTGATAAATCGTTGTTGAGGTGTTGCGCGCCCATTCCAGAATGGCGGCGTCATTATCACCGTTGATCGCCTGTCCAGGCGAAAACTCATCGGTAATCAGTGACCGCACCGGGTCATAGCCGCAGATCCGCCGGGTAATCTTGATGCCGTTCACCAGCGTGTCGCAATCCGTCTTGGTGGCAAGGTAATTCGGGAAAATCCGGGGGTGATCCATCGGGTTCGAAGACCGCAATTTCAGCTCACCCTTGCTTTCGGGCCGCAATTGCAGGACAGAGGCGGTGAAAGCGGAAAACCGGTGGCTGCCTTCAGCCGGGGAATCGGCACTGAACGGCTGGATATGGAACTGGATATCAGGGGTTTCCATGGTCGGTTCGGTCTTGATGAAACCGGTGCCAAGGCTGGCCGCCATGGCCATCGGCCCGGACCGGTGAAAGGCGTATTCAAACGCCATTCCCGCCAGTTTGAAGACATTGCGAATTTCGCTGTTGATCGTGCTGGCGCGGCATTTATAGACAGGGCGTGCCTGCAAATGATCCTGCAAATTCTGGCCGACACCCGGCAGGTTGGTGCGAACCTCAATCCCGTGTTCACGCAAATCATCACCCGGGCCAATGCCGGACAGCATCAATATCTGGGGGGAGCCGATAGCCCCGGCGGACAGCACCACCTCACGGCTGGCCCTGACCTCCTTGACCATGCCCTCATGACGGATGCGAACGCCCTTTGCCTCACCATCCTCAAGCAACAGCGTTTCCGTATGGGCGTTGACGATCACCGTCAGGTTGGGGCGTGACAGAACAGGTTTCAGGTAAGCCGCAGCCGCGCTGCACCGCCGGCCGTTTTTCATGGTCATCTGAAAATAGCCGATGCCTTCCTGGTCCTCGGCATTATAGTCATCTGTCCAGCGATAACCGGCCGCCACCGCCGCCTGCAACCAGGCATCCACGACCTGACGGTTGACCTTGTTCTCCGAGACATTGAGGGGGCCGCCAGTGCCGCGTTCCGGCAGGGATCGCCCCTCCCAGTTTTCGGCACGGCGAAACAGCGGCATGACATCATCCCAGCCCCAGCCGTCATTCCCGAGCTGACGCCAGTGATCAAAATCCTGGGGTTGCCCCCGGACATAGAGCAGCCCGTTGATTGAGGAAGACCCGCCCAGCACCTTGCCGCGTGGCCAGTTCAGCGCCCGGCCGTTCAGCCCGGGGTCAGGTTCAGTCTTGTAACACCAGTCTGTCCTGGGGTTGCCCATGGTTTTGAAATACCCGACAGGGATGTGAATCCACGGGTAACGA
This sequence comes from SAR116 cluster bacterium MED-G04, assembly GCA_002457135.1. GTDB lineage: Bacteria > Pseudomonadota > Alphaproteobacteria > Puniceispirillales > UBA1172 > UBA1172. Next base: position 11,505 of record NTKX01000054.1, read on the forward strand.
TCCCGGCCCCCGGCCTCAATCAGCGCAACCTTATTGGCAGGGTTTGCGGAAAGCCTGTTGGCAATCACGCACCCAGCAGAGCCGGCGCCCACAATCACGAAGTCAAATTTCATCCCCAAACCATATTTTTTGAGACTTTTAGTCTCTGTTTATATAGATTATCATTCATCTTTATCGCGGGCAGTTCAACTAAAAAGATTCAAACCCTTGATTATTTTAAGCGTCGGGTGTTTTATCCTCTTGTTTTAAGGAAGATATTGTCATGGCTGATGGAACATTACCGGGGTTGCGCCTGATCCGAATACTGGAAGTCATGGCGGCATCCGACCGCCCCCTCACCCCGACTGAAATCAACGAAACCCTGGGGTGGCCAAAGCAGTCTATCCACCGGCTCTGCAACACGCTGATTGAGGAAGGCTACCTTGAAAAACGCGACCGCAAGCTGCACCCGAGGCAACGTCTATTCGCGCTCAGCACCAACCTGTCGCATCTCGATTCGGCCCATGTTGCGCGCCACCAGATACTGTTGAGGATTGCCGAAACCGTTGGGGAGACGGTCAACTTCGTTCGCCCCGAAACCTCCGGCATGTTCTATTCCGACCGGGTGGAGACCAACTGGCCGTTCCGGATTCAGCTGCCCATCGGCACCCATGTGCCGTTTCATTGCACCGCCAGTGGCAAGACCTGGCTGGCCAGCCTGAAGGGTACAAAACGCGACAAGGTGCTGAACAGCCTGCACCTGAAAATCTTCACGGACCAGACCCATCGAAGCCTCGATACCCTCAAGAAAGAACTGGCGACCATCAGGCGTGACGGGCATTCGCTCGACTATGAGGAATTTCACGATAGCATGGTGGCAATCGCGGTGCCGGTGCTGGACAGCAAGGGGCGTTTTTATGCTGCCCTCGCGGTCCACGGCCCCAAGCCGCGCTTCACCATCGAGATTGCCAAGCAGCACAAGGAATTGATGGTCAGCGCCTCAAAAGAGATCAGCAAAACGCTTGAATAGGCTTTGCCCCCTCTACTGAGGGGCGGCCACGGGTATTTTCTTGCTGATCCAGACGATGACGATGGTGATCACCAGAAAGACGGTCATCACCAGTGTAATGGTCTCCCCCAGCCACAGCGCGGCAAAACCAAAGGTAAAGAAGGTCTGGAGCAGCTGGATCTGGCTGATTTTGGCGACCCCGCCAATGGCCAGCGCCCGATACCAGAAAAAGAACCCGACCAGTGAATTGATGAGGGCAAGAAAACAGAACGCCGCCCATGCCGATAGCGGCATTGCCTGGAACGAGGACCAGTCACCATAAATCAACGTCAGCGGGATGAGCAGCGGCAGGGAGACAACCAGCGTCCAGCAGATCACCTGCCATCCGCCCAGCTCCCGCGCCAGCAAACCACCCTGGGCATAGCCAAGCCCGGCGAAAAGTACCGCACCAAGCAGCGCCAGATCACCCCGGTA
>NTKX01000055.1 GCA_002457135.1 SAR116 cluster bacterium MED-G04
CGTTACCCGCTCCATCTATTTACAATCGTTGTTTTATTGCCTCTGGCTCGGGTCAGTAGCGTTGACTTTAAATTAATCGATAATTAACGTGATGGTCCGTGCCGGGGAGGGCGCAAAAGTCACACCGCCGGTGAGGCACTTGAGGCACGGCATTGAAGACCCTGATTGGACTACGCTGACTGGACTACACTGACCGGACGACCCCGGCTTAATACTCCCGACTGAAGACCCCGACCGAATAACCCCGATAGAACGACCCCGACTGAACAACCAAATATCAGGCAACCCGACAAGAACCAAACAACCCTGATGAAACAACCCGACAAGAGATTGACCCGTGATTGACTACCTGAAGGCCATCGGCATCAAGGACACTGCCGAAGTTATCCATAATCCCGACTATGACACGCTCTACCGTGATGAGCTTTCCCCTGAACTGGAGGGGTTTACGCGGGGTCAGGAATCCGAACTCGGTGCCGTCAATGTGCTGACGGGTGAATACACCGGCCGCTCACCAAAGGACAAATTCATCGTCATGGATGATGCCACCCGTGACACCATGTGGTGGACAGGCGATGCCGTCAAAAATGACAACAAGCCCATGACCCCTGAAATCTGGGATGAGGTCAAGGCGCTCTGCATGGATCAGCTCAGCGGCAAGAAACTCTATGTGGTGGATGGTTTCTGCGGTGCCAATGAAGACACCCGGCTTAAGGTCCGTTTTGTCATGGAAGTCGCCTGGCAGGCGCATTTCGTCAAGAACATGTTCATTCGCCCGACCGAGGAAGAGCTAAAGAATTTCACGCCTGATTTCACCGTCATCAACGCCTCCATGGCCAAGAATGATCATTGGGAAAAACAGGGGCTGAACTCGTCCACGCTGATCGCCTTTAACCTGACCGAGCGGATGCAGCTGATCGCCGGCAGCTGGTATGGCGGTGAGATGAAAAAGGGCATGTTCGCCATGATGAACTACCTGCTGCCGCAAAAGGGCATTGCCTCCATGCACTGTTCCGCCAATCTTGGTGACGATGGTGATGTGGCGCTGTTTTTCGGGCTGTCGGGTACCGGCAAGACAACGCTGTCCGCCGCCGCAAATCGCAGCCTGATCGGTGATGACGAACACGGCTGGGATGATGACGGGATTTTCAATTTTGAGGGCGGATGCTACGCCAAGACCAGTGACCTGAGTGAAGAGAACGAACCTGAAATTTATCGCGCCATCCGCCGTGACGCGCTCCTGGAAAATGTCATTCTCGATGAACAGGGCAAGATCGATTTCAGCGATACCAGCCTGACGCTCAACACCAGGGTATCGTACCCGATCCACCATATTGACAATATCGTCAAGCCGGTTTCAAAGGCCGGGCATGCCAGGCATGTGCTGTTCCTTGCCGCTGATGCTTTTGGCGTTTTGCCACCGGTATCGATCCTTGATGATGCCGCGACCCAGTATCATTTCCTGTCCGGGTTCACCGCCAAGATGGCGGGCATGGAACGCGGCATGACCGAACACCAGCCGACGTTTTCGGCCTGTTTCGGTGCGGCTTTCCTGACCCTGCACCCGACCCGGTACGCTGAGGTGTTGAGCCGCAGGATGAGCGCATCCGGTGCCCGTGCGTTCCTCATCAACACAGGCTGGAATGGTCAGGGCAAGCGGATTTCACTGGCCAATACAAGGGCGCTGATCGATGCCATCTTCTCTGGTGAGATTGATGATGCGGAATGCGAAACCCTGCCGATTTTCAACCTGCGTATGCCGACTGCACTGGCCGGGCTTGACCAGTCGGTGCTGGACCCGCGCCAGTCCTATGCCGATCCGGCGGAATGGGAGAAGCGGGCGCGTCATCTGGCCAGCCTCTTCATTGAGAATTTTGAGAAATTCACCGATACCGAAACAGGGCGTGATCTGCTCAAGGCTGGCCCCCAGCTTTGATCACGTTGCCCTGATCCCCGTGTTGGCGCCCCCGTGTTGGCGTCCCCGTATTCCAACCCCAGTGTTGGCGCTTCAGTATTCCCGCCCCCGTGTTGCCGCTTCAGGGTTTGAGAATGATCTTGCCGCGCTGACTGCCGCTTTCCATCATCGCATGGGCCGCTGCGGCCTGTTCCAGCGGGAACACCTGATGCGTTGTCGGGCGGATGGCCCCGTGTTCAATCAGGGGCCAGACCACGGACCGGAGTTCCGATGCCACCGCGCTTTTGAACGCATCCGGGCGTGACCGCAGGGTTGACCCGGTCAGGTTGAGCCGTTTCAGCATCAGTGGCATGAGGTCAATTTCAACCTTTGAGCCAAGGTTGAAGGCCAGCTGGATAAGCCGGGCATCAGCATGCGCTGCCTTGATATTGCGGGCGATATAATCCCCGCCGATGATATCGAGAATGATGTTGGCGCCGCCAGCCTCACGCAGGATCGGGACAAAATCCTCTTCCCTGAAATTGATGGCACGCTCTGCCCCCAGGCTCTCGCACCAGGTGCAGGCATCAGGGCCATCAGCGGTGGTAAAGACCCTCAGCCCCAGGGCGGCACCGATCTGGATAGCGGTTGAACCGATCCCGCCAGCCCCGCCATGGACCAGAAAAACCGATCCTTCCGGCGTATCATGGCCAAAGAAAACATTGCTCCAGACCGTGAAGAATGCCTCCGGCAGGCCAGCCGCATCAACCCCGTCAATACCTTTTGGGACAGGCAGGCAGTGGCTAGCATCGACAGCAACAAACTCGGCATAACCGCCGCCATTGGTGAGGGCCGTGATCCGGTCGCCTTTCTGCCATTGGGTGACATCATCGCCCAGCGCGGCAACAACCCCTGAAACCTCCAGCCCGAGCAATTCGGATGCTCCTTTTGGGGGCGGATAATGGCCCCGGCGCTGCACCAGATCAGGCCCGTTGACACCCGCGGCCTCAACCCTGATCAGGACTTCATGGGACCTTGGCTCAGGCAGTGGCGCGGTGGCGGGTACCAGCACATCGGGGCCGCCCGGCTCCGTCATCGCAACAACACGCATTTCTGCAGGCAGGGTCATGGTCATCTCCTTATCATCAGTCCACGATGATTAGTTTTTTATCCATCCCTGCGCAAGGCTGTTCTTTTTACCGCGCTGTTGTTTTAGCGGGATAGGCTTTTTACCGGGACGGAACGAAATTGGTCGATTTTCCAATAGAATACCTGCGGGGTAACGCCACAGTAGCCTTGGTCAATGAAAATGCTTTGCCTTGGCACGAAAAGCAGTATAGTGGTGTATCTGGTATACCACAGAATTAAGGTTTATCCCATCTCAAGCGGTTGCGCTGAAAAAGATGATTGGTGGGGGAAACCTGATCAGGGTAATAGTAAGTCGCATCAATGAGGTGTTCTGTGCGGTGAATTAGGTGTTTTGTTGACTTGAGGACAACAGTGTTTAGCCTTTTTAATAACATGTATTTAATCTGGGGGAATATACGTGGGATCGGTCGATTTAGATAAGGGCGTATGGAAAAACGGTCTGGGCAAGGGGCGCAAAACCCCCAAGGGCCGTCAGGTTGATGAAAGCGCGATCAGTGAAATCCGCGCCATCATCGGGGACGGTGCGTTGCGCCGTGATCTCCTTATAGAATACCTTCATTTCATTCAGGACAAGGTCGGCTACCTTTCGGTGGCGCATCTGCATGCGCTGGCCCATGAGATGAAACTGGCCCAGACTGAGGTTTATGAAGTCGCAACCTTTTACGCGCATTTCACCGTGGTTGGCGAAGGCGAAAACCCGCCCCCTGCGCTGACCATCCGTGTATGCGATTCGCTGGCATGTGAACTGGCTGGCGGCCAGGCCCTCAAGAAAGCGCTTGAAGACGGGCTTGACCCGGCCGAGGTTCGGGTTCTGCGCGCACCCTGCATGGGTCGCTGCGATACCGCCCCCGCGCTGGAGATTGGCCATAACCACATTGATCATGCCTCGCTTGAGAAGGTTGAGGCCGCGATCGCCAATGATGAAACCCACGCCCATATCCCGGATTATCAGGCCCTTGATGCTTACCGCGCTGATGGCGGCTACACCAGCCTGATGTCGCTCCGGGTTGATGGAAGCTGGGAAGACGTGCAGGAAAAAATCGGTGCATCCGGCCTTCGCGGGCTGGGCGGGGCCGGTTTCCCCTCAGGCAAGAAATGGGGCTTTGTCCGGGCCACGACGGGGCCGCGCTATCTCGCCGTCAATGGTGATGAGGGCGAACCCGGCACGTTCAAGGATCGCTATTACCTCGAACGCACGCCGCATCTGTTCCTTGAAGGCATGCTGATCGCTGCCTGGGCGGTTGAGGCTGAAACCTGCTTTATCTATATGCGCGATGAATACCCGGCGGTGCTGGAAATCCTGGCGCGTGAGATTACAGCACTCGAAGAGGCCGGTATTGTCGCGCCCGGGTATATTGACCTGCGCCGTGGTGCCGGGGCCTATATCTGCGGTGAAGAAAGCGCGATGATCGAATCGATTGAGGGCAAGCGCGGCCTGCCAAGGCATCGCCCGCCCTATGTAGCCCAGGTCGGTATCTTTGATCGCCCGACACTGGTGCATAATATTGAAACGCTCTACTGGGTGGCGCGGATCTGCCGCGAAGGCCCGGAGGTTCTGTCCTCGGTTGAAAAGAACGGCCGCGTCGGGCTGAGGAGCTATTCGGTCTCGGGCCGGGTTGCCAACCCCGGGATCTATCTGCTGCCGTCAGGCTCAACCATCACCGATATTATTGAGGCCGCGGGCGGCATGGCCGAAGGTCATGTCTTCAAGGCCTATCAGCCGGGTGGCCCGTCATCGGGTATCCTGCCCGCCAGCATCAATGATGTGCCGCTTGATTTCGATACACTGCAACCGCTGGGGAGCTTTATCGGTTCCGCCGCCGTGGTGGTGATGTCGGATCAGGACAGGGTGCGTGATGCCGCGCTCAACATGCTGCTGTTCTTTGAGGACGAAAGCTGCGGCCAATGCACGCCGTGCCGGACCGGTTGCAGCAAGGCTGTTCAGCTGATGCAGCAGGACCAGTGGGATCAGGACCTGCTGTCCGATCTCTGCACCGTGATGGAAGACGCATCGATCTGCGGGCTTGGCCAGGCTGCGCCCAACCCGATCCGCCTTACCATGAAACATTTCCCCGAAGAAATCAGCTGAGGGCCGACCGATGCCAGATTCACTCAATCTCAAAACCGTTACCTTTTCCCTTGATGGCAAGGATGTCACCGTTCCCGAAGGAACCACCATCTGGGAGGCGGCAAACGCCAAGGGTACCCTGATCCCGCATCTCTGCCACAAGCCGTCCACCGGTTATCGGGCGGATGGCAACTGCCGGGCCTGCATGGTTGAAATCGAAGGCGAGCGCGTGCTGGCGGCATCGTGTATCCGTGATGTTACCGATGGCATGGTGGTCAAGACCGCAACCGAGCGGGCCGAAAAATCCCGCGCCCTCATCACCGAATTGCTGGCCGCTGACCAGCCTGATGTCAGCCATGACAAATCCTCTCATCTCGCCGAGATGATGCAGCTCAACAATGTTGAGGAAAGCCGCTTTCCGTCACGCCAGGCTGATCATGTGCCACTTCTGGATGACAGCCATGTGGCGATGCGGGTCAATCTGGATGCCTGCATTCACTGCAATCTCTGTGTCCGGGCATGCCGTGAGGTCCAGGTCAATGATGTGATCGGCATGGCTGGGCGTGGCCATGATGCCAAAATCGTCTTTGATATGGATGACCCGATGGGGCATTCCACCTGCGTTGCCTGCGGTGAATGCGTTCAGGCCTGCCCGACAGGCGCGTTGATGCCTGCCACCGTGCTGGATGATGATCAGGCCGGTGACAGCCAGGATTATGACCGTGAGGTTCAGTCGGTCTGCCCTTATTGCGGGGTTGGCTGCCAGTTGTCCTTCAAGATCAAGGATGATGAAGTCAAGTATGTTGAGGGTGTTGAAGGCCCGGCCAACCAGAACCGGCTCTGCGTCAAGGGCCGTTTCGGCTTTGATTATATCCATCACCCGCACCGGCTGACCAGGCCGCTGATCCGGCGTGATGATGCCCCCGCCAAGGGGCTGAACGTTGACCCGGCCTACCCGCTGTCGCATTTCCGTGAGGCCAGCTGGGAAGAGGCGCTCGACGTTGCGGCCAATGGCATGGCCAATGCCAGGGCCATTGATGGCAAGCGTGTTGCCGGTTTCGGTTCGGCCAAATGTTCCAACGAAGAGGCCTACCTGTTCCAGAAGCTGATCCGTCAGGGCTTTGGCCACAACAATGTTGATCATTGCACCCGGCTGTGCCACGCATCATCGGTTGCGGCCCTGCTTGAAAACGTTGGCTCCGGTGCGGTGACGGCGACCTTTAATGAAATTGAAAACGCTGATGTCGCTATTGTGATCGGTGCCAACCCGATTGAAAATCACCCCGTTGCGGCAACCTATTTCAAGCAGTTTGCCAAGCGTGGCGGCAAGCTGATCATCATGGACCCGCGCGGCCAGGGCATGAAGCGTCACGCGACCCACATGCTCCAGTTCAAGCCCGGGGCCGATGTGGCGATGCTGAACGCCATCATGCACACGATCGTGGTCGAAGACCTCTATGATCGCCAGTATATCGAAACCTTTACCGAGAACTGGGATGCGATGAAAACGCATCTGATGGATTACCCGCCTGAGAAGATGGAAGAGATCTGCGGGATTGAGGCTGAAACCCTGCGCCAGGTTGCGCGTGATTTCGCCACCGCGAAATCGGCCATGATCTTCTGGGGCATGGGTATCTCCCAGCATATCCACGGCACTGATAATTCGCGTTGCCTGATCTCGCTGGCCATCATGTGCGGCCAGATTGGCCGTCCCGGCAGCGGGCTGCATCCATTGCGGGGCCAGAACAATGTTCAGGGTGCCTCTGATGCCGGGCTGATCCCGATGTTCCTGCCTGATTACCAGTCGGTTGCTGATGATGGTGTCCGGTCGGCGTTCCATTCGATCTGGGCGGCGGACAATATCGACCCTGTCAAGGGCCTGACCGTGACCGAGATCATGGATGCCGTGCATGACGGTGATATCACGTCAATGTATATCCTCGGTGAAAACCCGGCCATGTCCGACCCTGATGTCGAGCACGCCCGTGATGCACTGGCCAAGCTGGATCATCTGGTGGTGCAGGATATCTTCCTGACCGAGACCGCCAATTACGCTGATGTGATCCTGCCATCCTCGGCCTGGGCTGAGAAGAACGGCACCGTCACCAACACCAACCGTCAGGTTCAGATGGGCCGTCAGGCAGTGCCGCCCCCCGGTGAGGCCAGGGAAGACTGGTGGATCACGGTGGAACTGGCCAAGCGGCTGGGGCTGAGCTGGGATTACAGCCACCCGAGCGAAGTTTTCGCTGAAATGAAACAGTCGATGAACTCGCTGGATAATATCACCTGGGATAGGCTGGAGTCTGAAAACGCTGTCACCTACCCGTCGCTTGATGAAACCGACCCGGGCCAGCCGATTGTGTTCGGGGATGGTTTCCCGCGCGAATCCGGGCGGGCGCGGTTCACCCCTGCCGCCATTGTCATGCCGGCGGAAACCCCTGATGACAACTTCCCGATGGTGCTGACGACAGGTCGCCAGCTTGAACACTGGCATACCGGTTCCATGACCCGCCGGTCGAACGTTCTCGATGCGGTTGAACCTGAGGCGAATGCATCCCTCAACCCGTCTACGCTGAAGAAAATCGGCGCCCGTGCCGGTGACAGGATCGCCATTGAAACCCGCCGCGGCAGGATTGAAATCATGGCCCGTGCCGATACCGCCGTGGCCGAAGACATGGTGTTCCTGCCCTTCGCCTATGTTGAGGCGGCTGCCAATATCCTGACCAACCCGCAGCTTGACCCTTACGGCAAAATCCCCGAGTTCAAATTCTCGGCATGCCGCGTGACCCCAGCCTGATTAATTTGGGCCTGACTTATTGGGCCTGATTTAATTCTTCTCAGGAAAATGCATCCATTCCGGCCCCGGGCCGGGATGGGGAGCATCTCTGGCGGTGTTTACGGACTGAAATCGGCAGAAACCCGCCAGGTAAATAGGAAATTGTAAATTATTAACACTTTTCCTCTTTTCACTTTTTTACTAGATACATTTCTTCGTCACGGGTATCGTTAAATTATACCAGGTAAAGGAGAGATGTTATGAAGATGATGATTTTGGGGGCTTCTTACGGATCACTGCTGTCAACCAAGTTGCTGATGGCTGGCCATGATGTGACGCTGATCTGCCGCGCCAAGACCGCCGCGCTGATCAACGCCGAAGGCACCGAGGTGCGCATCAAGCTCCGTGATGAGGAAACCCACCGCTCTTTCCATTCCGATGACATGCCAGGCCGTGTCGATGCCACCACCCCTGAGATGGCTGATCCATCCCGGTATGACATGATCGCGCTTGCCATGCAGGAACCGCAGTATTCCTCAGCTGAGGTGCGCGGCCTGATGAAGCGGGTGGCCAAGTCCGGCAAGCCATGCCTTTCCATCATGAACATGCCGCCGCTTGCCTACCTTAAGCGGATCGAGCAGCTTCGTGATATCAACCTTGATGACTGCTATGACAACGCCAGTGTCTGGGCTGATTTTGACCCCGGCAAGGTGACGCTTTGCAGCCCTGACCCGCAAGCCTTCCGCCCGCCGGAAGACGAAGCCAACGTTCTGCATGTCGGCCTGCCAACCAATTTCAAGGCCGCTGATTTTGATGACCCCGAAGACAGCGCCAAGCTGCGCCAGCTCGCTGACGATATCGCCAATGTCCGGGTTGAAGGCAAGGATGTTCCCGTCAAGCTCAGGGTTTATGAGAGCCTGTTTGTCCCGATGGCGAAATGGAGCATGCTGCTGACCGGCAATTACCGCTGTGTTCTGCCCCACAGTGTGCAGTCTATCCATGATGCGGTGCATGGCGATATTGATCAGGCCAGCACAATGTATGCCTGGGTTGACAGCCTGGCCCAGAAACTCGGGGCCAGCCCTGATGACATGGTGCCGTTTGAAAAATACGCCAACGCTGCCCTCAGCCTGATGAAGCCATCCTCCGCCGCCCGTGCGATTGATGGCGGTGTCAGCCAGATTGAGCGTGTTGACCGCCTGGTTCAGACCATCGGCCAGAACCTCGGGATGGTGAACGATACCGTGGATACCATCGTCAACACCGTTGACACCCGGCTTGAAGAAAACCGCGTTCCTGTCCGGATGTCCAAGACCGGCTGAAAGAACCGGGACTAGATTCTACTCCCCAATATTAAGGGCGGTATCATTGATACCGCCCATATTTTATGCCTTGGGTTTTTATGCCGTGGGATTATAGAGCGGGATGCCCCGCTACCCGTTCATGGGATTACTCGTTGAGCAGGGCAACCAGCGTTTCGCCCAGTGTGGCCGGTGATGGCGATACCCGCACCCCGGCCTCCTGAAGCGCGGCGATCTTGTCTTCTGCCCCGCCTTTGCCGCCGGAGATAACGGCCCCGGCATGACCCATGGTCCGCCCGGGGGGTGAGGTGCGCCCGGCAATGAAACCGACGGTTGGCTTTGAGCGGCCCTTTCTGGCTTCATCAATCAGGAACTGGGCGGCTTCTTCCTCGGCGGAACCGCCGATTTCGCCGATCATGATAATGGACTGTGTTTCATCATCGCTGAGGAACATGTCCAGCACGTCGATAAATTCGGTTCCCTTGACCGGATCACCGCCAATCCCGACCGCGGTCGATTGCCCGAGACCGGCGTTGGAGGTCTGGAACACCGCCTCATAGGTGAGGGTGCCTGAACGCGACAGCACACCAACCGACCCTTTGCGGAAAATGCTGCTCGGCATGATGCCGATCTTGCATTCATCAGGGGTCAGCAGGCCGGGGCAGTTCGGGCCGATCAGGCGTGATGATGATGCCGCCAGCCTTTCCTTGACCTTGACCATGTCCATGACGGGAACGCCCTCGGTGATGCAGGTGATCAGCTCAATCCCCGCATCTATTGCCTCAATAATGGCGGCGGCGGCCCCGGCGGGCGGCACATAGATCACCGATGCATTGGCACCGGTGGCGGCTTTGGCCTCAACCACCGTTGCAAACAGCGGCAGGCTGGTGCCATCAGTGGCCTGCCAGGTCTGGCCACCTTTCTTGGGGTGCGTTCCGGCGACCATCCGGGTGTTGCTATAGGCCAGCGCCTGTTCGGTGTGGAAGGTGCCGGTCTTGCCGGTCAGCCCCTGAACGATGATCTTCGTTTCCGTGTTGATCAGAATTGACATTGATTTACCCCCGAACCGCCTTGACGATTTTCTGTGCCGCGTCATCGAGATCGTTGGCGGCAATGAGATTAAGCCCGCTTTCAGAGAGGATGGCCTTGCCTTCCTCAACGCGGGTGCCTTCGAGGCGAACCACCAGCGGCACTTCCAGGCTGACATCACGGGCCGCCTGAACCACGCCCTCGGCGATCACATCACAGCGCATGATGCCGCCAAAAATATTCACCAGTATCCCTTTAACGTTGGGGTCGGCGGTGATGATCTTGAACGCGGCCGTGACTTTCTCGGTGGTGGCACCGCCACCAACATCGAGGAAGTTGGCGGGTTCGGCACCATAGAGCTTGATGATATCCATGGTCGCCATGGCCAGCCCGGCCCCGTTGACCATGCAGCCGATTTCACCATCAAGGGCGATATAGGCGAGGTCGAATTTGGAGGCCTCAATTTCCTTGCTGTCTTCCTCGGTGAGGTCACGCAGCTCCATGATATCGGGGTGCCGGAAGAGAGCATTGCCATCAAACGAAACCTTGGCATCAAGCACCTGAATGCTGTTTTCGCTGGTGACGATGAGGGGGTTGATCTCAAGCAGGCTCATGTCTTTTGAGGTAAAGGCCTCATAGAGGTTTTTGAACAGCGTCATGCCCTCATCACGGGCGTTGCCCTCCAGCTTGAGCGCATCGGCGAGGCTGGCGGCATCGGCATCGGTGCAGCCCTGACCGGCGTGAATGCCAACCGTGTGGATCAGCTCTGGCGTATCATGGGCAACGGTTTCGATATCCATGCCGCCTTCGGTGGACACAACAAAGGAAACAAGGCTGGTTTCGCGATCAACGAGGATCGACAGGTAAAGCTCCCGGTCAATTTGGGCACCGTCCTCTATATAGAGCCGGTTGACCTGCTTGCCGCTTTCGCCTGTCTGGAGCGTGACCAGCGTGTTGCCGAACATTTCCTTTATATTGGCGAGGGCTTCGTCACGGGAAAATGAAACCCTGACACCGCCCTTGGCATCGGGCCCGAGTTCCTTGAAAGCTCCCTTGCCGCGACCGCCTGCGTGTATCTGGCTTTTGACAACCCATACAGGACCGGGCAGGGCATCGACCGCGGCCTCAGCCTCATCAAGGGAGGTGATGGCCACCCCGCTGGCAACAGGCGCGCCAAAATCCTTCAGGATCTGTTTGGCCTGATATTCATGAATGTTCATGGTCAGGATTCCTTTTCTTCCATAAGACGACTCCGGGCTGTCTGATAACCCGGTCAATGCTATCACTGGAGCATCGCTCTACCCCGGGCAATGCTGTAGCCGGGGCGGTGAAAACTCGTGAATGATAGGGTTTACCCAATACCAAGCCAAGCCTTAATATACGCATTCAGTTCACAAAAAGGGGCTTGACCGGCTCCAGACAGGGTGTATGGTATACCAGATAATATGCAAAAACGGCTCGGCAAGCAATGCCCGAGTATCCGGTTTGCCAGGATCAAGTCCCGGGGGGGAAACGCGTTGTCGTTTGAAGTGGATTTAAAACCTGTTGCGATCAATTTCACCTTGAAGGATCACATCTACGAGGTGCTGCGCGACAGTATTCTCCAGATTGATATCTACGACACCGAGCAGGAACTCAGGCTCGATGAACGCAAGCTGGCGGAACAGCTTGGCATTTCGCGCACCCCTATTCGTGAGGCGCTGGCCCGGCTGGCCCAGGATGGTCTGGTTGAAATCATCCCGCGCAAGGGCGTTTTCATCCATCGCAAATCGCTCCAGGAAATTCTCGACATGATCATCACCTGGGCAGCGGTTGAGAGCATGGCGGCGCATATGGCGGCCACCAATGCCAGTGATGCCGATTTTGTTGC
>NTKX01000056.1 GCA_002457135.1 SAR116 cluster bacterium MED-G04
GGCTGGCCCAGGTCTTTCAGGATTTCGGCCTGCATCTTGTAAATTTCGGTCTGGATATGATCCCAGTCAGCGTGCTTTTCAGGCTTGCCCAGCAACCGGCCCAGCGTTTCCACCAGCCCGGGAATGGATTTCAGTGTTGCCGAGGCCCCGCCCGGGGTGCGCGCCACATACATCGCCTCCACCAGCGTCGGGTTATAGGAGGATTCAAATTCACGATACCGGAACCGCAATCCATAGAGCGAAAACATGCTGGCCTTGATCGCGTCAATATTCAGCTCGGGGCAATTGGATTTGATGCGGGGATCAGGGTGGTTTTTGATCAGCCCCGCCATTTTGTTCATGCTTGGCTGCGCAGTTGACCCGGCCAGCGCGGGATGCTGCACATCCATTGTAATCGACTTGCCGTGTTCCACCGCCGCAATCGCCGCCGCCATGTAACAGGCCGGAGCCTCACCATAGGTCGAATGCGCGTGGATGGTGATATCGTGATCAGGGAAATCACGGTAAAGCCCTGACGTGAGCGCATAGACAAAATCGTGATCCAGGCGCCCGCTTGCCGATTTCAGGTAGAACCCGACATGCCCCATATCCACCAGTTGCTGTGCGAAGAGGAGGCACCCCTCAACCGTGATATTGGGGTTGTCCTCGATACAGATGGTGCCTTGGGCAATGATATCATGCCCGGCGGCCCGCGCCTCACCCACGGCCTTTGCAACCCCGACAAGGCATCGCGCATCATTCATGCCATGGAAATTCTGCAAGATGTTCATGCCCATTTCGGCGAATTCAAAAACCATCGCCTTGATCACGTCATAGGGCTGCGGCTCATACCCAAAGAGGAAATCACCGCGAATGAGCGCGGATTGCCGGATACCGAGATCGCTGAAATGGGAAATCAGCCGTTCAACCTCCCGCCATTCATCCCTGCCCTTTTTGGCAAAAATATCAAAGAAAGTGCCGCCGCCGGTCTGGATGCTGGCCGTACCGGTGCGATGCGCCTCAGGGTAGGCATCGATGATTTCCTCGGCAGAAGGATTGGTCCCAAACAATGACTGAACGGCATCACGGAGGACATCTTGAAATTGTATCTGCGTCATGGTTCAGGGTTCTTCTATTCAGGAAGCAATGGGCCGGACAGTCAAAAAAAGGAATGATCAAGAGGATATATATTTCATTATACATGGCAGAAAACCATTCACCATAAAGATGCTGAAATATTTATTTCACCCGGGGCAAGTTCAGCCCCACCCCAACCCCGCCTAATGCAAACCGCCTTGTGTTTTCAGGAAATCGGCCAGTTCTGGCACGCCTACACCTTTTCGCATTGAGCCGAAAATGAAGGGGCGGTCACCCCTGTTATCGGCGGTGTCCTGACGCATCTGGTCGAGGTCAACATCAACATGTTCCGCCAGCTCAATCTTGTTCACCACCAGCATGTCGGATTTCATCAGGGCCGGGCCTTTCTTGCGCGGGATATCCGCGCCCATGCACACATCAATGACATAGATGGTGAGGTCAACCAGCTCAGGGCTGAAGGTCGCCGCCAGATTATCACCCCCTGATTCAAGCAGGATCAACTCAAGATCAGGGAAGCGTTGCCTGAGGTCTTCCATCGCCGCCAGATTGACCGAGGCATCTTCACGGATGGCGGTATGCGGGCAGCCGCCCGTTTCAACCCCGGCAATGCGTTCGGAGGGGAGGGCCTGCGCCCTCACCAGATAATCGGCATCCTCACGGGAGTAGATATCGTTGGTGATGACAGCCATTGAGATATCATCGGCCAGCGCCCGGCACAGCGCCTCGGTCATGCTGGTTTTCCCCGCGCCCACCGGCCCGCCGATCCCCACCCGCAACGGGCCGTGGCGAAAGCTGTTTCTTGTTGTGCCGGATGGGGAAGTTTTGGCTAGGGTTGTCTTGGGCGTGGTCATGTTCGGTAAATCCTCGGCGATGATTGCTCATGCTTCATGGCCATCAGATCAGACAGGAAGGCCGCGCCCCCCAGCTCATTCAATGAGGCCTGGCTGAGCCCCTCGGCCAGGGCCCTGATGGTCGGGGTCAGGGCAACGAGGCAATCCTGCCCCGCCTGCTGGCCAACCGGGATAATGCGCACGCCAACCGAGATCAGGCTGGCGGCAAAGGCCTGCAAATAACCTTGGATCGTGAGCTCAAGGTCAAGCCCCATCTGCCGGGCCGCCTGCCCCACCGCAACCGGATAGGCCAGCCCGTCCGGCAGGTCCACATCATAACTGGCGTTCACCGTGCGGATGAAAGCCTGGCCCAGTTCAACGGTCTCCTGCTGGCGTTCCCTGCTGGAACAGAGGCTGAGGCAGAGATCATTGACCGCCTCATCACCATCATAAGCCGCCTTGATAAAAAGCGCATCATTGCGGCCTGATCCATGATCGAGGATTGTGGCAATCCAGTCCTTGAGGCTGGCGGCATCATGCACCCGTTCTTCCTGAATGGCTGTTTCCAGCCCATGCGAATAGCTGAACGCACCGGTGGGAAAGGCCGGTGAAAACCAGGCCTGCAACACCATCATGTCATGATATTGATCAGTCATGGTGCTGGCTCAATGATGGTGGCCCGAATGATCATGATGATGATCATGGCTATGGGTCCGGCCATGACCATAGGCACCGCCTTCGGGGGTGAAGGGCGCATCCAGCTTTTCAAGCGATGCCCCAAGCTGGCTGAGCATTCTCTCCAGCACATGATCCTGCTGGATCAGCATATGGCCTGGCTCAATCTGGCAGGGCGTGTGACGGTTGCCGATATGCCAGGCTATCCGGGCGAGATCAGGATGCGTGATTTTCAGCAACGGTTCAGGTTTTGGCAGGATACCGATAACCCGCCCGTCATCCAGCACAAACCCGTCATTGGCAGAAAGCGACCGTGTTTCCGGCAGCTCAACCAGAAACGCCTCCCCTGTATCGGTTTTCAGCAATTTGCGGCGCAGGAACCGGCCTTCATAATCCAGCGTGATCATGGCATCAGCCAAGCTGGCGGTGATCCCGCTCCTGATTTCATGGGCTATATTCATGGTCTTTTCAGTCACCGGTTGCATCAGAACAGGAAATAGCGTTGCGCCATGGGCAGTTCTTCGGCCGGCTCACAGGTCAGCAGCTCCCCGTCGGCACGCACTTCATAGGTTTCAGGATGAACCTCGATCTCTGGCTGATGGCTGTTCATCACCATGTCGTTTTTGGAAATCGACCGCGTGTTCCGGACCGCCCGTGTCTGTTTGGCCAGCCCGAGTTCAGCGCCAACACCCTGATCCTCGGCCGCCTGGCTGACGAAACTCACCGCCGATTGTTCAACCGACCGCCCGAATGAGGCAAACATGGGCCGGGTGTAAACCGGTTGCGGTGTCGGGATGGAGGCATTCGGGTCCCCCATCTGGGCAACCGCGATGCTGCCGCCCAGCAGAACCATCTCAGGCTTGACGCCGAAAAAGGCAGGGTTCCAGAGAACCAGATCAGCACGCTTGCCAGCCTCGATACTGCCGATATGGGCTGAAATCCCGTGGCAGATGGCGGGGTTGATCGTGTATTTGGCGATATAGCGTTTGACCCGCAGATTGTCATTATCGCCTGTCTCATCAGCAAGGCGGCCCCGCTGGACTTTCATTTTATGCGCTGTCTGCCAGGTCCGGGTGATCACCTCACCCACACGGCCCATGGCCTGACTGTCCGATGCAATAATCGAAAACGCACCCATATCATGCAGAATGTCCTCGGCGGCGATGGTCTCTTTCCTGATCCGGCTTTCGGCGAAGGCCACGTCTTCGGGGATTGACCGGTCGAGGTGATGGCAGACCATCAGCATGTCGAGGTGTTCTTCCAGCGTGTTCACGGTATAGGGCCGGGTCGGGTTGGTTGATGACGGGATGACATGCGCCTCACCACAGACCTTGATGATATCGGGGGCATGCCCGCCACCCGCGCCCTCCGTGTGAAAGGCATGGATCGTGCGGCCTTTCATGGCGGCAATGGTATTCTCAACAAAGCCGCTTTCATTGAGTGTGTCGGTGTGGATCATCACCTGAATATCCATGGCATCGGCAACGTTCAGGCAATTGTCGATCGCCGCCGGTGTCGTCCCCCAGTCTTCATGCAGTTTCAGCGCACAGGCCCCTGCCGTGATCTGTTCCTCAAGCGCGGCGGGCAGGGCAGCATTGCCCTTACCGGCAAACGCAAGGTTCATGGCAAAACCATCGGCTGATTGCAGCATCCGGGAGATATGCCACGCCCCCGGGGTACAGGTTGTCGCCAGCGTTCCATGGGCAGGGCCGGTGCCGCCACCCAGCATGGTGGTCAGCCCGGAATGCAGGGCATCATCAATCTGCTGTGGGCAGATGAAATGGATATGGCTGTCAAAACCGCCCGCTGTCAGGATATGGCCCTCACCGGCAATGGCCTCAGTTGACGGGCCAATGATGATATTGACGCCTTCCTGGGTGTCGGGGTTACCGGCCTTGCCAATGGCGTGAATGATCCCGTCCTTCAGCCCGACATCCGCCTTGTAGATACCGCTGGCATCGACAATCAGCGCGTTGGTGATGACGGTATCGACCGCGCCATCAGCACGCGATACCTGGGACTGGCCCATGCCATCCCTGATCACCTTGCCGCCACCGAATTTGACCTCATCACCATAGTTGGTGAGGTCACGTTCAACCTCGATAAACAGCTCTGTATCCGCCAGCCTGACCTTGTCGCCCGTGGTCGGGCCGTACATGTCAGCATAGATTTTCCTTGAAAGTGATACCGGCATCAGAGCGCTCCCATGACTTTCTGGTTGAACCCGTAAACCGCCCGCTTGCCGCCATACGGCACCAGCTGCACTTCACGTTCCTGACCCGGTTCAAACCGGACAGCGGTTCCGGCCGCGATATCCAGCCGCATGCCTCGTGCAGCCTCCCGGTCAAAGGAAAGCGCTGCATTGGTTTCGTAAAAATGATAATGGCTGCCCACCTGAACCGGCCGGTCGCCTGTGTTGGCAACGGTGAGGCGCAACGGCTCCCGGTCTGCGTTGAGCAGGATATCATCGTCTTTTGTCAGAATTTCGCCTGGGATCATGGCTTGCTCTCCTCTATCGGATTGGGTGGTGCACCGTGACCAGCTTGGTGCCATCAGGGAAGGTGGCTTCGACCTGAACGTCATGGATCATCTCGGCGATCCCCTCCATGCAGTCATCAACCCCGACCACATGCGCCCCGGCCTCCATCAGATCAGCGACGGAACGGCCATCGCGTGCGCCCTCAACAACGAAATCAGTGATCAGGGCAATCGCCTCGGGGTAATTCAGTTTCACCCCTCTTTCTTTGCGGTTGCGGGCCACCATGGCGGCCATTGAAACCAGCAATTTATCTTTTTCCCTCGGACTCAGTTTCACGTCTGCCTCCTAGTTCACATTACATCTGCCAGACACGTGGCATGGGCTGCTGGCGCAACGCACCCAGCAGCGTGTTGATATCAGCTCTCGCCGTTGGCGGGTGCGGGCTGGCCAGCCTGATCACCAGCCTGTCCCCCCAGAATGAGGCAGCGCAGATTGAGCGGCATTGCCCCACAAGGGGTTCGATCATCCGGCCCTGCTGTTCGGCATCATCCCCGGCATAGAGGATGGTGGTCAGCATCCTGGCCCCGTTGCCGCCTGCACTGGCCGCCATGATCGCGGCGATATCGCCGGTCAGCCTGACGGATTCGGCATGGAACAGCCTGCCATCACGGTAGAGCCGCCAGTTATCGGTGAAATGACCGGCCCTGACCTGCTCACCCATGGCCTGACGACCCAGAACGATGGTCTCTGCCAGGAGGCAGGTGCTGGCATTATCCATATCCAGCCTGATGGTGCGATCCACCCCGGCGCCGTCAAAGATGATGGTTTCCTGCGGCATCCAGTGCAGCACTGCCCCTGATGCGGCATGCAGGTTCACCGCAATCCGGGCGGGTGATGTGCTGCTGCGATACAGTCTTTCGGCGGTCTGGGTGGTGGCGGCCAGCGCGCATCCCGCCGCTTTCAGTTCAATATCCAGCCTGTCACCACCGGTGATGCCGCCAGCGGTGTTGAGGATAACAGCCTCCCGCATCGGGCCGTATGTTTTGGGCAGCATCAATTTGGCGCAACCCGACTGGTAAAGCCGTTCAATCTTGTCGCCACTGAGATGCAGCGCAACCTGGCCTTTAGCGCGTTGCAGGGCAGGTGTCAGGCTCATCCCGTCCATGCACTAGACTCCAACCGATTTTCGCAGCTTGGTTTTGCTGATTTTTGATTTGCGGCTTTCATAAACAATCTCTCCCCGCATCATGGCATAAATCTGATCCGCCAGTCCAAAAGCAAAATCAAAATATTGCTCAACCAGGATAATCGCCATGTCCTGCTGTGATTTCAGGTGCGCGATGACTTCACCGATCTGGGTGATGATATTGGGCTGAATACCCTCGGTCGGCTCATCAAGCAGCAACAGCCTCGGCCTGGTGATGAGGGCGCGGGCAATCGCCAGTTGCTGCTGCTGGCCACCCGACAGATCACCGCCCCGCCGGTCCAGCATGGTCTTTAGCACCGGGAACAGGGCGTAAATATCATCAGGAATAAAATGGTCGTCCCGGTCAAGGCAGGCAAACCCTGTTTGCAGGTTTTCACGCACCGTCAGCATCGGGAAAATCAGGCGGCCCTGCGGAACATAGGCGACACCCGATTTGGCCAGCTCATCAGCCCGGTAACGGGTCACATTCTCACCATCCAGCTCATAGGTGCCGCTGCTGCTGGGGTGGGTGCCGGAAAGAACCCTCAAGAGCGAGGTTTTGCCAACACCGTTTGACCCCATCACGCAGGTGATCTCACCCAGCTTGGCCAGCACCGAAACACCGTGCAATATCTGGGATGAACCATAATGGAGGGTAATATTTTCAGCGTTTAGCATCGTTATCGTCCCAGATAAACATCAATCACATCCTGATTCTGCATGACAAAATCAATCTGGCCTTCGGCGAGAACCGATCCTTCATGCAGGACCGTGATCCGGCATTCCAGCTGGCGGATGAATTCCATGTCATGTTCAACCACAACAACCGCGCGTGAAGCCGCCAGCTCTTTCAGCAATTTGACCGTCACCGCGCGTTCAGGTGCTGTCATGCCGGCAGCGGGTTCATCAACCAGCAACAGCTTGGGGTCCTGCGCCAGCAGCATGCCGATCTCAAGCCATTGTTTCTGCCCGTGGCTGAGCGCACCCGCCAGCACATCCAGCTGTTCCATCAAGTTAATCTGGCCCGCGAGGTCTTCAATCTTGTCATCATCACCCCGGCTGCGTTTATAGGACAGGACCGAAAACGGGTTGCGGCTGTTGGCCAGCGCCATCATCAGGTTGTCATAAACAGACTGGGTTTCGAAAACGGTCGGTTTCTGGAATTTGCGCCCGATGCCGAGCTGGGCAATCTGGGCTTCGGATTTGCGCAGCAGCGATACGCCCTTCTCACCCCAGCGGACATCACCGGCATCAGGCCTCGTCTTGCCGGTGACAATATCCATGAAGGTTGTTTTGCCAGCACCGTTTGGCCCGATGATGGCGCGCAGTTCTGCTGATCCGATATCAAAGCTGAGCCCGTTGATCGCCTTGAACCCGTCAAAGGAAACCGAGATATCGTCGACGTTGAGCAACTGGATCATGACGAGTTTCCTTTCCGGGACAGATGGTCGATCAGCCCGCCAATCCCCTTGGGGGCATAGAGCGTCACGGCCACAAAGCTGAAGCCAAGCAGAACCAGCCACCATTCGGTCCAGCGCAAAGTGGCAAAACCAAACGGAATATCAGGCGCCTGACCGCCGGTAAAATAGCTGGACAGCAGAGAGACGAAAGCCGCCCCGATGACCGCGCCATAGAGCCTGCCTCGCCCGCCAATGGCAACCCACACCGCCAGATAGATTGACGCGATGGGGGCCAGTTCAGCCGGGTTGATGATCCCGGCCTGCGGGTAATAGAGCGCGCCCGCAACCGCCGCGATGATCGCCGTCAGCACAAAAACGAAGAGCTTGTAACTCTCAACATTATAGCCAAGGAAGCGGACCCTTGCCTCATTATCGCGGATGCCGCGGATGATGTTGCCGAGCTTGCTGGAAACAACGCCATACGCCACGACATAGATGATCGCCAGCACAGCCGCACTGGCAATGAAAAACCAGATCGAAATAAGCGACTGCGGCACGTCATCAAAACCGGGAATATTCTGAAGACCGGAGAGGCCATTATTGCCGCGCAGCCCGCTATCGTTCTGAAACAGATAGAGCGCCAGTGCCAGCGTCATGGCCTGGGTCAGGATAGACAGGTAAACGCCATTGACCCGGGACCGGAAGGCAAGCCAGCCAAACACCAGCGCCAGCACCCCCGGGACCAGCACAACAAACGCCAGTTGAACCCAGAACTGGTCAGCAAAGGCCCAGATCATCGGTATTTCAGCCCCGCCGACGACACCGAAAATCTGCGTGCCGACAGCATCATTGATCTCAGCGTTGGTCATGGGCAGCGCGACATTCTGGGCCGCGTCGAGCACAATCATCTTGGTGCGGGCAAACATCAGCCACATGCCGATCATGTAGCCGCCAAGGGCAAAGAAGGCGAAATGCCCCAATGACAATATCCCGCAGAAACCCCAGACCAGGTCCATGGCAATGGCGATCATGCAGAGGCATAAGGTCTTGCCCAGGGTTTTGACAAAGCTGGTCGATATCAGCCCGATGCCAAAGCCTTCGGCCATGATAACCACAAAGACGGTGAACAACGCCAGCAGCCCCAGAAAGATCATTACTGAGGGGTTTTTCAAGAGGTATTTGGTGAAAAGGGTGTTTTCCATTGCCTTAATCCTCCGCTGCCCTGCCCTTGAGGGCGATGATGCCGCGTGGCCTGAACTGGATAAAGAGGATAATGAAAATGATCATGTAGGTCTGCGCCGCCAGGGTGTTTGACGGGTTGAACCATTCAATCCCCTTTTGCAGCGAGCCGATCATGGCGGCCCCTGCCAGCGTCCCCCAGATGTTGCCGACCCCGCCAACAACAACGGTCATGAAACTCTGCACAATGTAATCGGAACCCAGCTCTGACGTGACTTTTGAGAACAGCCCGATGGCCACCCCGGCAATACCGGCAATGCCCGAACCGAAACCGAAGGTCAGCATGTTGATCCGGTCCGGGTTGATGCCCATGCTGGCGGCCATGGCCGGGTTCTGGGTAACCGCCCGGGTTTCAAGACCAAAGCGGGTGCGGGTCATGACGTAGAGCATCAGGCCAAGGAACAACAGGCCGAGGCAGAAAATCGCAATCCTGATATTGCTGATGGCCAGCACGTCATTGACCACAAAGGCACCATCCAGCCATGACGGTGAGGTCAGGGGACGGGCCTGGGTTCCAAAGATATTCTTGGCAATCTGTTGCAGGGCGATGCTGATCCCGAACGTGGCCAGCAATGTTTCAAGCGGGCGTTTATAGAGATGCCTGATCACCAGCCGTTCCATCAGCACCCCGGCCAGGAACGTGACGCCAAAGGCAGCCGGGATCGCCAGCATGATGGAAATCGTGTAGCTCGGCACGATCAGCTGGATCACATAACCTGTGTAGGCCCCCATCATGATGAACTCACCATGCGCCATGTTGATGACCCGCATCACCCCGAATGTAATCGCAAGGCCAATGGCCGCCAGAAAATAAATGGACGCAAGGCTCAATCCATCAAGGGCAAGGTCCATCAGCTTGTAGACCATGACCTTGTTGTTGATCCCGGCCAGCACATCACTCGCGGCGGAGGTTACGTCCGGGGACGGGTGATCATAGACACCGTAAAATACATGGGCCGCAATGGCCGAGCGCATCTCATCATCGGCAACACGCGGCGGCAGGCCCCTGTTCAGGACCAGCCAGTCATAGGCCGTATCCCGCGCCTCCTCGGTGTTGAGGGTAGAGAGGGGGATATCACCAATCCGGCCGTTCTCGGCAAATTCGATAAGGCTTTCGTTACGTTTGTCGGATGATATCGTCTCAGCGGCAAAGCCTGCATCCACCAGCATCTGATACGCCGCTGTCTGGTCCAGCTCCGGGGTTGCGCCCGACATCAGCATAACGCTCCCCGACGTGCCATCGGATTTTTTCACCGATACACCCGGGGTGATGATACGGGCAATGTTCACGTCCCCGGGCAGCTCAACGGCCACTTTCACCTGACTGGTCAGGAGCGGGTTCAGCGCGGCCCTGGTTTCAAGGGAGAGATTATCCCTGAGCGACAGGATCGCCGCCTCAACCTCACCCGCATCAGTGCCATGGGCGATGGCGGCGTAAACATAGACCTGTTCCATCCGGCTCTTGAGGTCAGGGTCGGTTTCAGCCTCAATAGCGCGTTGCAGGGGGAGCAGATGGCCAGGCTGGATATCACGGCTCATGGCATCAAGCCCGCCGCGCCTGACCTCAATATCATCACTGGTGAGCTGAATGGGGACCAGGGTTGTGGCGATCTTTGCCCTGACACCGCTATTCGGTTTGATCTGTTTGACTGATTTGGCCACCATCTGGCCGAGGGGCTGTTTGCTGATGGCATCAATGACCGACACCATTTTTTTGCCGGCATCGTTTTTGCCCGCTGGTTCAGCCAGCACAAATTGGCCCGTCTTTTTCACATAATAAAGTTTCTTGTCTTTCCAGGTTTCCATGAACTCTGCCGCTGCCTGGCCACCGAATTCCTGAATATCTGCAAGGACGGGATCAACTGTTTTGGATGAGCTTTTGTGGATCAGCTTCGCGTTTCGGGCAAGCAGCTCTTCAAATTCGGGGGATGCCATTGCTGCCTGGAATGAAGAGAATAAAAACACCAGGAAGCAGAGAAACAGCGGTCTTGTCATGGTTCATAATCCTGCCGGAGACATAAGGGACTATGTCTCCGGCTATCTATTTTAGTTTAAGCGGGCCAGGTGGAGGAAGCCTGGCCCAACACTGTTAATAGATGGACTTGATCTGAACACAGGTTTTGGTTTCTGTATTGTACATGCCGCAGCCAAGGCCTTTCCAGTCGGAAACGAGAACCTTGGATTCGGGCAGGAAGTCTGTCCATGCATCACCAGGAACTTCGGTTGTCTGGCTGATAATGTCAAACTGTCCATCGGCCTGAATCTCGCCGATCAGAACTGGCTTTGACAGGTGGTGGTTAGGCAGCATTTCAGCCATCCCCCCGGTCAGGTTAGGGAAGGTCTGACCATACATGGCATCACGGACCTTATCAACATCGGTTGAACCGGCAGCGGCAACCGCCTGGGCCCACATGTTAAAGCCGATGTAATGCGCTTCCATCGGGTCATTGGTGACACGCTCATCACCCATCTTGGCTTTCCAGGCGGCGATGAAACCGGTGTTTGCATCGGTTTCGGCAGACTGGAAGTAGTTCCAGGCCGCGAGGTGGCCAACAAGGTTTGTGGTATCAAGACCGGAGAGTTCTTCTTCACCAACCGAAAAGGCAACAACCGGGATATCATCAGCGGAAACACCGGCAGCGGCCAGCTCCTTATAGAAACCGACATTGGCATCACCGTTGATGGTGGAGATCACGCCGACCTTTTTACCATCAGCACCGAGGGCAACAACGTCAGCAACAATCTTTGACCAGTCGGAATGACCGAACGGGGTGTAGTTCACAAAGATATCGGAAGCAGGGATACCTTTATCTTTCAGGTACTGCTCAAGGATCTTGTTGGTGGTACGCGGGTAGACATAATCGGTCCCGAGGAGGGCGAATTTCTCAACGCCGAGTTCTTCGAGGTAGTAATCGGTCGCCGGGATGGCCTGCTGGTTTGGAGCAGCACCGGTGTAGAACACGTTCTTGGAGCTTTCTTCACCCTCATACTGGACGGGGTAGAAGAGGAGACCGTTTAGTTCCTCGATCACAGGCAGAACGGATTTGCGCGAAACCGATGTCCAGTTGCCGAAGATCACGTCAACATCATGAACGGTCAGCAGCTCGCGGGCCTTTTCGGCGAACAGCGGCCAGTCAGAGGCAGGGTCAACCACAACGGGGACC
>NTKX01000057.1 GCA_002457135.1 SAR116 cluster bacterium MED-G04
AAAGTGTATAGCCCGGCGGCGGCCATGTTGACCGAACAGAACCCGCCATGGGCGGCAAAATTGGGGGTGCCGAACTGGCTGGACCACCAGCCTGTCAAGGCCTGGCTCTGGTCCCGGCCGGTGAAGAACGCCAGTTTCCGGGGGTCCTTGGCCCGCACTTCGCCGAGCCATTCGCTGGCAAGCTGAAGCGCTTCATCCCATGAAATTTCCTCAAACTCGCCTGAACCTCTCGGGCCAACACGTTTCAGCGGCGCGGTCAGTCGCGCTGGCGAGACATGCTGCATGATCCCCGATGCACCCTTGCCGCACAGCACACCCTTGTTGATCGGGTGATCCCTGTTGCCCTCGATGTACCGGACCTCACCATTTTTCAGGTAGACCTTGATCCCGCAACGGCAGGCGCACATGTAGCAGGTGGTTGTCTTGACTTCATCACCCGGGCTGGTGCTCAATTCAACAACTGGCTGGTTGAGGTATTTCTTTTCAGGCGCTTCCAAACTCATCTCCCCTTCAAGCAAATTCCAAGCTTGATCATTTCCTAGCCAAATTTCCTAGCCAAATTTATCGTAACGAATGTTCTGCGGGCTCATTTCAGCCTTTGTGATCAATACCCTGATGGCACCATCCACCATTGGCGGCGGCCCGGCTACATAGCCAAGGGTTGTATCGGAAACAGGTTCAATGCCATTGCTGGCGACATCATGAACAAAGCCGTGGGCAACCGAAATATTGGGGTAGTCAGGATGACTGCCCGCTCCCGGGTCTTCATCCGAAAGCGCCAGCACAACCTCAAGATTGCCGTTTGATTTCGCAACCATGTCGGAAAGCTCCTGCATATAGAAGGCATCGGCCAGTGTCCGCACACCAAAATAGAGCTTGCCCTTGTGATTGCTGAAATGATCCGCATCAGTGGCGTGGTTGAGGATCGACATGATCCCCGCAATCCCCGACCCGCCGGTGATGCAGACAAAATCACGAACCTCCCCGGGGTCATAGGTTGCCTTGCCAAGGGGGCCGAACATCGTCACCGGGGCGTTATCCGACGGGGTGTCAAACAGCCAGTCCGAAAACTTGCCATCGGGCTTGCGCTTGACGACAAAGCTGATCGCGTTGGTGGAGGCGGCGTAATTGACCATGGAATAGGCACGGCCACCGGTAACATCCGGGGTTGAGACAACATAGAATTGCCCGGCCTTGAAATGGACCTCTTCCTCAAGATCGCAGTCAATATGCATAACGTCACCCGTCAGCATTGCTGTGCTGCTGATGGTGGCGTTGACCCGGCGCGGGATGAACGGATCGCCTGTGTTTTC
Organism: SAR116 cluster bacterium MED-G04; assembly: GCA_002457135.1. Classification (GTDB taxonomy): domain Bacteria; phylum Pseudomonadota; class Alphaproteobacteria; order Puniceispirillales; family UBA1172; genus UBA1172. The sequence continues at coordinate 1,314 of NTKX01000057.1, forward strand.
TTCGACCATGGCGGGAACACGAACGGTGCAGGCCCCGGCAGCGCGGGTCTGGCAGAGCAGGATATCACCCTTGTCACGGCTGTATTTGGCCATGCCGGGGGCATCTTCCCAATCGCGCCCGACCTCACCTTCCATGACCCTGGCACGGCATGTCCCGCAAGTGCCGGTTGCGCATTCATACGGCAGGGAAAGACCCTGGGCCAGGCCAGCGAAAAGGAGGGTTTCCTCACCATCTTCGGTGAGGTCGTAAATACCTGATTTAGTCTGAACGGTAGCGGCCATGGTAACTCACATGCTTAGGAATTGAAGAAGTCGTCATCATCCATGTCGTCTTCTTCTTCGAAATCATACTCCAGCTGCTCGGTAATGAAGGCCATGACATCCTCGCCCTCAACCTTTGTATCATAGGTCTTGAGCGGCTTTTCGGCCTCACCCTCAAGGCTCATGGTCTGCAGGTCCCATGCCCAGAGATGCTTGGTGCAGGTCAGCTTGCAACCTGAAACAACCCCGGAATCCTCCAGCGGTTCTTCCATATGCGGGCAGACCGGGGGCATGACAACAAAACCTTCCTTGTGATGCACCGCAACAACCGGAATCCCGCCAGCAACACCGGCCCAGAATTTCTTGAGCGAACCCTGGGCTACTTCGGTCGTTGAACAAATTTTAATCCAGCTCATTTTTTTATACTCCAGCACATTTTCATGTTCCATCACGGGCCGTGGCCTGTCTCTGGAAATCGTCTGATGGCAGGGGGGGAAAGGGTTTGCCTCATGCCACTGACGCGATTGCTCCCCTGAACGGGAACGCCCTAGATCGGGTAATGCGACCCTTTGTCGAGGCGGCGGTTTTCAAGCCGTGTTTCGCGTGTCACGAATTTCACCACACCATCGGTGATGGTGAAGGTGTCGTGGTAACGCCCGACAAGGAAAAGCCTGCTTTCGCCCGAATCCAGATGAGAGTTCACGCCATCGAGCATGTTCTGGAAAACGACAACAGAGCTGGTTGCCCGCGCCTCTGTTCCACTTTCGGAAACATCAACAGTGTAGACTGAGGTATGACGAAACAGCGGTGAATGGTCCGTGTTATGCTTTGGCAGCATATCCAGCAGATTGGCCAGCTCACCCTTGTTGTGTTCGAAATAGATCATGTCCTTGTTTATTTCAGGGCTGAATGCGGTGATTTTGTAGTTGAATTCCTCATCACACAACGAAAGCCAGCCTGCCCAGTTATTGTTGTCAAGCGCCATCGAAGCTTCGTAAATAGCCCGCTCAATCTTAGCTTTCATTTCAATCACGGTCTTGTCTCCCCTCATCCGGCAATCAGCGCGGCCTCTGGTGGGCAGCGTCTGACCGGGATAATCAATGTCTTGGGTTCTGCTGAGTGGGGACGCCCAACCGTTCAGTCAGGCGCCCCATCTCAAAGTTCAGCAAAGGTGGTGTTTGCTTGCTCGGTGCTTATTCAGCGTTAACCACCTGAGAGCCGTCATCACGATCAGAGAATGGCATGTCCGGTGCAATTGGTGACCGGTCCATCCAGCGACCCCACTCTTCGTAGTAGTGACGCATGCCGTTTTCATCGTGAATCGTCTGGTTTTCCTGGCGACCATGCAGGATGCGCCGTGGCTCGGTATCAGGCCGCATGGTTGTACCCTGACCGGCAACACCGATCAGATCTTCATGCAGGTTCCGGCCAAACGGACCCCAGATTGAGTTGTGGTGCTTGATCCGTGTCATACGGTCTTCAGGCGAATCGCTCTTCAGGCCAAGCCCGCGGAATTCGATCAGCACCTTGTCGGGACCAAGCGGCGTGACGGTGTCACAACGCAGGGCGGAGCCGCGAAGGTTGAAGTTGAAGCCCGGGAACAGGTCAACCATGTACCACTGGTTCGGCGGCAGATGCGGGAAGGACAGGTCCGCCCGGCTCTCAAACCCTTCGTAGTTCTCATAATTCACTTCGAAGGTGCCAACCACAACGTGGCCGTGATCAAAGGCTTCGTTCTTACGGGCGAAATACGCATCGTTAAAGCCGGTGACACGGTTATGGTAGTGCATGAAGTCATGATAGAACTCACTGTTGGTGTCGTGCCACAGCTTGTAGTTCGTATCGATGATCGCCTTGTGATAGTGGAAAACCTCAAGCGGCTCTTCATCGAGGGTCTTGCGCAGGCATTCAAATGGCTCACCTGCCCAGTCTTCGAGGGAAACGCTCGGGTTATCGTTGAGGTTGATCCAGACGAAACCACCGAACTTGACCTCACAACGCAGACGGCGCAGACCAACCTGCTCCTTGCAGAGACGATCCTGGTAGCCTTCCTTTTCACGCGCAACGTATACGCAGTTGCCTTTCATATCGAACTGCCATGCGTGGAACATGCAGGTGATACGCTTGGGGTTACCGGATGCCTGGCCTTCCATGAAGCTGCCGGAAGGACGGCGCTCAATCAGCATGCCGCGATGCGGGCATACATTCAGGAAAGCGCGGACTTCATTGTCAGGGCCACGGCAAATAATGATGTTTTCATTGGCAATCGACGTGGTCCGGAAATCATAGGGTGCCGGGAGTTCGGATTCATGGCACACTGGAACCCACATATTTTTGAAGATTTTTTCATTTTCTTCCTGAGCAATCTCAGGATCAGAATAAATTCGACTGTTGATCCACTCACCATCTTTAAGTGGAGGATTTGCAGTCCATTGCTTGTGATTGCGAGCTGGCATAGTCTCTCTCCATCAATTTTTTAATCATTTGTGACGATATCAAACATCTCTAATTGATCAAATGGACAAATATAGCCAACGTCCTATCACTTGATTGAAACTGCGAATAAATAAAAACCTTGATAGGTAAAAGATATCACTTCTAAGGTTAACTTTAAAAGCGGATAGTAATTCAATAATCCGTTAATGGGGATGAATGAAGTTTAGGATTAAAGTGCTTAGGCCATAATTAAATTGTCTGCATATTTGACTCCAACACACTGAATCATCCTCTACTCAAACCTATGGGAGGTAGACGATGAATAAATACCTAGGAAAAATTAAATATCTAGCAATGGCTGGTGCATTAGCTGCAATGCCTAATATGGCTTCAGCTTCCGTAGACTTCGGCGATAGAGGCGAAGCGGTTGACCTGGTCATTGGATACCAGCCTTATTACACTGAATCATGGACTGGTGTTGTCAACAACGGCAAGAGCTTCTGGAAAAAGCACCTGCCCGAAGGTTCCACCGCTGAATTCCAGGTGGGTCTGCAGGGTTCCGTTATCGTGAACGCGATGGCTGGTGAAAAGCAGCACATCGGTTACATGGGTGACATGCCCGCTATTGCTTCAACCTTCAAGTATCTGCCAGAGCGTGGCGGCACAGACATTCGAATCGTTGCTGCCCTTGGTACCTCAAAGCAGCAGTGCAACATCTTCCTGGTCCGGAACGATGCCCCTGATTTCGCTAACGGCGTTGATGCCGTCAAGTGGATGGATGGCAAGATCACTTCTGCTCCACACGGTGCCTGCACTGACCGCTTTGCCCAGCTCGCATTTAAGAGCGCCGGGGTCAAGCCTGCCAAGTACCTGAACCAGAACATTGAGGTTATCACCACCAACTTCCGTGCCGGCAAGCTTGACGCTGCCGCTATCTGGGAGCCAACAGCGTCCAAGATGGTATCCAGCGGCATTGCCCGCCGTGCCGCATCGGGTGAAGATTTCGGTGCTCAGGATGGTGCTTTCATGGTCATGCTGAACGATCTGATCGCCCAGCGTCCAGACGTTGTCATGGGCTGGCTCGAAGCCGAGCTTGACGCTCAGGAGTTCGTTGCTGATCCTTCAAACGCCGATGCCATCGCTGGCATGGCCGAAGAGCAGACCGAAAAGATCGACCGTTCGGTTCTTAAGGCAAGCCTCTACGACTCGCCAATGTCCGGCACCACCAAGCTGCAGCTTGACTTCGTCATCAGCGATGATGCCAAGTCCCTGCTGAAGGACGCAACCGCGTTCCTGTTCAGCCTGCCAAAGAAGCCTGCGGCAGCCGCACAGATCCGTCCTGAAGGCGTCATGCCACAGTTCGCTGAGCGTGTGCTTGAAAAGCGTGGTCTTTCGACACCTGTCGGCAGAATCGTTGCTAAGTAATCACCATTGTGCTGGAGCCTCAAATAGAGGCTCCAGCATCATTTCAGATTAAGATTAGCTTTCGACGTTTTTATAACTTTATCAATTATTTAACTTATTTACCTGATTTCAATAATCCGAAAAACGGATGGGGAGGTTTGACATGGATAGCACGACTGTAAAGGCATCGGAGACGAGTACAACGAGCGCCCCTCAGGGCTTTGACATGGTGATGTACCGTATCAAGAAGCATTTCACCAGGGTTGATCCATACCTGACCATCATCGGTATTTTCCTCTGGCTGTTTGCCTATTGGGTGCTTTGTGAGGGCCTCAAGATCTGGCGTTTTGACAAGCTGCCCGGGCCGGTGGCCATTTCCAAGGACTGGTTTTCAACCACGCCGTTCCAGGGAATTTCCATCTTCACCCAGGAATATTACGATCACATCGTTGTCAGCTGCCGCCGGATTCTGATCGCCTTTGGTCTGGCGACCTCGCTCGGGGTTCCGCTCGGGCTGTTCATGGGCTGGTCACGCAGCATCCGCGATTTCGTCTTCCCGATTATCGAGCTGCTGCGGCCTATCCCCATTCTGGCCTGGGTTCCGCTGTCGATCCTTCTGCTGCCTGGTTTTGAAGGCCCGGTGATCTTCCTTGCAACGCTGGCATCATTCTTCGTGACGACGCTCAACGCGATGCTCGGGGTCGACTCGATTGATGAGGAGTATTTCAGGGCTGCGGGTTGTCTTGGTTCAAGCCGCTGGGATGTTTTCGTCAATGTTGTTGTCCCTGGCGCCCTGCCGTTCATTTTCACCGGTCTTCAGATTTCGATCGGGGTTGCCTGGTTCTCACTGGTGGCGGCAGAAATGGTGTCGGGCGATCTCGGCCTCGGTTACCTGATTGTTGATGCCTACATGAACAACGTCACGGTTCCGATGGTCATTGCCATGATCACGCTGGGCTTTATCGGCTATTTCAGTTCAGCCTGCGTCCGCGCTGTCGGCAACAAGCTGATGGAATGGCACGTCAAGGAACTCAACCAGCAGGGCCGATAACAGCAGGCATTCGAACGGACCTAAACATTTTTATAAGCAGGATAGGAAACAATGGTTAAGAATACTGCAAAAGCCGCCAAGAAAGGTGCGATCAGCATCAAGAACGTCACCAAGGTCTATGATCCCGGCGGGGTCAATGTGATGGCCGTTGATAACTGTTCGATGGAAATTGCTGGCGGTGAAGTCTGCATGATTGTGGGTCCTTCGGGTTGCGGCAAGACCACGCTGCTGAACGCCATTGCCGGTTTCCATTCCATCACCGAAGGCAGCATCGAGGTTGATGGTGAGCTGCTCTGCGGGCCGACCAAGCCCAAGGCCGAACAGGGTGCTGACCGCATGGTCGTGTTCCAGCACGGTGCCTTGTTCCCGTGGAAAACGCTCCAGGAAAACGTTGCCTATGGCCCGACCGTGCAGAAAGCCATGTCCTCAGGCGAAGCCATGGACAAGGCAGGCCAGATGCTGGCTGAGGCCGGTCTGGGCAGTTTCATCAAGAAATTCCCCGGCGAAGTGTCATCAGGCATGGCCAGGCGTGCGGAAATTGTCCGCGCCCTGATCAACAACCCGAAAGTGTTGCTGCTGGATGAGCCATACCGTGCGATGGATGCGCTGACAAAGCAGATCATGCATGAATCCCTGCTAGAAACCTATGACCGCACAGGCGTGACCATTTTCTTCATCACCCATGATCTGGAAGAGGCGATTTTCCTTGGTGACAAGGTTCATATCGTCACCACCAGGCCGTGCCAGCTGAAAAAGACGGTTGAGGTCAATATTCCACGGCCACGGTCCTATGAAACACAGTCATCGGAAGAATTCAGAAAGCTTCTCGATGAAGTCAACGAAGCGGTTCATGAAGAGGCTGTTAAAGCCTTCAAGGCCGGTGAAAGAGAGCTGGCCTAGGCCGGATCGGCGTAACGCGTTAATTGAAAGACCCAAACTGAGGTGCAGAAATGTCTACGAGCAAAAGCGCTTTATCAAATATTTTCGGTCAACTCACGTTCTGGCGTGGTGTACGGGCGATCGTATTTTTCCTTATCTTCTGGCAGATCGGATCCCTTCTCGATGACTGGACCGGCTATGATCTCTTTGGGATCGGCCTCGTGCCGCCCCCCACTGATGTGTTCACAGCCTTCCTTGAGGTGATCCCGAAACACGGTTACTGGATGAGCTGGGTTGCCAGTTTCTCCCGCGTACTGACCGGTTTCCTTGTCGCCATGCTGATCGGTATTCCGTTCGGGCTGATGCTGGCGGTGAACCGGTATTTCAGGGGTGTGTTCTTCCCTCCCTTTGAAATCCTGCGGCCTATCCCGCCACTGGCATGGGTGCCTGCATCGCTGATCTTCTGGCCTACCAATGAGATGTCGATTGCGTTTGTGACCTTCCTCGGGGCTTTCTTCACGATTGTGATCAACGTTCTTGGCGGGGCCCGCAATATTGACATCAGCTATCTGCGCGCGGCTCAGTCCATGGGGGCATCCCAGTTCCATCTGTTCTGGAAAATCGTGCTTCCGGGGACGTTGCCGTCGATCTTCACCGGTGCTGCCGTTGGTATGGGCATCACCTGGGAAGTTGTTCTGGCCGCTGAGATGATTTCCGGTGGCGGCACCCAGGGTGGTGGTGGCCTCGGCTTCTTCATCTGGAACTCTTACATGGGTGGTTCGCTTGAACAGATTGTGGTTGGCATGATTTCCATCGGTATTGCCGGTTATCTGTCCTCCAGTGCCATCAGAAAGCTGGGTTTTGTCCTGATGCCATGGCGGCGGCTGTTCTAGCAAAATCCATGATCCGACGTTTTATGATTTAACAAAATTTTACAGGGTGGGAGTATCTCAATGAGCTCGTCAAGCAAAGTGAAAACAGGAAACACCAAGACCAAGGCTGCTCCGTCAGACAGCGCACTTGTTACCTTGGACGGGGTATCAAAGGCCTATGGTGAAGCCTGGATGTCGGATGAGGTTCTGAAGGATATCTCGATTGAATTTCCCGCAGGCGAACTGACGGTTATCGTAGGGCCGTCCGGTTGCGGGAAATCAACCCTGGTTAATATCATGGCCGGGTTTGAGACACCCGATACCGGTTCTGTTTCGGTTGATGGAAAGCCGATCCAGGGTCCCGCCAAGGACCGCATGGTCGTGTTTCAGGAAACCGCACTGATCCCGTGGCAGACGACGCTTGAAAACGTCACCTTCGGGCCAAAGATGCGCGGCGAGAAGAAAGGCGCAAGCCTCAAGAAAGAGGCTGAGGACCTGCTGATCAAGGTCGGGCTGGGCGAGTTCATGAACAAATACCCGATCCAGCTTTCGGGCGGGATGCAGCGCCGGGCCGAGCTGGCACGCGCGCTCATCAATGAGCCAAACGTGATGATCATGGATGAACCGTTCCGTGGCCTGGATGCCATGTCACGGAGCCTGATGCAGGAATTTTTCCTCCAGCTGTTTGATGAAAACCGCAAGACCAACATTTTCGTGACCTCCGAGATTGATGAGGCCATCTTCCTGGCCGACAATCTGGTTATTCTGTCCAACAAGCCGACACGGGTGCAGAAAGTGATCAAGATTGATCTGCCCCGGCCACGGAATTACAAGATGCTGACTTCAGCCAAAGCCTTTGAATACAAGCGTGAGGCAATGGAACTTCTGCATGACGAAGCGATGAAGAGTTTTGCAGTCGCCAAATAGCCAGCATGCCATTCCGTATAGGTTTTCCGCTGTGCCGGTAAAGGCACGCTGAGGTGTATATGGGGATACTTGACCTGCTGTTTGTGCTGTCGTCCAAACCTGTTGTGGTGACCATGGCTTGCGTGGGGGCTGCCCTCGTCAGCCTTGCCCCGCTTTCAAAGCGGTTTCAGGGCAAAAGGGATGACAATACTGAAACCGCTGCATCGCCGCGCCCCCGGATCAGGATTGAAGACATGCTGACCCGGGCGGGTTATGGCATCATGGGCATCAGTGTGGTGTTGTTTATCATTGCTGGATTTATTTCTGACCTGGCCTGAAATCTGCAACCATCCAGAGATAAGGCATCAAGTTATAGGTCATTGAGTGATAGGGATCATGTTCAGAATAAACGCCGAGAACCTCTCCAAAGCCTATTCTGACAAACCAGCCGTCAGTGATGTATCATTCGAAGCCGTATCAGGGCAGATCACTGGCCTCCTCGGGGCCAATGGTGCGGGGAAATCCACCCTCATCAAGATGCTGGCCGGGGTCATTACCCCTGATCAGGGTGATGCCACCCTGAACGGCTGTTCGATCACCGCCAACAGGCACCTTGCCCAGAACCAGATTGGCTATCTGCCGGAGGCAGCGTCAGGCTTTGACAACCTGACGGTTCATGAATTTCTGGTGTTTTCCGCCAATGCCCATGGCCTCTATGGCAGTGCCATGCATGAGGCGATTGAAAACTGCCTTGGCATGCTGCAACTCGGTGATGCGCGGGGAGAGCTGCTGTCCAGTCTTTCGAAAGGCTGGCGGCAACGGGCCTGGCTGGCGCAGTGTTTTGTTCATGACCCGCCGATCATGTTTCTGGATGAACCCACCGACGGGCTTGATCCGTTGCAGAAGATCGCGATCCGCTCGCTGATCAAATCAACCGGCCAGTCGAAAATCATCATCATGTCCACCCATATTCTCGAAGAAGCCGAAACCCTGTGCGACCGGCTGATGATCATGCATCAGGGCCGCCTTGTTGAGACCGGCGCAACATCCGATTTCACCGATAAAAATGGCAGGCTGGAGGCATCCGTCACCAGCCTGACGCGCTAACGATAACCACCCCTGGATATGCCCTGACCTGAAATGACAGAAAACAAGCCTTTCCATCCCCCGCCTTCCGGCACCCCGCCTTCCAGCAGGCCCTTTCTGGCAAAAGCGAAGGCCGATATCATGACGGTGCTGAAGCATGAATTGCGCCAGTATATCTATACCCCTGTGCTGGCGATTTTCCTGGCCGGGTTCCTGTTTTTTCTGGCGGCCAGTATTTTCCTGATTGGCAATTTTCTGGATACCAACCATGCGGTGCTGTCCCTGCAATGGCAGTTCCTGCCCTGGGTTTGCGTTATTTTCATCCCTGCCCTTGCGATGCGGGCCTTTGACAATCAGGTTCAATCCGGCAGCATTGATCTGACCCTGTCGTTTCCGTTGCCGGGGTATGCCATTGTCCTCGGCAAATGGCTCAGCGGGGTGGTGGTGCTGGCCCTGTCCCTGGTCCTGACCTTCCCCTTCCTGATAACCCTCGGGATGCTTGGCGACCCTGACTGGGGGATTGCGGCCACGGGTTATGCCGGGGCGTTGATCACGCTTGCGCTTTTTCACGCCATTGCCATTCTGGCCGCCGCCATCTGCAAGGAACAGATCGGGGCGTTTCTGCTGGCGGTGACGTTCATTCTGTGCCTGGTCCTGATTGATATCGGGGTTCTGCAAAACCGGCTGATCCCCGAAGCCTTGCAGGAAATCGGCAGCTATCTCTATTCCGCCAGCCCCAAGCACTGGCTGGATGAAATGGCAAGCGGGCGGATTGATCTGGCTTCGCTCGGGTATTTCGGGGTTTTCATCACCCTTGCCCTGGCCCTCGCCTGTTATCAGTTCAATGCTTTCCGGAAACCGCCTGCCCGGCCCGGGCTGTTTGCTGCATCCGGTATTGGCGGGCTGATCGTGGCGGCCAGCGCATCGGCGGTGGTTGCCAACATGCTCACCACGATTGATATCGCGCTGGATGCGACCGAACATAAGGAATTCACCTTCCGCCAGCAGACCCTCGACCTTGCGGGTGAGGTCAGCACCGGGATGGAATTGACGCTCTATATCAGTGATGACATGACCCCTGCCCCGCCGCAGATTGTCCAGCATGCCGAGAGGGTTCAGCGCATGATGCACCGTCTGGCGGATGCCAGTCGTGGTAAGATCAAGTTCAGGGTGATGCCGCTCAAGCCCGATACCGAAATGGCGGAAAGGGCTGAGCTGGATGGCATCAGGAAAGTGCCGATGACCTCGGGTGATATCCTCTATTTTGGGGCCGGGTTCAAGGCTGGTGACAGGCACCTGGTGACCAGCTATTTCGATTATCAGCGCGCCGCCATGCTTGAATATGATATCGCCTTGCAGATCAGCAATCTTTCCCGGGACAGGATAACGCGTGTCGGCATCCTGTCCTCACTGCTCAAGCCCAGCAATGTCACGGAACCTCACCCCGGCCTGTCGATCCTGGAAGAACTGAAAAGCCAGTACGACATCACGATCATCCCCTATTTCGCGGGCCAGTTGCCTGATGATATTGACGTGCTGGTCGTCATGGATGCCCCTGTGGTTAAAAAGGATATGCTGGTTTCGATTGACCGGCATATCACCAGCGGCAAAGGCGCCTTGCTGATGCTGGACCCCTATCAGCGGATGAGCCGCGCCAATGCATCGCTTGATGTTGAGCCGTCCCCGCCCGGT
>NTKX01000058.1 GCA_002457135.1 SAR116 cluster bacterium MED-G04
GGGCGTTTTCATCCATCGCAAATCGCTCCAGGAAATTCTCGACATGATCATCACCTGGGCAGCGGTTGAGAGCATGGCGGCGCATATGGCGGCCACCAATGCCAGTGATGCCGATTTTGTTGCTTTGCGGAAATTTGCCATGGCCCATAGCGCCACCGCCAAGAAAGCCGAGCTGGGCGAATATTCCGATGCCAATATCAAATTCCATCAGAGCATTCTGGACCTGTCGGGGTGCGAGCTGCTCAAGACCACGGCAAACCAGCTTTTCATGCACATGAACGCGGTGCGTCGCCGGGCCATGGGCGAGAATAATCGCGCCCACCGGTCCATTGAGGATCACATGGAAATCATTGAGGCGCTTGAGGTGCGTGATCCCGAACTGGCATCCAGGCTGGTGCGCGAACACACCATGAAACTGCATGACCATGTCAAGGACCGCTGGACCCGGCTGGCCAATCTGGCCGGATCGCGCGATGTATCGACCATTAATCTCACGCTCAATCTAGACAGCAATCAGACCAGATAACGTTACCGGAGAAAGTGATGACCCCAACGGATATGAAACAGCCTGATACCGATACCGGCAATCTGACTGACGGCTTTCACCTTATTATTGATGCGCTCAAGCTGAACGATATCAACACCATCTATAATGTCCCGGGTATTCCCATCACTGACCTCGGGCGGCTGGCCCAGGGTGCCGGGATGCGTGTTCTGTCGTTTCGTCATGAACAGCATGCCGGATACGCGGCATCCATCGCAGGCTACCTGACCAAAAAGCCGGGCATCTGCCTGACGGTTTCGGCCCCGGGTTTCCTCAATGGCCTGACCGCGCTGGCCAACGCCACCACCAACTGTTTCCCGATGATCCTCATCAGCGGGTCGTCCGAACGTGAAATCGTTGACCTCCAGCAAGGTGATTATGAGGAAATGGACCAGCTGGCGATTGCCAAGCCGCTGTGCAAGGCGGCGTACCGTGTCCTCCATGCCGAGGATATCGGCATTGGTGTTGCCCGCGCGATCCGGGCGGCGGTATCGGGTCGTCCTGGCGGGGTTTACCTTGATCTGCCCGCCAATCTGATGGGTCAGGTGATGGACGCTGTTGAAGGCGAAAAAACCCTGGTCAAGGTCATCGATCCGGCCCCGGCATCCATCCCCGCCCCTGATGCGGTTGACCGTGCGCTTGACGTGCTGAAAAAGGCGGAACGCCCGCTCATCATTCTGGGCAAGGGCGCGGCTTACGCTCAGGCTGATGACGTGGTCAAGGCCTTCGTTGAGAAATCAGGGATCCCCTATTTGCCCATGAGCATGGCAAAGGGGCTGCTGCCTGATACCCATCCCCAGTCGGCGGCGGCGGCGCGTTCGCTGGTGCTAAAAGAGGCCGATGTGGTGATGATGGTTGGCGCCCGGCTCAACTGGCTGCTGTCCCACGGCAAGGGCAAGACCTGGGGTGACAAAGGCTCAAAGAAATTCATTCAGGTCGATATCGAGGCCACCGAAATGGACAGCAATGTTGAAATCGCAGCCCCGCTGGTCGGTGATGTCGGTGCCGTGCTGGATGCCATGATGAAGGCGATGGGCGATGACTGGTCGAAACCGGCGGAAGGCTGGCTCAATGCAGTGGGCGAGAAAAAGCAGACGAACCTTGAAAAAATGGCTGGACGGCTCAAGAGCAACGCGGTGCCGATGGATTACCACGGTGCGCTCGGCTGCCTGCGTGAAGTGATCAACGATCACCCTGATACGATCCTCGTCAATGAAGGCGCGAACACGCTCGATTTCGCCCGCAGCATCATTGATATTCACCGCCCTCGCCATCGCCTCGATGTCGGCACCTGGGGCGTGATGGGGATCGGCATGGGGACCGCCATCGCGGCGGCGGTTGAAACCGGCCAGCCGGTGCTGGCAGTCGAGGGCGACAGTGCCTTCGGGTTCAGCGGAATGGAAATTGAAACCATCTGCCGCTACAACCTGCCGGTCTGTGTTGTCGTCTTCAACAACAACGGTATTTACCGGGGCGTTGATGTCAACCCCACCGGCGGCCCTGATGTGGCCCCGACGGTGTTCGTCAAGGATGCGCGTTATGATCAGATGATGGCCGCGTTCGGTGGTGTCGGCGTCTATGCCACCACCCCTGATGAGCTGAACCGTGCCGTGCGTGAGGCGATCGCTTCAGGCAAACCGACGCTGGTCAACGCCATCATTGATGAGGCCGCCGGAACCGAAAGCGGCCGCATCGGCAACCTCAACCCGCAGAGCGTGGTCACCAAGAAATAAGGCTGAGACGACCCAAATGATATACCCCAACCCTTACCAACCTCCAGTATTCAGGTAGAAAGACAATGAAAGCTCTCGAAGGTATCAAAGTACTCGATTTTACCCATGTCCAGTCCGGGCCGACCTGCACCCAGTTGCTCGGCTGGTTCGGCGCTGATGTTATCAAGGTTGAACGCCCCGGTGTCGGTGATGCGACCCGCCAGCAGCTGGTTGACGTGCCGGGCGCGGACAGCCTCTATTTCACGATGCTGAACCACAACAAGCGGTCGATTGAGCTGAATTCAAAGAACGAGACCGGCAAAGAGGTGCTGACCCGCCTGATCGAAACCTGTGATGTGCTGGTGGAAAACTTTGCCCCTGGTGCGCTTGACCGCATGGGCTTTTCCTGGGAACGCATTCAGGAAATCAACCCGCGCATCATCATGGCATCGATCAAGGGTTTTGGCCCGGGCAAGTATCAGGACTGCAAGGTTTATGAAAACGTCGCCCAATGCGCTGGCGGTTCGGCCAGCACCACGGGTTTTGTGGATGGCCCGCCGCTGGTTACCGGTGCGCAGATCGGCGATTCAGGCACTGGCCTGCATCTATGCCTCGGGATCGTGACCGCGCTGTTCCAGCGTGAGAAAACCGGCCGGGGGCAGAAAGTCACCGCCGCCATGCAGGATTCCGTGCTCAACCTCTGCCGCGTGAAAATGCGTGACCAGCAGCGGCTTGAGGTTGGCCCGCTCAAGGAATATTCCCAGTTCGGTGAAGGCCTGCCCTTTGGTGATGCCACGCCGCGTGCGGGAAACGATTCCGGTGGTGGTCAGCCTGGCCGTATCCTGAAATGCAAGGGCTGGGAAAATGACCCCAACGCCTACACCTATTTCATCATCCAGGCGGCGGTCTGGGAAAAGGTCTGTGACGTTATCGGTGAGCCGGACTGGAAAACCGAAGAAGGTTTCGCCACCCCGCCAGCGCGCCTCGACAAGCTCAACCGGATTTTTGAGCGGATTGAGGAATGGACCATGACCAAGACAAAATATGAGGTGATGGATCTCTGCAACCCGATGGATATCCCGGTGGGACCGATCCTTTCCATGAAGGAAATTTCCGAGGACAAGGGGCTTTACGCCACCGGAACCCTGGTCAAGGTCGATCACCCCGAGCGCGGCGAGTATGTTTCGGTCGGTTGCCCGATCAAACTGTCGGATAGCGATGTTGAGGTTGTGCGGTCGCCACTGCTGGGTGAACACACAACTGAAATTCTCGGTGACGTTCTGGGCTATTCGGACAGCGAAATTGAAGCCATCGCGGCTTCGGGTGCTGTTGGCAAACTCAAGTCAGCGGCTGAATAGGGGGGAAGATCAATGCGCATCGTACTGCACGGACAACAGGCCTTTGGCAAGGCTGTTCTGGAACGCCTGCTTGAGGATGGCGAGGATGTGGTGGCGGTATGTTGCGCCCCTGAAAAAGAGGGCAAGCCGGCTGATCCGCTGGCTGATCTGGCGCGTGAGAAGGGCCTGCCACTGCATCAGCCTGCATCATGGAAGACACCCGAAGCCCTCGAGCTGATGCAATCCTTCAACGCGGATGTCTGCATGATGGCCTATGTGCTGCTGTTCGTGCCTGAGGCGGTGCGTAACGCGCCGACCCATGGCACGTTCCAGTATCACCCCTCGCTCTGCCCCCAGCATCGCGGCCCATCTTCAATCAACTGGCCGATCGCCATGGGCAAAAAGCATACCGGGCTGACCATTTTCTGGCCTGATGACGGCCTCGATGAAGGCCCGATCATGTTGCAGAAAACCTGCCCGATCTGCCCTGATGACACCCTCGGCGATATCTATTTCAAGAATCTCTTCCCCATGGGTGTTGACGCCATGATGGAAGCCCTCGCCATGGTCAAGGCAGGGGTCATCATCAAGCATGACCAGCGTCTCGACGACGGCACCTATGAAGGTTGGTTCAACAAGGATGCCGCTAGGCTCGACTGGAGCAAGCCGGTGGCCGAAACCTACAACACCATCCGCGCCGGCAACCCTGCCCCCGGTGCATGGTCGATGATCGATGGTGAGGAAATCAAGATCTACGATGCCGCCAGGCTTGACGGTGACGGACCAAATCATGGCGAAGTTGTCGCGGTTTCCGATGATGGTATTACCGTACAAGGGAACGGGGGGCAGATCCTGATCAAGAGGGTCCGCCCTGCCGGAGCAGGCAAGATGACGGCCTCGGAATGGGCGCAATCTGCCGGGATTTCAATCGGAAAGATAATGGAATAGAACAGTAAGAATAGAATAATGAGTTTCAAAACAGACATCGAAATTACTCGTGAAGCCAAAGCCTAACCTATTCAGAGGGGGAGAGGTCGGCTGATACGCCTTCCCCCCACACCCTTTTGAGGCAGGGGGATGCAAATGCCGTCCCATGAAAATGACCCTAACGGCCCCGAAGTCGCCACTGATGCGCATGAAGCTGATGGGCCGTTCCATGCCTGGAACCCCGGGCTAAATTCAACCATCCCCCCCCATCTCCAGCCCCTGGTTTCACTGTTCCGGGCAGAGAACGCCTATACCGGTTTTGATGAAGCGACCGAGGCCTCCAATTTATGTGGGTTGCCGATAACGAGGATGGTTGACCTTAGAGCCGAGCGGATGATTGTTCATGAATTGCTGGTGCGGGTGACCACCGACTTGACGGTGCCGGATGGACCTGATTATGAATACCTCGGCCTGTCCCTGCGCGCCATGGTGCGGCGTATCCATGACAACCATATTGATCCTGTTCTGCCTGAACTCGACGCCGGGTATGAGCGGTTTCGCTGCGATACCCTGGCCAGGATGGAAGAGATTCTCAGCACCACAAAAGCGCAACCTGATCAGGACAATGGCGGGTTCCTGAGCCAGATGTTCAAGCGCCAACCCGAGCGCAAGAAAAGCCTGGAGGATACGGAGCGCGAGGATATGGCCAAGCTCACGCTCTGGCGCAACAAGGCTGATGTCTCCGGCCATAACAATGATGAAAAGAGGGAGGCCGCAATCCATGCTGCTATCGCCGAGGTGGCGGCATCCATGATCAGTCACCGGGGGCGGATCATCACCGATCACGGGCTGATGGCCCGGCTGGCCCTGCGGTTGTTCTGTCAGGATTACGGCCCGGGTGAAATCCGCCGCATGATCGAACCGGTGCTGAACACCGCCATCAACCGTGAAGGTTTTCGCCGTCTGCCCTATCAGCGCAAGCGCATTGTGATGAACGTCAAGGGCGCATCAGCCGCGGGCAAAAGCACAGTCCGCCCGAAACAGAGGGAGCTGGCCGAAAAGCTGGGGGTGGCGTGGGAAGATTTCGCCCTCATCAGCCCTGATTACTGGCGCAAATACCTGCTCGATTACGACAGCCTTGGTGCGGATTACAAATACGCCGCCATGCTGACAGGGCAGGAGCTGTCGATCATCGACCATAAGCTGGACCGCTACATGGAACAAAAGGCCGAACGCCAGGAAATGCCACATCTGCTGATTGACCGGTTCCGGTTTGACAGTTTCATGGTGGACAGCTCGGGCGATTATCACAGCACCCTCTTGACCCGGTTTGGTGACATGGTGTTTCTATTTTTTGTCATTACGGCGCCAGCCGAAACCGTGGAACGCGCCTGGAAACGCGGGCTGACAACCCAGCGTTACAAGGCGGTGGATGATCTGCTCTACCATAACAGGGAGGCCTTCACCGGTATTCCCGAGCTGTTTTTTTCATGGACGGCGATTGCGGATAAAACCATCCATTATGAATTTCTTGATAATGACGTTGCCCTCGGCTCACCGCCGCGCACCATCGCCTTTGGTGAGGGCGGGCAGATGGTGATCCTTGACCCGGTGGCGCTGGCGAATATTGACCGCTTCCGTTCGGTCAACCTCGATGCCCGCACGCCTGACGCGGTGCTGATTGAGGGGGAGGGGCCTGATTATTCCTTCCTCAGCCAGTGCATTGCTGCCATGCCCGGGATTGAGCTGGCCAATTTTGACACCAGCCGGATCTATGGCCGCATCAGCAAGGGCAAATGGGTGTCATCATGCTTCAGCCATTGCCCTGATAGCGTGAAACAGAACCCGCCCCTGCTCAAGGCGCTTGGCTGGTCCGAAGGCGTTGATGAGCAGGATGAAGGGTCGGTGGATGCCACCGCCGCCCGGCTTTACACCCTTGGCCAGTGGGGCGAGAAAGGGTAGGCTTGCGCTAGTTTATAAGGGGTGGGAGTTGAGGTTATGCCATCAGAAATGCCATCAACAATGACAGGAAAAGGTGATCTTGAGGGGCTGCTGGTCGTTTCCGTGGAACAGGCCGTGGCGGCGCCCTATGCATCGATGAAACTGGCCGAGGCAGGGGCAAGGGTGATCAAGATCGAACGCCCCGAAGGTGATTTCGCCCGTCTCTATGATGCCGATGCCAAGGGGTTCAGCTCCTATTTCGTCTGGCTCAACAAGGGCAAGGAGTCGGTCTGCCTCAACCTGAAGGATGCCGCCGATAAAGAGCTGTTGCGGGCCATGATCGCCGAGGCTGATATCTTCATCCAGAATCTGATGCCGGGGGCGTTTGATCGCCTTGGCCTGCCGGTTGCCGCCATGCGTGATGATAATCCGCGACTCATCACCTGTTCGATCAGCGGTTATGGCAGTGACGGCCCCTGGAGCCAGATGAAAGCCTATGATCTGCTGATCCAGGCCGAAACCGGGCTAGCGGGTATCACCGGCACCCCTGATCATGCCGGGCGGGTTGGCGTTTCCATCTGCGATATCGCCGCGGGCATGACCTCCCACCAGGCGATTTTGCAGGCGCTTTACGGCAGGGTCCAAACCGGCGTGGGCCGGGCTATTGAGGTATCGCTGTTCCATGCCCTGTCGGACTGGATGAATGTTCCCTATGTCCAGCATCTCTATGGCGGCAAGGAGATTCGCCGCCCGGGATTGCATCATCCGTCGATTGCACCCTACGGCGTTTACGCCTGCGGTGATGGCGGGATGATCCTGCTGTCGATCCAGAATGAACGCGAATGGGCGCGGTTATGCGGTGAGGTTCTGGGGGATGATGCTATCGCCACCGATCCGCGCTTTGACAGCAACATCAACCGCGTTTCAAACCGGGTTGATCTGGATGAAATCATGCTGGCGGTGTTTGGCCGGTCGAGCCGTGATGACATGGCCGGCAAGCTCACCAATGCGGGGATTGCTTTTGGCAGGCTCAACGGCATTGATGATCTGATCAGCCACCCGCAGTCCCGTTATATCACGGTCCGCAGCAGTGCCGGTGACATGCGCATCATTGCACCCGGGGCGATGATGGAGGGCATGCTGGCGAATGGCCGCAGCATCCCTGATCTGGGTGCGGATACCGATGCTGTAAGGAATGAGTTCAGCTGATCAATACGATTTGGGCATTTTCAGGATATGCTCGGCGATATAGGATAGGATCAGGTTGGTTGAAATCGGCGCCACCTGATAGAGCCGAGTTTCCCGCCATTTGCGTTCAACGTCGTATTCTTCGGCAAAACCGAAACCGCCGAAACTCTGCAAGCAGGCCTCACCCGTTTGCCATGATGCATCAGCGGCCAGCATCTTGGCGATATTGGCCTCACCACCCGGGTCTTCGCCGCGATCATAGGTGGCGGCTGCACGCTGGACGATGGCTTCCGCCGCCAGCATATGGGCATAGGCTTTCGCAATTGGGAACTGAATGCCCTGATTGCGGCCGATGGGGTTGCCGAATACAACCCGCTCATTGACGTAGGTGGTGGCTTTTTCGATGAACCATTTGGCATCACCGATGCATTCCGCGGCAATCAGGATGCGTTCAGCGTTCATGCCGGACAGGATATAGCGGAACCCCTTGCCCTCCACCCCGATCAGGCTGGATGCGGGTATCCTCAGCTCATCAAAGAACACTTCGGTGGTGGAATGGTTGATCATGGTACGGATCGGCCGGATGGTCATGCCCTTGCCGATGAAATCCTTCATGTTGAGCAGAAAGACCGACAGCCCGTCGGTGCGCATTTCCACCTGATCGCGCGGGGTGGTTCGTGCCAGCAGCAGCATCAGGTCAGAATATTCTGCCCGTGAGGTCCAGATTTTCTGCCCGTTGACGATATAGTCATCACCATCACGCCGCGCCGTGGTGCGGAGCGACAGCGTATCGGTGCCGCTGGTGGGTTCGGTAACGCCAAAGGCCTGCAAGCGGAGCGACCCATCAGCAATCCCGGGCAGGTAAGCCTGTTTCTGCCCATCACTACCGTGCCGCAGAACAGTCCCCATCGTGTACATCTGGGCATGGCAGGCCGCCGCATTGCATCCATTGCGGTGAATTTCCTCAAGAATGACAGCAGCGGCGGTGAGGCTTAATCCCGAGCCGCCATATTCCTCAGGCACCAGGGCGGCAAGATAGCCTGATGCCGTCAGCGCGTTGACGAAATCTTCGGGGTATTCGCGGGCTGCATCGCGTTCCTGCCAGTAACGCCCCGGGAAGTCACGGCAGATCGCGGCAACACCGTCACGGATTTCTTCAAGCACCCTGGGGTCATCCATTCCCTTTATCCTCTGGTGATCACGCTGGAACGCGCTTCATCAATGGCCGCCACCATGGCTTCCAGGGTGAAAGGATAGTCTTTCCATGCCTTGTCCTGCAAGGATTTGAGCTGTGCCGGGTTCGATAATAATGACCTCAACGCATCGCTGATGGATGGACCATCCGGCTCATCGAGCAGCACCGATCGGCCGTCGGTGTATTCAGGGATGCCGCCACGCCGTGATGTGATCAGCGCAGAACCGCTGGCAAGAGCCTCCAGCACCACGAGGCCCGCCGGTTCCTGCCATTGCGACGGGGCCAGAACAATCGCCGCCTCATCCTGATAGCGGCGCACCGTTTCTGCCGGCACAAAGCCTGTCAGCTCCACCTGATCGCCGAGCGGCTTCAGCCTGGAACGAATACGGGCGGCGTAATCATTTTCAACGGCTTCCTCAAACCGGCGTGCGCCGATCATCACGAACCGCCATTCGGGATAGTCCGGCAGCACGGATGCGATGGCCTCTGCCGCCTCCGCCGCGCCTTTTTCAGGGACCATGCGACCAACGAACAGGATGGTGTGGGATTTTTTAGGGGCCGCCTCATGCCAGCGTCTGGCCCCTAGGCGGATGATATGGAATTGGCAATCAGCATCATGCTCGGGGGGGAGCCCTTCACGAAAGCAGCCCTCAATATAACCGGAATTGGAAAAAACACCGGCCAGCACCTGGGTCAATGCCGTGCGCTCGGCCCCGCTGCGGGCGCCGGTCATCGTCCTCGGGTCATTATGCTGAAACAGTACCACGGGAACCTCGGGGACGGCGCTGGCGATCATTCTGGCAAGGGCGCAGCGTCCATGCACCTCAATCAGATACGGCCAGCGGGCTTTCGGGGTTTTCCTGAGCCAGTTAATATAGGCCTTGCCCAGCCCGATATTACTGCCATGGAAAAAGCGATGCCAGCTGGTGAGACCGAGATAGCTAACCCCGCCCATGGGTGGTGTGCTTATATTCTGGCCAAAAACCATGGCATCATCGCGAAACTGGCTGCCATGGAGGCTGTCCGCCGCGACTCTAGCAATCGCGCCAGCGTTGGCATCAGTGAAGGTTTCCTTGGATGGCAGAATCAGGTGGAGCATCATTAAGCCCATCCTTGGGGGCGGCACAAAAAAGATTTTTCTTGGTACCATGGGTCATGTTGATTGTCCAAATATCAACGAAAGTGGACATGAATGGAGAGGGGGTATCTAGAGTGTGTGGGTACCGATGGTAGCAATAGTTTCCAATCTATCTTCACTGATTAGGCCCAGAGGCAATCTACTTGTGTCATTTTCAATTTTTACGTTCAGTCTAATTCCAAACAGCCGAATGATGGTTAACATATTTAACGGGGTTTTTACTTGTTAATATCTTGCGCTTTCGAATAACTACATTGGTGCGTCAGAAGTTCTTGCTTTCAGCTTTACAAAAGGCCAGTGAGGCCTTGGACTATCCAGGGGCTGTTTATTTGAGCAATAAATTTTATTTATCAAGGTTACTTAGTTGTAAATAGCCTGTACTCATTCCGTCTAGCGTACCACGCACTCCGCCGTGGTGATCGTGGGACAACCAAACTGAAAAGTTTTTTGTTGAGAGCGATTTCAGAGAAATATTATGAATGCTATTTGCAAATTACAATGGGATATTGTTAGCGCTAATTTTGAGCCAACTCCATCAGCGATAGTTGACTATAATGTGATGGGTATATTGCCCAATTTTTTGCTACATACTCATTATTCCGTTTAGCAATGCGAACAAAAATACGGTCAGAATTTCCCTAGTCAGACCTGACTACTGTTGAATTACGTAAACGTGTTACTCTTTGACAAGAAACTGGCAAGAAAATTGCGGAACGCTACTCTTTGCTTGGCAGAAAATGTGGCTTAATTTTTTTCCAGTTACGTATTGCTTTGTATGTCATCTGATTTACTTTGAAGGTGATGACAAATTATAAAATCCTGAATTATTATACAAAATTGATCATCATCGATTCGTGAGGCTTGAGGTTTGTCGATTAAGATTTTACGTCTTGCCTATATTGTTATCCATTCTAAAAAATGGATATACATTCGTAAATATAATCAAGGAGGAACAAATGCGATTTCTAAAATCTTTGTTAGCTGGTGCAATAGCGCTTGGTATGACAACGTCAATTGCCGTTGCCGGAAGCCATGATTGGCAGCCAAAAAAACCAGTCGAATTCATTATAATGGCGGGTGCCGGTGGTGGAGCTGACCAGATTGCTCGTTTGCTGCAAGGCATTATCGAGAAGAAGGGCTTGTCACCGCGTCCATTTATTCCGATGAACAAACCCGGTGGGTCAGGCGCGGAAGCTTTGCGCTATCTACAAGATAAGTCGGGCGATGATCACACTGTGATGATGACTCTAAACAGCTTCTACACAACTCCTATCATTCAGAAAGATCTGGGTGTTGATCCAACTGAATTTACTCCAATCGGCCTGATGGCAATGGACACATTTTTATTGTGGGTGCATTCAGACCAGTCAGACATCACCGACATTAATTCATACGTAAGTGCGGTGAAAGCCGCCGGTAAAGACTGGAAAGTCGGTGGAACTGGTTCAGGTCAGGAAGACAGCGTCTTGACAGCTATGATGGAAGCTGAGTTTGGCTATGGAGTTACTTACATTCCATTCCCTGGGGGTGGTACAGTTGCCAAAAACCTGATCGGCAAGCAAATTGACTCAACAGTTAATAATCCGTCCGAGCAAATGGCATTCTACAAAGCGGGTGACTCAAAGCCACTGATCCAATTCACTGGCAAGCGTATGGCTGCATTCCCTGATGTGCCGACTGCCAAAGAACTTGGTATTAACATTGAATATTACATGCAGAGGTCAGTAAACGGTCCGCCAGGAATGTCTGATGGTGCGGTTAAATTTTACACCAATCTGTTTCAGGAGTTATTTGACTCGAAGGAGTGGCAGGATTTCTGCACCAGCGATGGTCTGACTTGTGACATGATGATTAAAAATGCTGATCTCGCAAAATTCCATGCTGATCAGTACGCTGCGCATGAAAAG
>NTKX01000059.1 GCA_002457135.1 SAR116 cluster bacterium MED-G04
GGCCAGGGTGAACACAGCCTGGCCGAGGTGATGACGGTTTTCATCTTCAACCTGAACACGGGCGTGGTGGAGCGCTGCCCCCTCACCCTGACGAATAGCCATCACCGGCAGGGAAAGCCCCTCGCCCTCACCTGCATGGGTTTCGAGCAGGGTCAGGCTGGCCCCATCGGCCAGATCAACCACCATCACCGGATGCGCCGAGGTATCATCACCGGTATTTTCATAAACCACGGTCACAGGGGTAGAGGCTGTACCGGTGACAGTCAGCCCGATCCCGCCCGTGGTGGCGGCAAGGGTTTGGTCAGCGACGGGATGACCCTTCAGCTGATCATGGTCAAGCAGGCCCGCAAGCCCGGCACTGTCATCAAGCGATGTCAGGACCACACCATCAGGCATCGCGCCGGAAAGCCCGGGCTGGTAAACACCATTGCGGAACACAATCATGCCGTCAGTCGCGCCATCGGAGGCCGAGGCATCCGCGTTGGCCGGGGTAAAGTCACGCGCCTTGAGGCGGTTGAGGTTGGTGAATTTCCATGCCTCATGCGCCGGGGTGGGCCAGCCTGCCGCTTCAAATCGGGCGGCGGCATCAGCTTTCAGTGTCGCGAGCATTTCACTGGAGTTCTGCGTCATATCAGGCTGCATCCGTAAAGTTAGAATACCCTGACTTTTCAACTTCAAGCGCAAGGTTCTTGTCACCAGACTTCAAGATTTTACCATCCGCCAGAATATGCACGAAATCCGGCACGATATGGTCCAGCAGGCGCTGGTAGTGGGTGATTACCAGCATGCCGATAGCATCGCTGCGGAGGGCGTTTACCCCTTCGGAAACGATCCTGAGTGCATCGACATCCAGCCCGGAATCCGTCTCATCAAGAATGGCGAAGGCCGGCTCCAGCAGGGCCAGTTGCAGGATTTCATAGCGTTTCTTCTCCCCGCCCGAGAAACCGACATTGACGGCGCGTTTCAGCATTTCATCCTTGATGCCAAGCTCACCCGCCTTGCCGCGAACCATCTTCACGAACTCAAGATGGTCGATTTCATCTTCACCCTCTTCACGGCGGCGCGCGTTGACAGCCCCGCGAAGGAAGCTCATGCCGCCGACACCGGGCAGTTCAACCGGGTACTGAAACGCCAGGAACATCCCGGCCCGGGCGCGTTCATCAGCCTCCATTTCAAGGATCGAAACACCGTCCAGCAGAATATCGCCGCCGGTGACTTCATAGCCGTCACGCCCTGCCAGCACATAGGAAAGCGTGCTTTTGCCAGACCCGTTCGGCCCCATGATGGCGTGGACTTCACCACGGTTGATGGTAAGGGAAATACCCTTGAGAATTTCCGTATCGCCAACCGAGGCATGGAGATCGCGAATTTCAATGAGTGACATGGTTAATTCCTGTTCTTTCTCTGTAGGTCAATACTCAGCCAACGCTGCCTTCGAGTGAAATCCCGATCAGCTTCTGGGCTTCAACGGCAAATTCCATCGGCAACTCTTTCATGACTTCCTTGCAGAAGCCGTTAACGATCAGCGACACGGCATCTTCCTGGGTCATGCCGCGTTGCAGGCAGTAAAACAGCTGATCCTCGGAAATGCGTGAGGTGGTGGCCTCATGCTCGATCCGCGCACTCGGGTTGCGGGAAACAATATAAGGCACGGTATGCGCGCCGCATTTGTTACCGACCAGCAGACTGTCGCACTGGGTGAAATTGCGGCCACCTTCGGCACCAGGCATCATCCGCACCAGCCCCCGATAGGTGCTGTCGGATTTACCGGCGGCAATCCCCTTGGCAATGATGGTGGACCGGGTCCGGGGGCCGATATGGATCATCTTGGTTCCGGTATCGGCCTGCTGGGCGTTGTTGGTAACAGCAACCGAATAGAACTCGCCCACACTGTCCGCGCCTTGCAGGATGCAGGACGGGTATTTCCATGTAATCGCAGAACCGGTTTCAACCTGGGTCCATGAAATCTTGGACCGGTCACCACGGCAGGCACCACGCTTGGTGACGAAATTGTAAATCCCGCCCTTGCCGTTCTCATCACCGGGGTACCAGTTCTGGACCGTTGAATACTTGATTTCGGCATCGTGCATGGTCACCAGTTCAACAACCGCGGCATGCAGCTGGTTTTCATCACGCTGGGGCGCGGTGCAACCTTCGAGGTAGGACACATAGCTTTCTTCATCAGCGATGATGAGTGTCCGTTCAAACTGGCCTGTATTCTGCTCATTGATACGGAAATAGGTCGACAGTTCCATCGGGCAGCGAACACCCTTGGGGATGTAGACGAACGATCCGTCGGTAAAGACCGCTGAATTGAGCGCGGCGAAATAGTTATCACCTTGCGGGACGACCGAGCCGATGTATTCCTTGACCAGCTCGGGATAATCCTGAATAGCCTCCGAAATCGGGCAGAAAATCACCCCCGCTTCAAACAGTTTTTCCCGGAACGTGGTGGCAACAGAAACACTGTCAAACACTGCATCCACGGCAACGCCAGCCAGCATTTCCTGTTCCCTCAGGGGGATACCAAGCTTTTCATAGGTGCGGAGCAGCTCAGGATCGACCTCATCCAGGCTTTTCGGGCCGTCAGCCTGTTTCGGCGCGGCGTAATAGTAGATATCCTGATAGTCGATGGGCGGGTAGTTGAGCTTGGCCCAATCGGGTTCTTCCATGGTCAGCCAGTGGCGATACGCCTTCAGCCGCCATTCCAGCATCCATTCAGGCTCATTCTTCTTGGCCGAGATCAGCCTTACTGTATCCTCGGAAAGACCTTTCGGGGCCTTATCGACTTCAATATCGGTGACAAAGCCGTACTTGTACTTGCCTGTGGCTTCTTCGACCTGGCGGATGGTTTCAACGGTTGCCGACATGGGCTTTCACACTCCTGCTGGTATCAAGATGGTCCGGCACGGCCGGATGGGGACGAAAACTGTATTCAGGGTTGGTCAGATCAGCCAGTGTCACCGCTTCGAGTGCATCGGCGATACTGGTATTCACCCTCTCCCAATGACCGCTGATGAAACAGCTGTTGCGTGATGCACACGGATCAGATGCTGTTTCAACACAGGCGGTCAGGGCGATCGGGCCTTCCATTGCCTCAATAATAGTGGCAACGGCAATAGCTTCGGGGGCGCGGGTCAGGCTGTATCCGCCATCCTTGCCCCTGGTCGCGTTGACGAGTCCGGCCTGGGAGAGCTGTTTCATGATCTTGGCCACCGTCGGCTGACCCAGGCCAGAGCGCGCGGATATATCGGTTGTGGACAGGCTGCCCTTCTCACCATGATGGTGGGCACTGGCCATAACGCTTAACACCACGGCGGCGTAATCAGTCATGCGGTTCAACCTTATCAAGGTCATTCTCCCCAGGGATGATCAAACATTCTATTGCAAGGCCAGTGATGTTATTAACGGGACTGGCTGAACACTGGAAATGCGTAATCAGGACTAATTCGGTCTGGTTATTATATGGAATGATTCCAAATTAATTTCAAGTGCTATCTTTGCGCATGCAAACGCGAGTTATTCGCAATAATGAAAAGCACTTAGGCATCAGCAGGAATGGGCGAGGAGCGCATTGTTTTCAGGGACAAACAGGCATAAAAAAACCCCGCTCCCGGTATTGAGGGGGAACGGGGCAGGATCCCCATGCGTAAGGTTTCCTGCCTATTATCCTGTCAGAAACAGGGGGGGTGACCAATCACAAATGCGTGAGAAATAAAGGCGGGGGAATCACCGCCGAAGCGGCCCTCCCCCAAAGGAGAAGAAGCAACCTTTTCAGCCAATAACCTAAGCATTCATCTAATTGTGCGCATTCATCTAATTGATGGAATCGCGCCTTGGCTGATAGCGGTCGCCATCAAATTCATCAAACAGGTCAATCAGCTCAGGATGATCAATCGGGCCACTGTCACCGTCAGGCAGCAGGTTCTGCTGGCTCACATAGGCGGTGTAATAAGTGTCCTCATTTTCAGCGAGCAGATGATAGAACGGCTGTTCTTTCACCGGGCGGATTTCCGCCGGCACGGACTGATACCATTCCTCGGTATTGGCAAATTCGGGGTCGACATCGAAAATCACGCCGCGAAACGGGAAATGACGATGGCGGACAACATCACCAATGCAAAAAATGGGGCTGGACTGAATTTTGGTTTTCTTAGACACGTCGGGTTCCTGACCGATTGACGGTTGCAACAGGTTGAAGCGGGAAATGGGTCAGGCGTATGCAGCGGACAGCTAGATACGCTCTTTGACTTTCATCACCTGACGACCACGGTACATCCCCGTTTTCGGGTCCATGTGGTGCGGGCGATGCAATTCACCGGTGGTCTTGTCTTCAACAAACGTATCGGCCTTGATCCCGTCATGGGCCCGGCGCATACCGCGCTTGGAAGGGGTGGTTTTTCTCTTTGGAACAGCCATAGCCGCGTCTCCATTAAAACTGTCGCCTGTTGGTGGAGCCAGACGGGATCGAACCGACGACCTCCTGCTTGCAAAGCAGGCGCTCTCCCAGCTGAGCTATGGCCCCATAACAGAAAAACACGCGAAATCGCGTGGGAAGCGTCTTTATTCACCAGCAGGGGCTACACGTCAAGCCCCAACTGGTAAATTATCGCAAATTAATGAAGCCCTAAGCCGATAGCCTGGGGCTGTCACCAAGGGCATCGATGACCGCCGGATGCGTGATCTTGCCGCCACGAACATTCAGCCCGTTCATCAGGTGATCATTGTCATCGAGGGCCTTCACGCCTTTATCCGCCAGTGCCATCGTGAAGGGCAGGGTAACGTTATTGAGCGCGTGTGATGATGTCAGCGGAACCGACCCCGGCATGTTGGCAACGCAATAATGGACCACGCCGTCAATGTCATAAACCGGGTCTTCATGGGTTGTGGCGTGGGAGGTTTCAAAGCAACCGCCCTGGTCAATCGCCACATCACAAAGCACTGACCCCTGACGCATGCTGGAAAGCTGGTCACGGCGGATCAGCCTGGGTGCGGCGGCACCGGGGATCAGCACGGCACCCACAACCAGATCAGCGGTGGTGATGACTTCCTCAATGGCGGCACCGGTGGAATAACGGGTTTTCAGGCTGCCGCCAAAGATATCATCCAGCTGCCTCAACCGGGGCACGGAACGATCCATGATGGTGACATTCGCGCCAACCCCGACGGCCAGCTTGGCCGCGTTGGTGCCGACAACACCGCCGCCGATGATAACGATATTGGCAGGGGTTGTGCCGGGAACACCGGACAACAGGATGCCGCGCCCGCCAGCGGAACGCTTGAGGAAATAGCCGCCTTCGATAATCGATAGCCGCCCGGCAACCTCGCTCATCGGGGCCAAGAGAGGCAGGCCGCCATGGGCATCAGTGACGGTTTCATAGGCAATCGCGGTGCAACCCGATTCCATCAGCCCGATGGTCTGGGCCGGATCGGGGGCCAGATGCAGGTAGGTGAAGAGGATATGATCCTCACGCAGGCGTTTCCATTCCACCTCTTGCGGCTCCTTGACCTTGACGATCATTTCCGCGTTGGCAAAAACGCTCTCGGCATCGGGGGCAATTTCGGCACCGGCGGCGCGATACGCATCATCATCGCTACCAATCCCGGCACCGGCACCGGACTGAACCAGCACCTGATGGCCCCTTGCGGTCAGCTCCTTGACGCTGTCCGGCACCAGCCCGACACGGAATTCCCTGTTCTTGATTTCAGTTGGTACACCTATGCGCATGACACTCTCCCTATCATGGTTGTGCAAGTGAGTTATTCGATTGCGCGAATTTTACCAAAAACCCTGATACCGATTGCTGCTATTTCCATTATTCAACGTTGATTTTTTCGAATGATCGTGCGTAATTACTACTGATAATGATGGATTCTTGCATTAATAAATAAGGAAACGCTTATTCATGCTACTTGACCGAGCCGACCGGGCGATTGTCACTGCATTGCAGGAAAATGCCCGCCTGACCAATGTTGAGCTGTCCGAACGCATCGGGCTTTCGCCATCGGCGTGCCTGCGCCGCGTCAACACCCTGGAACGCAAGGGGTTGATCGCGGGCTATCACGCCACCATCGACATGGCCAAGATTGATTATGATGTCATGGTGATGGTCCAGATCACCCTGACCGGCCAGGCATCAACGATTCTCAATGATTTTGAACGGGCGGTTGTGCGCATCCCCAACCTGTTGGCCTGTTTCCTCATGGCCGGGACCAAGGATTACATTCTCCGCGTTGCGGCGCGTGACGTGGCTGATTACGGCCAGATCCACGCCAATCACCTGTCCTCCCTGCCCCATGTGCAGAGCATGGAGAGCAATTTCATCCTGCGCTCGGTGATGAACCGGGGCCTGCCGGTTGAGCTGCTCTAGCCTATGGATTGGCCCGAGGCGGTCAGCGGAGACTGATTTCAGGGGTTAACGGGCGGAGACCATACGCCTCCCCCATCAGGTGAATATCGGCCAGCTTTCGTTCCAGCACCCGCCAGTCATCATGCTGATCAATGGCAGACCAGATAGTTTCAACCTCCTCAATCAGCATCGTGACCGGGTTTTCACGGCTGAAATAGGGATGGTTGAGGCTGACACCATTGGCGGTTGGGGCAGATTTCAGCTGGTCCAGAACACCGCTGAAGGCATTGCCCCGGTAGAGCGCACCCCGCGGGCCTTCCATCGCCCTTGCGCTGCTCAGCGTGCCGCCATACCAGTCAAACAGCACCGCCTCAAACCCGATATCGGCGCCGCGCATGGCTTTCAGCAGATTTTCGGCCATGGCGGGGGCATCGGGCCAGCTTGCATCAACCCCCAGCCTGCGGCAGATGGCACCGATCATCTCAACAT
Source organism: SAR116 cluster bacterium MED-G04 (assembly GCA_002457135.1). GTDB lineage: Bacteria > Pseudomonadota > Alphaproteobacteria > Puniceispirillales > UBA1172 > UBA1172. The sequence continues at coordinate 6,840 of NTKX01000059.1, forward strand.
TAATGCGGGTGTTGAACACGCCCACAGCCTCCTCAAGCGGTTCGATTTCCGACAGTTGCGTCATGGTATCGGCATAGCGGCACAACGCCCAGAATGTTGCCTCAGCCTGCCTGCCATAGGCATAGCGTCCCTGATGGTCGAAATAGGCGGCGGTGAAGCCGGGGTTCATCTGGGGCAGGAAACGCCAGGGGCCGTAATCAAAACTTTCGCCCGTGACGGTGAAATTATCGGTGTTGAGCACACCATGAACAAACCCCGCCGCCATCCATGAGGCGGCCAGTCTGGCCAGGTTTTCGGCCACGGCCCTGACGCTTTCGGCCGCCAGTTCGGCAATCGGCGCATCAGGGTTGAGGCGTTCAGGAAAATAGCGGGAGGCGGAATAGCGCAACAGGCGTTCGAGCAAACCCGCCTGCCCCTCAAAGGCCTGACGCTGAAACGAGCCGATGCGGATATGCCCATGGTTGAGCCGGACCAGCACCGCCGAGCGTGTTGGTGAGGGTTCATCATGACGTTGCAGTGCCTCCCCCGTTTCGATGACGGAAAAGGTCTTGGACGTTACCACCCCCAGCGCATCCAGCATCTCGGTTGCCAGAATTTCACGGACCGCGCCCTTGAGCGTCAGGCGGCCATCGCCTGAACGCGAAAACGGGGTCCGGCCTGACCCCTTGGTGCCGAAATCGAGCAATCGGCCATCAACAGGATCACGCATCTGGGCATAGAGAAAGCCGCGACCATCACCGATATCAGGGTTATAGGCCCCGAACTGATGACCATGATACGCCAGTGCAAGCGGTTGCCTCAATGACCCGTCAAACGGCTCAAACCGGGCAAATCGGGCGATCCAGTCTGCATCGCTGTTGGCGGTCTCTTCCAGCCCCAGCCGTCTGGCCCAGGCCAAGTTGCGGAAACGGATGGTGTTTTCCGGGAATTGGGCAGGTCGAACGCGACGAAAAAAAGGTCGCCCCAGTGCTAGATGCTGGCGTTCTGGCGTGAACAAAATCATACTCCGAAGCAGGAATTGGAGGATCGAGCCATGTTTGCAATCGAAGACACGCTCAAACCCATTGAAGAGGCCCGTGGGCTTCCAAGTCAACTCTATATCAACGAGAGCATGACCGAAACCGAACGCCAGCGCGTTTTTTTTGATAACTGGTCTGCCCTGACCAACGGTTATCGTGTTGCCGAGCCGGGATCGGTCCTGCCAATAGATTTTCTCGGTGTTCCGCTGCTTGTCGTGCGTAATCAGCAGGGTGAGATCAACGTTTTCCAGAATGTCTGCCGTCATCGTGGTATGAAGCTGGTGGACAAGCCGGGCAAGCTGAAAGGCCCGATCACCTGCCCCTACCATGCCTGGGCCTATGACCTGAACGGCAAGCTGAAGGCAACGCCGCATGTTGGCGGCCCTGACATTCACCATCACGATGAAATCGACCCGTCCCGGATGGGGCTGATTGAGGTGAGGTCACATTGCTGGCGCGATGTTGTGTTCATCAACATCAACGGCAATGCCGAGGCGTTTGAGACCGTCAATGCCGAGCTGATGGAACGCTGGAAAGAGTTTGAGCAGCCGATCTATGCCGGCGGTGAGGATTCGCGCTTCTCGCTGGAGCTGAAAAGCAACTGGAAGCTGGCGATTGACAATTTCTGTGAAAGCTATCACCTGCCCTTCGTTCATCCTGAACTGAACACCTATTCAAAAATTGAGGATCACTATCATATCATGGGCGAAAGCGGCTTCGCCGGTCAGGGGACCATGGTCTATAACCCCTCGCTGGGCGGTGACAGGGTTTTCCCTGATTTCGCCGGTCTTTCAAGCCACTGGGACAAGGCCGCCGAATACATTGCCGTTTTCCCGAACCTGTTGTTGGGGGTGCATCGCGACCATGCGTTCAGCATCATTATTGAGCCGCGTGGCCATGACAGGCTCTATGAGCATGTTGAACTGTACTACGCCAGTGCCGAGGCTGCCGACAAGGATTTTGCCGAGCTGAGGGCCAGTAACGCCGCGCTCTGGAAAGTTGTTTTCAAGGAAGATATCGGGGTGGTTGAGGGCATGTTCGAAGGCCGGTTCGCCCCTGATTATGATGGCGGCAAATTTTCCCCTGTCATGGAACCCCCGACATGGCGTTTCCACCACTGGATCGCCCAGCACATGCTAAAGTGATTTTATAACAGGCTGATATAACTTATTCAGAATGCTGATCTATTCTTCGTAGATGCTGTCCAGCTTACCGGTCAGCACATGGCTGGTGATGAACTGGGCCAGCTTTTCGATCTCACCGTAGAAGCGGGTTTGTTCCACCGATTTCAGCCCCAGGAAATTATGCGATGAATGCCGCACCACCGAATAATCACAGACCGGCGGGGCGATCACCACATTGAGCTCCCCTACCTTGTTGTAGAGCTGGGAGTAATCTTTCTGGTTGGGTGACATCCGGTTTGGCACCACGATGATATGCGGGGTGATGCTGTCGTAATCAACTTTACGGCTGTCAATCTCCGCAATGTAATCAATCGTCGGTGCCATATCGGTCCAGGACAGTGAGGTCGGGATGATCATGGTGTTGCAGAGCAGTGCAACCTGCCAGATATTGCCGATCCGGCCCGCCGCGCTGTCAATGATCACAATGCTGTCTTCATCCATCAGGTGCGATTTGATCACGCCGTCAATGGTGGAAAGAACAGCGCCGTCAAAACGGTCACCAATAGGCATGAAACGGATACGGTCTTCTGGAAGCAGGCCCTTCATCATTGATGATGACGTTGCTTGGGGGTCAGTGTCAATCATCATGATGTCGAGTTCGGGCTTAATTGTCTTCAGCATATCTACGGTAAACATGCAGAGAGTGCTTTTCCCAACACCCCCTTTCATATTTCCAAAGAAAATACCCTTACCCGGCAGTCCATTAATCATCTCATAGGCCCGATCTCTAAATTTCTAAAATATACGACAATCTAACATAGTCAAGAATTAAGGAATTACGCCTTAAAAGTTACCTATGCCCAGGAATTATTGATACCATTATATACGATCAATTTTCATGCCAGAACCACCTGTCCAATAAAAACTTATCGGGTGGCACAATTCCTAAAAAAGCAAGCCAAAGCGCCTGATCAGGCTCTGACGAGACAGCTCTTTTATCCGGGGGCAGACGGTAAGCAATGGCAGAGGTGAAGATTAGGAAGTCGCGGGTATTAGCATCAATGAATAGACCCATCAACTGATCATACGAATTGGGTATGATATAGGTTGCGGTGGCCTAAACCCGTCCCGTCAACTGGCCTCTGGTGTGGTTAGAGGTAGATTGTTGTTAAACCAGCAGGGGTGATGCCATTTCACCTGAACGGTGTTCCTCCCTGCCACTGCGGCTTGCATGATGGAGACGGCGATGATTTAGATCACGTACCAGCGCGGGCAGCATCAGATCCTGCCGTGACCATGAGTTGGTCCCTGCCGCCTCAGCCAGTAGAGCGGACAGCATGTTGACGTAGAGTGATGTCAAGGATGGTGATAAACGCTGCTGTGACAATTGCTGTAAGCGAGTTTCAACACATGACCAAATCCTTGTGCGTTCAAGCAGGAATACATTATGGAGGCCTTGTTCCGGCGAAACCCGCTTCATTCCAGCACCGCAAAAATTCTGGCTTGTTGACAAGGCAGAATTATCCTCGCCAGAGGGTTTAGGAAACGGCTGATATGGCGTTGCAGATTACCTGGTTAAGGGATGGCCATGCCCGACTGCCGAAATGCCCGGGGCTGTCACGATATTGGCATTCCCTGTTCTGGACCGGATGATCCTGCATCTGCCGATCATCATTGCCCTTGATGGAATAGAGCTTATGCTCAGCCAGCTTATATACTGACCTGTTACGTTCATATCGGCGTTCACCGGCATGATTCCGACCATGGTGCTTCTGATCCTTATCTACGCCTATATTTTTTTCCGGGGTGAGGACGGGTTCGGAACAGGTGATCTATGGCTGTAGGGGTGGCGGGATGCAGGCTTTGGTTTGTTCTCAGGTTGCTGCTATTACTTGTTTTTACCCAGATCAGGGCGACTTTTGGACTGGTCCTAATCGGCCCTTTAAAAGGAGGACAAGCAAACCTCCCTTCTTTGTAGAATATTCATAAGTCTTGTGTTTATTTTCTGGCCGATCATCAATATATTGTTAAATAATATCTTATTATTATTCGTGAATGAGGTTTTCGTGGTAGCCAAGGCTGCATTTCGGTATGGCCTTTATTAAATAAAAATGGTGATAATCAGTGAATAAGCCTGAACAGAAAACGGAATTGCTTAACCGCATAGAAGACCTGTGGATTGATGCAGCATCGATACTCACACAGGAAGAACG
>NTKX01000006.1 GCA_002457135.1 SAR116 cluster bacterium MED-G04
GCCGCTGCGAATATGGCGAAAGATGCTGCATACCTAAAGTTAATGGCTGATCGCGAGTCTAATCCGGCGGGAGATGTCGAGGGGCCGAACGTTGCCCGCATTGTTATGGGCGAGCCGCACGCTTCCGATCGTGTGCGCATGCAACGCACTTATTCTCTCAGCCGCGACAACCTTAAGCCCGCGCTTGAACTTCTAGGTGAGTTTGTTGATACAATCAAAGATCACCCGGTTAACCTAATGGCTGCTGTGCCGGTGTTGTGGGATAATATGAGCTCTTTCACCGTTGTCTATGGTTTCCCAGATCTCCATGTTTTTGGCGAGATGGTAGATACAATCGGCACGTCCGACGCCTTTCAGGAGATGTTAGTTAAAGCCAGCAATTTAGGCACATTACAGGAAGCCCGAGTTATAACGGCCATCGACTAAAAACAATCTTCACCCGGCTCCCGCAAAAATTGCTGCGTAACGGTGCCGGGTGAAGTGGCTTTAGTGACTACTATGGTGATGTGTGAACGTGGTGAACAGGATAGTTTTCAGCAGCTTGTATACCAAGCAACTAGACGATTTTTGTTTTTGCTTCATGACGCATGATTTTTTTGATCCCCAAAGTTACAGCTTTTTAAGCTTCTCCATCCACCCATGCATGACGGGAAGGCTGTGTCCTTGGCCATATTTATGACCGATGCCTTCGGTCGTCCAACCACCAATGGCATCGATGATGTCGGCTGGGCATTCGATGGCGCGGAGGCGATCGCGCAGACTGTGACGGAAGGAGTGGATGACACATCCATCCGGCACCCTTGGCTTTAGCCATTTGTTCAGCGCCATTGCCATTTTGAAATCAAAAATACCTCGCCAGCCGAGGATAAAGCCAATAGCGCCTATCCCAAAAACCGGCAGTACACCATTAAGAAAATGAGATATCACTGTTACTACCAGTTCAATGCCGTTTAGTTCGGTTCACTGTTTTTATCTTGATTAGGCTTATTACCACTTGCAAGCGGCCTACTAAGACAAACTAATTCCAAAATTTTTGTTTAGGCTATCCAACACATCAAGACTCATCCGTGTAACACCCCAACAGCATAATACGTACTCACCCCCCATGGCCCATGCGTGGGGTGGGTGTTTGGGGTATTAGAGGCAGTTTAGGTGAGGCATGAAGGTGTCTATTCATAGGTAGGTATAAAGGCACCTACCTCCATCACCTTCCCTATAATCAGAGGAAACCCAGGATATCACCTACGTGCTGTCACTATCTCTATTTGTGTTTTTCAAGTTCTGCGGTTAATTCTGGCATGGAAATTAGTTCATCTTGGTCGTCCCCAGATGAATGAACTACCACCCAAATACACTCAGTCTCACTTTGATTAAAAGGTGCATGCGGAACATTTTCAGGAATGAAAATTTGCTCACCTTCGCGGACCAGAGTTTGATGTTCTAACTTATTTCCATGAAACAGGGTACACTCACCCTTCAACAGATATGCTATTGTTTCTATCTCTTTATGGATATGGGGAACTGAATGAACACCCGGAGACATAGGTAGGACATTCATACAAACTTTTTGCGAACCTGCTGTTTTTCTTGATACTCCTGCGCTGTACGTGACGCCCTGCGCACCCATATATGTTTCGCCAGGCTTTATTAACGTTACATTTTTTTCTTCCAATTTATTCTCCTGATTATGCTTGGGATATTACACCCTCACCAAAAGATTTCTGTTCGCACGCAACTCTGCCTACCTTGTATGCATGACTGACGTATCTATGACAAACAGCGCAAAAATAGTCTACAAATGCATATCAGCACTTTTCCAAGGAGAACGCTGTGGTTGCATAGTGATTTCAGTTGGACAAGCTGTAGTGGAAGTACCCAAAATAAACTTAACAACTTGAGATATATCTTCTGGCTGCATCATCAGTTCTGGATTTAACCGTTTAGGATTGACCATCGGTGTATTTACAAAGCCTGGATTTATGGTGCAGACCTTAGTCCCGTATTCTCTAACATCTTCAAAAAGAACCTCCATGTAACCGTCGATAGCGCGTTTTTGAGCGGTTTGAATTCCTACGCCTGCATACGGTGCGTCTCTCGAGTTTACACGAATTACAGCACCACCCGGTGTCCTATTGATTTGTGGAAGTAAGTGCCTTGCGAAGTGATAGGTGCTGCGAAGATTTGAATCTAAAACGTCATCCCAAACCTCTAGGTCGCACTCTCCAGCTGAGGCCTTATCATACTGGCCCGCACAGTGAATTAAATAGTTCACGCCACCAAGACTATTAATTGCCTCTTCGCAGCATCTTTTAATTTCAGACCCATCTGATATGTCACAAGAAAATGTAAAACAGGGATTGCCGTGCGAAGAACAAACTGAAAACACACTTTTTAATTTTTGTTTGTTACGACCAACTAAAGCGCAATGCACTCCATTTTCTGCGAGCATAGACGCTACTGCACTGCCTATCCCACCACTCGCACCAACGATTAACGCTTTTTTATTAGATATATCTGTCATATTTTTTTCCTACTTTTTATCAGCCCAGAGGTACACGCCTCCATATGTATTGGTCGCTTCATCGGCCAGCCAATGCTTTGAAATCAGACCCGGCAAATCAGCAAAGACCGGTGCCAATTCCATGGCGCCTTTCTCGTAGTCTTCACCAGAGACTTTGATGTTGAAGTTGATTATTTGGATATGCATGTCTCATCCTCCACAGCTGAGCACACAAGTTAAGCAAGCCTTTTTACATTTTTGTTAAACAATAAATGAGAATTACCAGACATAAATTAGCGCTTAAAATCCGCTCCAGATAAGCTCACGCGTTCCCGTAAACCAAAGAAGTTAGATCTGTCCAAGCTTCTTTATCCACCCATGCATGACAATAAGGCTGTGTCCCTGGCCATATTGATGTCCAACGCCCTCAGTCGCCCAGCCTCCAAGTCGGTCAATGATTTCAGCAGGGCATTCAACGGCTCTAAGTCTATCTCTAAAGCTGTGTCTGAAGGAGTGGATGACACATCCATCTGGTACCCGAGGCTTCAGCCATTTGTTTAGTGCCGCACTGGCAGAGTTTGATTTGGTGTTTTGTCCATCACAATACTTTGGAAACAAGAACCCGTTATCAGATGATTCTAGAAGGCGCTCAGAGGCCCACAGAGCGGCACCTACAAGCGGTATGGTACGGGTGCTGCTCTTTGTCTTTAATGGCCGCCAGTGACTCTCCTGAATCGATACAGAGGGTATGCCGTTTTGAGTGATAATATCGCTAGCCTGAAGCCCTAATGCCTCACTAAGTCGCATGCCTGTATCGGAGAGTAGGGCAATAAGCCAACGTGCTTCATCGTCTAACTCTCGACACTCTTCCTGAATGGTTCTTATCGTTGCTAACGGTATCGGCATCCGTTCAGGGCGGTTGCTTTCGATTTTAGGTAAATACACGGACGCAAACGAGGGGTTTGGGTTCAGGCCGACTTCTCTGCAGGCGAACCAGACCAAAGCCCTAAGAGTGCTTAGGTTGCGTTTAACGCTTGCTGCCGTAAGGCCTCTTTCAATTAGGCTATCTCTAATGTTGTTCACATCTGATCGGCTAATCGCATCAATCGGCTTATCTCCACAGCCTTCGATCAAGCAGTTTGCGGCTCTCTCAACGCTATTGAAGAAAGTCTGTGAACGCCCGGTGCCGACTTGCTTCAGGTAAAGGGCCTTCGCTTCACTTACAGTCGGCCCCTGAGCGGCGGTAATTCCAGCACCTGAGACTTTTCTAAATCGAGATAGCGGACTTTCACACACGTTCCAGGACAAACTAGACCATTCATCATCCAGCTGTTGCGAGAGCTTTGCGGCGCGGGACTGAGCGACTGCTATCGATTTAGTTCGAAGTGAAAGCGCTATCCTATCCACCGAGTAATAGCCAAGGAGGGCCTTCGGTACCCTTCTAACGAAGTAATACACGCCGAGTTTACGATAGATATTCGGTGGATATTTGTTCTCCAATTTGTTCTACCCCGTGCAATGACCGATCGTTAAATCGTATGCAATACAGGTAGTTAGAACAGAATTGGATCGGAAGTTGGCTCCCCGGGACGGATTCGAACCGCCGGCCAAGCGATTAACAGTCGCTTGCTCTACCGCTGAGCTACCGGGGAACAGGGTGTCATTTTCCTAGACCAAAGACAGGGCGGATGCAAGCCCGAAAAGAGAAAAACCTAAGCCATCACTGCTTTTTCAGCTAATTCGGTGACGCTGGCGGCCAGTACCGGAATATCATCAGGCGATAACCCGCCTGCGGTGATAGCCCCCAGCACATCGCCTTTACGCCGCCGGGTGGAGGATTGATAGGCCGGATCATAATGATCGGTGATGAGCGCGGTAACCAGCCCGTCCCAATCCCCCTCACTGACCTGCCTGCGCCATTCATCACAGATGGCATGGCCGTGACGATAAACCATCCCGTCAATAAGAACGGTGAGGGTTTCGGGTGAAGCGATGATATGCGCGTAATCGCGTTTCAGGAATTCTACCCGTGCCGCAATATCAGCCTTGATAAGGATCTGGGGAGCATGTTGCATTTTCTGCCACAGCGCACGCGGGATATGGCATTGCCCGATGCGGCTGCTCTCAGCCTCAATCAACACCGGGCGCGATGGGTCGAGCTGGCACAGGGCCTGATGCAAGAGACTTTCAAAATGGCGTTGACCGGGCTGATCCGCCCCCGGTTCCGCCCCGAGGAGGGAGCCTCTGTGACAGGCCAGGCCCTCCAGATCAAGCACCTGCCCGCCTGCTGCTGACGCTGCCCGCAAAATATGGGTCTTGGCTGTTCCTGTTGGCCCCTGCAACAGGACAGGGTAGAGGGGGTCAACCCGGGAGATGAGTTCCTCACTGACGCGCTGGCGATAATACTTGTAGCCGCCTTCCAGCACAGTGGTGACCCAGCCGATCTCAGCCAGAATACGCGCCATCGAACCTGATCGTTGGCCACCCCGCCAGCAATAGACCAGCGGTTTCCATCCCGCCGCCTGATCCTTCAGGTTTTCCTGAATATGCCGGGCGATATTGGTTGCGGCCATGCTGGCCCCCAGTTTTCTTGCCTCAAACGGGCTGATCTGTTTGTGGATCGTGCCAACCTTGGCGCGTTCGGCATCACTCAGCACCGGCAGGTTGATCGCCCCCGGGATATGATCCTCGGCAAACTCGGCCGGGCTGCGCACATCAATAATGGTATCAACATCACGGGTCCATTCCGTGCCAATCCTGATCGGGGCCACCATTACGGCACTGCCCTGATCTGGCCCAATCCATCAGCGATCACCTTACCCACCGGCACGGCCATAACGCCTTTATTCCCGCAATCGGCCAGGACGGCATCAAGGAGACGCGGCGGGATCGCCGCCATCAGGCCGCCGCCTGTCTGCGGGTCATGATATATCGTCGGGGTGAGGCCTTGCCCGGTGAGCAGGGGGTCCATCACAACGGGCGCGGCCTGCCTGTTCATCACATCAAGGGAGGATGCATGGCCCGCCCTGATCAGGGTTTCAGCCCCGGGGATGAGCGGCAGGGCCGAATGGTTGAATTCAGCCGACAGGCCCTCATCCGAACGTTCCAGCAATGACAGCGTATGCCGCGCCAGGCCAAAGCCGGTGACATCGGTCATCATGAACCCGCCATGGCGGGCAAAAACAGCCGCCGCATCGCCGTTTGACTGGGCCATGATGGATAGTGCCGCCTGCCGCGTATCACCGCAGGCCAAACGATCACCGGCACCATGGGCCGCCATGATCACCCCGATGCCCAGCGATTTGGTCAGGACCAGAATATCACCATCACCGATGGCGGGCGGGTTTATCCCTTTCAGCGGTGTTCCGGTGACCGCGAAACCGACCTGCATGGCGGGGCCTTCTGCGGTATGGCCGCCGTTCAGCACCGCGCCCTCACTGGCGAGGGCGGTCATCGCCCCGGCCATGATCTGCGCCAGATCATCCTGCTGGAGCCGCGCCATGGCAGGCGGCAGGGTGATGACGGCCAGCGCAGAGGCCGGTTTCGAATGACTGGCGTGGAGATCGCTGATGGCATGCAGTGCGGCAATACGGCCAAGGCTGAACCCGTCATCAACAATGGCTGAGATGGCATCCACGGATTGCACCACCATCTCATTGCCGATTGCCATTGTGCTGCTGTCTTCGGTGATCGGTGTCGATGCGGCCAGATCGGGGTAATCCCCCGCCACCATCACGCGGGCGGCATCAATCGCCTCAGCCAGTGTCTGAAACCCTGATTTCGACCCGCAGCCGAGGCATCGCATGGGGGCAAGCGCGGGATCATCATCATCCGCATTCACCAGCGAGCGGTTGACAGCAGGCGCCGCCATTTCAGGCAGATCGGAAAATCGGGTCATGAATTTGCGGTCAATATATTCCTTGAGCCGCCATCCCGTGTGGCCGAGGTTAAGGCCGAACCCGCCACGCACGGCATAGGCCGTTTTATCGCCAAGGCCGATGAGGGCAAGGTACCGGGATTGCGGGGTCCAGTTGATGAGCGGCCGTTTCAGCAGTTGCCGCCTGATATTCTCAGCCAGATACTGGCCCGCCCTGACAGCGAAAACCCCGGCCTTGGGCCTCGGGTCACGGGTCAGGCTGGCAACATCGCCTGAGACAAAAACATTATCATGCCCGATGGTCTGGAGCGTTGGGTGGACAGCGATAAACCCCTGATCATCAAGATCAAGGCCCGTTTTGTTGAGCCATCCGGGGGGCGCACCGGCGGTGATCATCAGGGCCAGATCAACCTCAATTTCAGTTCCGTTTTCAAGGCAAAGCGATTTAGCCCCGATGCGGCTTACGGCCTGACCGAGATGGATATCAACGCCCTTGCGCTCAAGCAGGGATTTCAGGTCACGCGAAACACCGGCCGGGTATTCAGGGGTCAGCCTGTTGCCCCGCTGAAAAAGGCTGATCCGGCAGTTTGGCAGACGCTGTTTGAGGGAAAAGGCAACCTCAACCCCGGCGGCACCCCCGCCGATGATGCTGATATGACGGCCTGATGTATCACCAAGCACAGGGTTGAGCCTGCCCATGAGGGTAGAGATAGGCTTTACCGGAATGGCGTGTTCGGCGGCCCCTTCAATCGAGGTCAGGTCAGTGTTTGAGCCGATGTTGATCGACAGGGTATCATACCGCATCGGCGGCCGGCCCTTAACAGTGATGGTTCTGGCATCAGGGTCGATATGGTCAACCGATGCCGCGATAAACCGCGCCCCCGCCAGCCGCGCCAGATGGCTGAGATCAATGACGATTTCATCAGCGTCATAAACGCCTTCGAGGAAGCCGGGCAGCATGCCTGAATACGGTGTCATGATATCACGGCTGATCAGCGTGACCCTCAACCCCGGCATGGGTTTCATGGCCAGGTTTCGCAGCACGGCAATCTGGGCATGGCCGCCCCCCACCAGCACCAGATGCCGGAGGTGAGGCTGTTCAGTATTAACGGTCATGGTCATGATGCGTTGCGTTCGGGGGTCAGTTCAATGATCAATACAGCGGTAAATATAAGCGTTGCCCCGGCAATCGCCAAGCCTGCCATGGACTGGCCCAGCATCAGCCAGCCAGCAATGGCGGCAAAAACACCTTCGAGCGACAACAGAATGGCTGAGGCAGTGTTGGAGGCATAACGCTGGGCCACCAGCTGCAAGCCAAAGCCCAGCCCGGTGGAAAGAACCCCGGCAAACAGCAATTCAGGCAGGGCAGGGGTGATGGCGGCCAGGCTGATTGTCTCGGATGATGGCAGGATGAAAAGAAAGGCAAAAACCGCCGTCATCGCGGTCTGGCAAAAAGCCAGTTGAAACGGTGCGTCGGTCAGGCGGGCGAGCCAGCCCACCACCATGATATGCCCGGCCCAGAACAGCGCGCCAATGGCGACGATAATATCACCGAACACAGCCTCATCAGGGGAAACGCCTGTCATCATGCCGGAACCGATGATGAACACCGCCACCGCACCCCAGCGGATCACGCTGATATTGCGGCGAAACAGCATCAGCCCGAAAATCGGCACCAGCGGAACATAGAGCGTGGTCAGAAAGGCAGCATTGGCAACACTGGTATGACCAAGGCTGATCTGTTGCAGGATCGACCCTGTTGCCATCAGCAATCCAAGGCCAAAGACCCCGATCAGCACGGTTTTACCATCAACCGCGCTGAACTGGCTGATGAGGGAGACCCGCCGCGCCTCAAACAGCGCAATCGGCAACAGCGCAATCGCCCCGACCAGGAACCGGGCGGCGGTGAAGCCGAGCGGGCCGAGGGTTTCCATCCCGGTTGTCTGGAATACAAAGGTTGTGCCCCAGATGATCGCCGTCAGGATCAGGAGCCCGTGGGAGATGAGACGCATCAGGAATTGGCCTTTTCAGGATCAGTATTTTCAGGATGGGCATTGCCCCGTTCACGCAGGATAAAATTGATAAACACCGAGGTTCGCGGAATGTAGCGGTAGCTCGACATGTTGAGCGCAGGGCGAATACCCATCCGCCAGACACTGTAGGTCACCAGCACGATATGAACGCTGGCAATAAAGAGGAACATTGCCCCGGCATTGAAGTTTTCAATCAGATAACCGCATAACACCGGGCTTAAGATCGCCCCGATTGAAAAGAGCAGGATCAGGGATGCGGATAACTCCACCAGCTCATCGATTTTGGCAAAATCATTGGCGTGGGTCGCGCAGATCGAATAGATCGGCATCGTGGCCGCGCCAAACAGGAAGGCCATCAGAAAACCCACCATGACCGTCTGCAACCCGAGGAAGGAAAGGGAACCCGTGATCAGACAGACAATAATAGCCGCCATCGAAAAGCCGATCAGGACAAAACGCCGGTTGAACCGGTCGGTGATATACCCTGCCGGAACCTGAATAAAAGCCCCGCCAACAACACCAAGCACCAGAAAAATAGCGATATCCGTTGCCTCCAGCCCGGTTTCAATGGCATAGACCGGCCCGACCATCCGGAAGGAAGCATTGGTCATCCCGGCCGAGATAACCCCGAGACCGGCAAGCGGTGACAGCCTGAGCGCAAAGAACGGTTTGAACCGCAGGGTTGCGGGCAATTCAGGCGGCACAGAACGCGTCAGGGCAAGCGGCATCAGGCTCAGGCACGCGACAACGGCGATGATGTTATAGGCCGCGTAGGTGGCGGGGTCGAGCATGGCGATCACCCCCTGGGCCAGGACCACGCCCGACATATCAACCACCCGGTAAATCCCGAAAACCCTGCCGCGATTATCGTTGGTCAGCTTGGCCTGAAGCCAGCTTTCGATGATGGTATAGGCACCGGCAATCGAAAACCCGGTCATCACCCTCAACATGCACCAGAAGAAAACATCTATAAAAAGCGGGTGAAGCAGGGCGGAAATGGCGCTGATCGATGCCGTCATGGCAAAGATACGGACATGCCCGGAACGCCGGATCAGGTGAGGATAAATAAAACACCCGATCAACAGGCCCAGAAAATGCGATGAGCCGAGCAGCCCGATCTGGCCTGCAGTGAACCCGTTGCTCTGCCCCGCCAGGGCATCGAGCGGGCCAAGCGAACCGCTCCCCACCTGAATGAATATGACGGAGAGCAACAGTGCCGATAGAGAAATGATGAGGGACATGGAGAATTTCCGGTCTTAATACCTTACCCTTCGCCTATAGAGACGGCTTTTCAAGCAAAAACGTGCCAGCCCATGAATAATTCACCCCATTGGCGCATAAAGCGCAGTTTGTGTCTCATTCATTACAATTCCAAAAACTCACAGGACCAGCCTTAAAAGGTAGGCTGTTGTATCCGCAAGGGGGCCTGCACGGGGGGAGAAAATGAACAGTTTCAATACGATTAAGGACATGGTCTTTGGCCTGAACCTCAACGATATTCCCGATACCGCGCAGCATCAGGCCCGCCGTTGCCTGCTTGATCTGGTTGGCGTGCTGATCGCCGGGCGGACAACACCGCTATCCCGCATTATCAATGATCACGCCCACCGCTATTTCCACAGCCCTGATCGGAACGGAACCCTGCTGGGGGACGGGCGGTCTGCCAGCGCACCGGGGATCGCGCTTGCCGGCGGCATGACGATTGATTCGATTGATGCCCATGACGGCATGAAAAACGCCAAGGGCCACGCCGGATGCGGGGTCTTTCCGGCACTGGTGGCCCTGCTGGAGACGACGGGGCGGCCCTATGATGATGCCGATTTCCTCACCGCCCTTATCATGGGGTATGAGATTTCCATCCGGGATGCGCTGGCCCTGCATGACAGCGCGGATGATTATCACACCTCCGGGGCCTGGGTTGCGGTTGGCATTGCCGCCATGGCGGCCCGCGTTCGTGGCCAGACCGAAAACCAGTTGTTCGAAGGCATGGGGATTGCCGAATACCACGGCCCGCGCAGCCAGATGATGCGCACCATTGATCACCCCACCATGGTCAAGGATGGTTCAGGCTGGGGGGCAATGGCCGGGGTATCAGCGGCCCTGCTGGCTGAGGATGGCTTCACCGGCGCGCCTGCCGTGACCGTCACCGACCCGGCGCTTGCCCCGTTCTGGTCCAACCTCGGGCAGGAATGGCATATCGTCAATCAGTACATCAAACCCTGGCCTGTCTGCCGATGGGCGCAGCCCGCCGTGACGGCAACGATGATGGTCATGCATAACAATAAGATCAATCATGAAACTATTGAAAAGATTACGGTTCATTCATTCCATCAGGCGGTGAGGTTGGCCACGGCAATCCCGCGCAATACCGAGGAAGCGCAGTATTCACTGCCCTGGCCGGTGGCGGCGGCGGCTGTCCGTGGCCAGTTGGCCGTGGCCGAAATCAGTGAGCCTTTCGATGATGAGAGGATCATGGAACTGGCGCAGTCAATGGAATTGCTGGAGGATGACCGCCATAATGCGGCCTTCCCCGGTGAGCGGATTGGCCGGGTTTCCATCACCACGAAATCAGGCGAGGTTTTCCAGTCTGATGATATGCGCGCCACCTGGGACCCGGAAGCCCCGCCCAGTGATGATGAGATGATAGAAAAATACCACCAGCTGGCTGATCCGGTGATCGGTCAGGAGCGGGCCACCCGCATTCGTGCAATGATCGCCGCCATAGGTGAGGATGGGGGGCAAAATGGGGGCCGGCACAGTGTTAAGGGTGGCATGGCGCAACAACTGATCACCGAGCTGGGGAAACCGTTCCTATAAATATTGGCGTTTCTATAAACACAGGATTTTCTATAAACACTGGCCTTACCGTCACCATTTAAGAGATTTTGGCAGAAAGAGATATCATGTCCGCAAGATCAGAACGCCGGAGCAGGCGGCGCAACACCGATAAGGGGGAGCCATCATCGCTTTCCCCGATTGCCGGCCAACCGGCGTTCAGGCCGATCCGGAACAGCTGGATGGTGCTGGAACCCCTCAGCACCGATCAGATTGAGGCAGTGCATCAACAATCGCTGAAAATCATCAGTGAGCTTGGTGTCAAGGTCCTCAGCCCCACGGCCCGCGCCCATTTGAAACAGGCAGGCTGCATCGTTGATGAGGGGGAAGAAATTGTCCGCATGGACCCGGCGTTTGTTGAGCAGATGGTGGCGAAAGCCCCGGCTGAATTCACGATGACCCCGCGCAACCCGGACCGTGCGCTCACCATTGGCGGCAACATGATCAATTTCGGGCTGGTCTCAGGCCCGCCCAATGCCCATGACTGCATCAGGGGTCGCCGCCCCGGCAACTTCGCTGATTATCAGGATATTGTTCGCCTGGGGCAGAGCTTCAACGCTATTCATTTCATGGGGAATCAGGCGCTTTCCACCAATGATCTGCCCGCCAACACGCGTCATCTGGATTGCATGCTGGCCAATATCACCCTGTCGGACAAGATCACGTCATCCATGTCCATCGGGGCTGGCAGGGTGCGGGATGCCGCCGCCATGCTGGCGATCAGCCGGGGCTTGACCCTGGATGAGCTGAAAGACAGCCCCACCGCGATGACCAATATCAACGTCAACTCCCCCCGGGTGCTGGATCAGGAGATGTCGGATGCTGCCCTGATGCTGGCCTCAATCGGTCAGGTGGTGATTGTGACCCCGTTTACCCTGATGGGGGCGATGACCCCGGTGACCTTTGCGGCCGCGCTGGCCCAGCAGAATGCCGAGGCCCTGTTCACCATTGCGTTGATCCAGTCCTGTCACCCCGGTGCGCCGGTGGTCTATGGCGGTTTTACCTCCAACGTTGATATGAAATCCGGCGCCCCCGCGTTTGGCACGCCTGAAAACAGCCGCGCAAACATGGCGGGCGGGCAAATGGCCCGTCGCTACAGCTTGCCTTACCGGACCAGTGCCTGCAATGCCTCCAACACCGTTGACCCCCAGTCTGCCCATGAAACCCAGATGGCCCTGTGGGGGGCGGTTACGGGTGTCGGCAACCTGATCTATCACGCCGCGGGCTGGCTGGAAGGCGGGCTGGTCGCCTCATTCGAGAAACTCGTTCTGGATGTCGAAATGCTCCAGATGATGACCAGCCTGATCAGTGACCAGAACTATGATGACAATGACTTTGCCCTTGATGCCATTGGTGAGGTTGGCCCGGGCGGCCATTTCTTTGGCAATGTGCATACGCTCGAACGTTACAAGACCGCGTTTTACGCGCCGTTTACAAGCGACTGGCAGAATAATGAAAACTGGGCCGCATCCGGCGGCTTGACCAGCACCCAGCGGGCAACGCAGATCTGGCAGGATATTCTCAAAACCTTTGAGCCACCGGCACTCGACCCGGCACGGCTGGATGAGCTTCAGGAATATGTGGCGCGCAGAAAGGAAGACATCGGCACTGGCGAGCCGTCCTAGCCATCTCATTAATGTGGTTGAAGTGGTGAATGTCGATGAACTGGAGGCCCGGACCGGAATCGAACCGATGTACACGGCTTTGCAGGCCGCTGCATAACCACTCTGCCACCGGGCCATCGAGTGAGCACCTGTAATAGCCGAAGCCATAATGGTCGTCAACAATCAACAGGAATGGTTTCTGCCATGATTGGTGTCTTTTCATGGCTGGCGTAGTAAGGTATTGTTCACCCAATTCCACTCATGCACCGGAAATGCCATGCAGGTTTTCGAACAACGCCGCCTTCTGATGATTGAAACCCAGCTTCGGACCAACAAGGTTACCGATAATCGTGTCCTTGATGCGTTTGGCGTCATCCCGCGTGAGGTTTTTGTCGACCCCGAGCGGTCCGAGCTTGCCTATATTGATGAGGACCTGGCGATCGGTCATGGCCGGTTTCTGCTGGAACCGATGGTGTTTGCCCGCCTGGTTCAGGCGCTTGACCTGAAAAAGGAAGACAGCGTCCTCGATATCGGTGCTGCCAGCGGTTACAGCAGCGCGGTTCTGTCCCGGCTGGTGCAATCGGTTGTCGGCATTGAAAAAGTGGAAAGCCTGGCTGAATTCGGCCAGAAGAAAATGAGCGAAATCGACGTTGATAACGCTGTTATCCTCGGCGGTGCACTGACTGACGGGTTCAACGATGATGCGCCCTATAACGCCATTATCATTGAAGGCACGGTTGAGGCTGTACCCGAAAGCCTGCTTGAACAACTGACCCCCGATGGCCGTCTGGTGACGATTGTTAAACCCGCTGATGAGGTTCAGGGCAGGGCGCTTAAATACGTCCGTTCCGGTTCCGGTTTTGCCCATTCTGTCCTGTTTGATGCCAACACCCCGGTGCTGGACGATTTCGCCCAGACCCGCCAATTTGAATTTGGTGCCTAAATGCGCACCCACGGCATTCTGACAACTTTACTGGCCTTTACCCTTGGGCTGGCCATGCCCTCATTTGCGTGTGCCGGTGAATTTGAACGGTCCCTGGAAAGGGCGATGGAAAATTCCCGCGCTATCTCGGCGGCGCGATTGTCACTCCGCGCCGCGCTTGAGGAACTCCCCCTTGCCCGGCAGACCATGAACATGTCAACCGAGCTGTCGGTATCCGGTGCATCGTCCGAAACCTCCACCAATGACAGCGATTTTACCGAAGCCAATAATTCTTCCTTGAGCGTCACGCTTAAAAAGCCGCTTTATGACGGCGGTATCGCCGATGCCGAGCTGCTGGTGCGGCAACTGGCGGTGGAACGGGCGCGGACCAATCTCGATCTTGAAGAACAGGCTGTTCTGCTTGATGCCATTGATGCCTATGTGTCGCTGGTGGTGGCGCGGGATCGCGTAGCCCTCGAACAGGCCAATGAACGGCGGCTGCAGGAATACCTCAAGGCAACCGAATTGCGCATCAATCTGGGTGAGGCCACGCCCACCGATCTGGCCGCAACACGGGCGCAACTGGCCCGCGCCAGGGCAAGCCTGATCACCGCCAGAACCAGCCTCGCCAACGCGGAAGAAACCTTCAAGCTGAAGATGGATATGCCGCTTGGTGATCTGATCCTGCCGGTCATCCCGGCTGATCTGCCGGGGACGGCAGGGGCAGCGGGTGAGGCGGCATTACAGAATAATCACGCTCATGCGCTGGTCTATCTGGCTGAGCGCAATGAACGCAGGCTGATGGATGTGCTGGTGGCGAATATTCGCCCGAAACTGGATTTCAGCCTGACGGGCAAATCAACCGAAAGCAATATTGAAACCCGGGTTACCGATGAGGTGGCGGCCAATGTCACGCTTTCCATGCCGCTTTTCCCCAATAACACCGTCAGGGCCAGGGCCAGATCACGGGTGGCAACGCATCGGGCCGCGATGCTGAACCTGATCGACAGTGAACGCAACACCCGGCTGGCCGCTGAAAACGCCTATCGCAATTACGATGCCGCCAGTCAGGTGATTGATGCCTACAGTGCCGAGCTGGAGGCGGCTATCCTGCTCCGTGACGGCACCAACAGTGAGGTTGAGTTCGGCCTGAAAACTGTTCTGGATCTGCTCGATGCCGAACAGGATGTGGTCAATGCACGGGTCAACCTGCTCGATGCCAACCGCAGCCGCGTGATGGCGGCGTATCAGCTGATGGCCTCGGTCGGGGCGTTATCGGCTGAAACCCTGGGGCTGGCCATGACCGGACCAGACCCCGAGGCACTGGAAATTTCCAATCCGATCATCCTCACACCTTTACCGGCGATCGATTATCCCGAATAATACCGATATGGCCTGGTTTCGAAAAAAGAATGACCCTGTTGAACAGGATGAGATCATCATTCTGGATACGATTGTCTGGAAGGGTATTGATCAGAAAACCCGTCTGGACAAGCTGGCCGAGGCCGCTGACCGTGCCGCCGAACACCACCGCACCAACCCCGAGGCCACCCCGCTGTATGAACCATCATCACCGCTGCCGGTTGATCTGTTTGAAACAAAACATCAGGCAGGGGGCGATGCTGTTCCTCCCTTGAATGAAGATCAGGTGAGGGATAGGGAACAGCAGGCTTATGCTGATAATGCGGGCGATGATCAGGAAGGCGAATACCAGCCTGACCCTGCTCCTGAAAACCCAATTCCTGATAATATGGTTCCCGAAAGCCTCATCAACGATGCCATGAACGCGGTCATGCAATCGGATACCTTCGCCGCCACGATGCGGGAAAAAACCGATCCCCCCGCTGATCCCACCGCCAATCCCCCCGCTAATCGCATGGCTGATCCTGCCGCACTGAATGACGGCATGGATGAGGGATACCCCTTTGAAGACCCCCATGATGAAACCGATACAGGGTTCAAATTATTCAAGCGGGAGATGAAATCCGGTTCTGAAAATAAAGCGGAGCCTGAAACCGGAACGGGGCGCGACAACAGAAAGGAGCCGGGTTTTGAAACCGGGCATGATGATGCTGGCGAGCCTGACAATTCCGTTGATATCGTTTCCACGGTCCAGTCGGTTGTGCGTGAAGAAATCGGCAGCTGGATGCAGCAGAACATGGACAAGATCATCGCCGAAAGCTTTTCCAAGGCGGCGATTGAGCAATCCGTGACTGAAACAAGGCGCGGCGCAAAGCCCGCCCGAAAGACCCGGCAGAAGGGCAGCAAGCCAGCCAAGCCCCGCGCCCAGCGCAATGTCAAGTCGAAGCCGGGTATTCAGCCCCTGTCATCGCGTGACCAGTAACCTCTGCCAGCCCACCCTGTCAGCTCATTTGCCAGCCCCATAGCCAATCCCCTGATGGCGGGTCGGCATTTCCCCATTGCCCCCTTGGCAAACCCTGTCAATATCACTAGAACCGTTGCTTGAACCGGTTTTATTGAGGCTCTCATGCTTGAGAAGACGTACGATCCCAAATCCTTTGAAACCAGCTGGTATGAACGCTGGATGAAGAATGGCAGTTTTGCTTGCAATCCTGAGAGCGATGCGACCCCGTACACCATCATGATGCCGCCCCCTAATGTCACCGGATCGCTCCATATTGGTCATGCCCTGACCTTTACCTTGCAGGATATCCTGATCCGCTATCACCGGATGCGCGGGCGTGATGCGCTCTGGCAGCCTGGAACCGACCATGCCGGCATCGCCACCCAGATGGTGGTGGAACGCATGCTGGGGGAGGAGGGCATCAATCGCCGTGATCTCGGCCGGGACAAGTTCGTTGAGCGTGTCTGGCAGTGGAAAGAGGAATCCGGCGGCACCATTATTCGCCAGCTCCGTTCGCTCGGCGCATCACCCGATTGGCCGCGTGAGCGTTTTACCATGGATGAAGGCCTGTCCCACGCTGTCCGCAAGGTGTTTGTCGACATGCATGAGCAAGGCCTGATCTATCGTGACAAGCGGCTGGTCAACTGGGACCCCAAGCTGATGACCGCGATTTCTGACCTTGAGGTTGAGCAGAAAGAGGTCAACGGCCATTACTGGCACCTCAAATACCCGGTTGAAGGGATGGAGGATACCTTCATCACCGTTGCAACTACCCGGCCTGAAACCATGCTGGGGGATACGGCGGTGGCGGTTCACCCCGATGATGACCGTTATCGTGATCTGGTGGGGAAAATGGTTCGCCTGCCTATCATGGATCGCCTGATCCCGATCATTGCCGATGAGTATTCCGATATGGAAAAGGGCACCGGTGCCGTCAAAATCACCCCGGCCCATGATTTCAATGACTTTGATGTTGGTCGCCGCAACGGGCTGGAGATGATCAATATCCTGACGGCTGAGGCCAAACTGAACGAAAACACCCCCGAAGACTGGCAGGGCATGGACCGTTTCGATGCCCGCAAGCGTATTGTCCAGGCATTTGAGGAAATGGGGCTGCTGGCTGATGTCACCGACACTCGCCACACTGTCCCCCATGGTGACCGGTCAGGCGTGACGGTTGAACCGTGGCTGATGGATCAGTGGTATGTCGATGCCCATACCATTGCCCAGCCTGCAATCAAGGCGGTTGAAGACGGCCGCACCCGCATTGTCCCCAAGCGGTGGGAGAAAACCTATTTCGAATGGATGCGGAACATCCAGCCGTGGTGTGTGTCCCGCCAGCTCTGGTGGGGGCATCGGATACCGGCATGGTACGGGCCTGATGGTCACGCCTTTGTCGCCATGACCGAGGAAGAGGCCAGCGCCAAGGCAAAAGCCCATTACGGCAATGATACCCCCATCGAACAGGATGAGGATGTGCTGGATACATGGTTTTCATCGGGTCTGTGGCCGTTCTCAACCCTCGGCTGGCCCGAAGAAACCGTTGAGGTCAACCGCTATTACCCCGGTGATGTTCTGGTCACCGGGTTTGATATCATCTTTTTCTGGGTTGCCCGGATGATGATGATGAGCATGCATTTCAGGGGCGGTGAGGTGCCGTTCCGTGATGTCTATATCCATGCGCTGGTCCGTGATGAGAAGGGCCAGAAAATGTCCAAATCCAAGGGCAATGTCATGGACCCGCTCGATCTTTCCGAAAAATACGGGGCTGATGCGCTGCGCTTCACGCTGGCGGCGATGGCGGCGCAGGGCAGGGATATCAAGCTGGCCGAAAGCCGGATCGAAGGTTACCGGAATTTCGCCACCAAAATCTGGAATGCCTGCCGTTTTCTGGAAATGAATGGCTGCACGGAAAGCATGGCGGAAAGCCTCAACGATGCGGAAGAACCGGTCAATCAGTGGATCATCACCGAGCTGGCCAATACCGCCGAAAAGGTTTCCGTTGCGATCGAGGAATACCGTTTCAATGAGGCCGCGGACAGCATCTATCAGTTTATCTGGAACAATTACTGTGACTGGTATCTTGAGCTGATCAAGCCGCAACTGTCTGATGAGGGGTATGCCGGCGAAACCCGGGGTATTGCCGCCCGGGTTCTGGCAGAGGCAATCAGGCTGCTGCACCCGATGATGCCCTTCATCACCGAAGAGCTGTCCGAGAAGGTCTTTCATGGCCAATCGATGCTGATCACCGATGCCTGGCCAGAGATCAAACGCCCCGTTGCGGTGGAGGCTGCAACCGAAATCGGCTTCGTTGTTGATCTGATTACAGCGGTGCGCTCCCTCAGGAATGAGATGAATATCCCCGCCAATGCCAAGCCTGAGCTGGTGCTGGTGAGTGGCGGTGATGACCTGGCTGGCCGGATTGATCGCAATCGAAACGCTCTCTTGCGTCTGGCCCGGGTTGAGAAAATCACGCTTGCTGATGCTGTTCCCGGCCAATCTGCCCAGGGTGTTGTAGGCGGGATTAATTTCGCCTTGCCGCTGGAAGGGATACTTGATTTTGATGCTGAACGCGCCCGGCTCAACAAAGAAATTGGTGTCGTTGAAAAAGAAATCGCTAAAATTGCGGGCAAGCTCAATAATCAGGGCTTTCTCGCCAAGGCCCCCGAAGAGGTGGTGGAGGAAAATCGCCAGCGCCTGGCCGATGAAACCGACACAAGGGATCGCCTGCAACTCGCCCTGGAAAGACTGGATTAATTAAACAACTGGAATAAAGACTACCGCTTTGACTGGAGGATATCATGACCAAATGGGATAAATCGAAACTGCCGAGCCGCCATGTATCGGTTGGCCCGGAACGCGCCCCGCACCGTTCGTATTACTATGCCATGGGCATGACCGAAGAGGAGATCGCCCAGCCGCTGGTTGGCGTTGTTACGACCTGGAATGAGGCCGCGCCCTGCAACATCACGCTGGATCGTCAGGCCCAGGCCGCCAAAAAGGGCGTTGCCGATCATGCCGGCTCCCCGCGAGAATTTACCACCATCACTGTCACCGATGGTATCGCCATGGGTCACCAAGGCATGAAATCATCCCTCGTCAGCCGTGAGATTATCGCCGATTCCATTGAGCTGACCATGCGGGGGCATTGCTATGATGCCATGGTCGGGCTGGCTGGATGCGATAAATCGCTGCCCGGGGTCATGATGGCCATGGCGCGGCTCAACGTCCCGTCGGTATTCATGTATGGCGGATCCATCCTGCCGGGCCGGTTCCGTGATCGTGATGTCACGGTTCAGGATGTGTTTGAGGCTGTTGGCGCCCATGCGGCGGGCAACATGTCCGAAGAAGACCTGTTTGAGCTGGAATGCGTTGCCTGCCCGAGCGCGGGATCATGCGGGGGCCAGTTCACAGCCAACACCATGGCTTGCGTTTCTGAGGCTATCGGCCTCGCCATCCCGGGGTCTGCCGGTGCGCCCGCGCCCTATGAAACCCGCGATGAATACGCCTATCATTCGGGCCGGATGGTGATGGAATTGCTGAAAACGGGGCTTCGCCCGCGTGATATCCTGACCCGCAAGGCGTTTGAGAATGCGGCAACCGTGGTGGCGGCATCGGGCGGTTCGACCAATGCCGGTCTGCACTTGCCCGCGCTCGCCGCCGAATGCGGGATCGAATTTGATCTGCATGATGTGGCCGAGATTTTCAAGCGCACACCCTATATCGCTGACCTCAAGCCTGGCGGCAAGTTTGTTGCCAAGGATATGTTTGAAATCGGCGGTGTACCGGTTCTGCTGAAAGCCCTTCTGGATGGCGGTTTCATCCATGGTGACTGCATCACCGTCAGCGGCAAGACCATGGCGGAAAACCTGGCCGATGTCGAATTCCCGACGGATCAGGTTGTTGTCTACCCTGTGACCAACCCGCTCAGCCCGACGGGTGGTGTGGTTGGCCTGCGCGGTAACCTCGCCCCCGAAGGCGCGATCGTGAAAGTGGCGGGGATGAAAAACCTCGTCTTCACCGGAACAGCGCGCTGCTTTGATTGTGAAGAAGATGCCTTTTCCGCGGTTGAACGCCGTGACTACAAGGAAGGCGAGGTTCTCGTGATCCGCTACGAAGGCCCGAAAGGCGGCCCCGGTATGCGTGAGATGCTGGCCACCACGGCGGCGATCTATGGTCAGGGCATGGGGGACAAGGTTGCCCTCATCACCGATGGCCGTTTTTCTGGTGCGACACGCGGGTTCTGCATCGGGCATGTCGGCCCTGAAGCCGCTGTTGGCGGCCCGATTGGCCTGCTCAAGGATGGCGACAGCATCACCATTGATGCCGATCAGGGGACCATCACCGTTGACCTGAGTGATGCTGAACTTGAGGCCCGCCGCAAGGAATGGAAGCCGCGCGAAACCGATTATCAGTCCGGCACGCTCTGGAAATACGCCCAGACCGTTGGTTCAGCGGAAAAGGGTGCTGTCACCCATCCGGGTGCCAAGGCGGAAAAGCACGTTTACGCGGA
This sequence comes from SAR116 cluster bacterium MED-G04, assembly GCA_002457135.1. Classification (GTDB taxonomy): domain Bacteria; phylum Pseudomonadota; class Alphaproteobacteria; order Puniceispirillales; family UBA1172; genus UBA1172. Next base: position 20,650 of record NTKX01000006.1, read on the forward strand.
TATCTGATCTCTAATATCCAATATCCAAGGGGTGGATATTCAGGATTGCGCCAGCACGCACCACACCGGTGTATGATCACTGGCGCGTTCCTGCCCCCTCGGGGTCTTGTCAATCCCGACAGCGCGGACCCTGTCAGTAGCCTCAGGGTTGGTCATGATATGATCAATGCGGATGCCGTTATCCTTCTGCCAGGCACCGCCCTGATAATCCCAGAACGAATAGGCGATGACACCGGGATGTATGGCCCGGAACACATCGGTGTAACCTGACCAGCACATGGTCCTGAAGGCGGCTAGGGTTTCAGGGTGATACAGTGCATCACCCTTCCATACATCTTCATCCCAGCAATCAGCTGCATTCGGTATAATGTTGAAATCGCCGCAAAAAAGAACAGGTTTTTTGCCCTTTTGCAAGGCTATAGCATGGTGGTTGAGGCGTTTCATCCAGTCGAGTTTATAGGTAAACTTGGGGTGGTGTTCCCCCGCCTCATCCAGAACCGGATTGCCGTTGGGCATGTAAAGCCCGGCCATGGTCATGCCGCTGCAATCAACCTCAATATAGCGGGCCTGTTCATCATCCATGCTATCGGCCAGCATGGGCAGCCCGGTGCGGACATCATCCAGTTCAACCCTGGTGGCAACGGCGACACCGTTATAGGTTTTCTGCCCATGGCAATGGATGTGATAGCCTGCGGCCTCAAACAGGGCGGCGGGGAAATTCTCATCAACAGATTTGGTTTCCTGCATAAACAGGATATCGGTTTCGCTGGATTTCAGCCAGGCGATCACCTGTTCAGCGCGAACCTTGATGGAATTGACATTCCAGCTGGCGATTTTGAGTTGATCCGATGGCTTGATTTGATCAGATGGCAAAAGACGTTCCACACCCGCAGGAGGCAGTAGCATTCGGGTTGCTGACCTGGAAATAGTTTCCGATCAGCTCCTGCACGAAATCCAGCTGACTGCCTGACAGCAATTCCAGCGACATCTCATCAACCGCAACCTTGATGCTGTTCCCCATACTGTCCGAAAGGTCCAGAATACGGTCATCATCGTTGCTGCCGGTTTCAATACTGAACGAATACTGAAACCCGCTGCATCCGCCGCCGAGAACCGCCACGCGGAAAACATCGCCGCCGTTTTCATCCTGATCAATCAGGGTGGAAACGCGGGTAACCGCCGCCTCGGTCAGGCTGAACGGGATCAGATCATTGGCTGTAACGTCATTCATTGCACTATCCTCTATGCCTAATATAACCAGTGCATCCTGCTCCTGCAAGTGAGCGTGAATTCCGGTGGCTTCACATCGCTAAAGCGGCTAGGATCATGGGCATCATCATCGCTTCGGAACTGGTTCATTCATGCAGGCATATGGTCCCATTCTAGCCCCTTATGCTTCCCGCTGGCAGGATAGCAGGGGACGGCAGATCAAAACCGGCAAAGACGAAAGCACCGAACACCGCACCGCCTTTCAACGTGATCGTGACCGCATCATTCATTCCGCCGCTTTCCGCCGACTGAAGCACAAGACACAGGTTTTCATCTATCATGAGGGTGATTATTTCAGGACCCGCCTGACGCATTCGCTAGAGGTGGCGCAGATCGCCCGGTCCATCGCCCGCAACCTTGGCCTGGATGAAGATCTGGCCGAGGGATGCTCGCTGGCCCATGATCTCGGGCACACGCCCTTTGGTCACGCTGGGGAAACCGAGCTGAACACCGCCATGGCCGGGGTAGGCGGGTTTGATCATAATGAGCAGACAATCCGTATCCTGACACGGCTGGAGCATTGCTACGCCTCCTTTGACGGGCTTAACATGACGTGGGAGCTGCTTGAAGGCGTGGTCAAGCATAACGGCCCGCTTGCGGTGGAAAAACGCCGGGCCACCATTCTGGAAATTGATGCCGGCATGGACCTGATGCTGGATACCTACGCCAGTCTGGAGGCGCAGGTGGCCGCGCTGTCCGATGATATCGCCTATATCGCCCATGATTGCGATGATGCGATCAGGGCAGGGCTGCTGAACCCCGATACGATGCATGATGTGCCGATGGCCGGGCCGGTTCTGTCCATGCTGAGGAAAAATTACGGCACGATGGAAACATCCCGCCTGGTTCATGAGCTGACCCGGAACCTGATCAAGACAGCGGTGCAGGACCTGCTGGTTGAAACCGGCAAACGGCTGACTGAAATCAAACCCGGTAATGCTGATGACGTGCGCCATGCCGGTTTTCCCATTGTCGGGTTTTCCGAAAAAATCGGGGCTGACCTTGAGGAATTGCGCGGCTTTCTTTTTGCCTCGGTCTGGCGGCATTACAAGGTCAATCGTATGACCAGCAAGGCCAAGCGGGTGATGCGGCAGCTCTATGATCTCTTTATGAAGGAACCCAATACCCTGCCGGATGACTGGCAATCACTTGACGGCGAGCCGGTTGCGGATTTATCACAGGAACGCAAGGCCCGCCATATCGCCGATTATGTCGCCAGCATGACAGATCGCTACGCCATGTTGGAATATGAACGGCTCTTCGATCTTGGTCCTATTCTGAGATAAATTCCCGAGAAAACTCCTGAGATAAATTTATGAACATTTTTCACCATTTCGAACAGGAAATCGCCGCCATTTTATCCGCCCTGGGTACGGATGGAACCTTGCCCTCAGGGCTGGATGTGTCCGGCGTTTCCTGTGAGACCCCGCGTGACCCATCGCATGGCGATATGGCCACCAACGCCGCCATGGTGCTGGCCAAGAGGGCAGGCATGCCGCCGCGTCAACTGGCCGAGCATATCGCGGCCAGGATGGAGCAGATCAAGGGTGTCAGCGCTGTTGAGATCGCTGGCCCGGGTTTCATTAACCTGAGGCTTGATCCCATGATGTGGAAGGCCCGCATCACCGATATCCTCACGGCAGGGACCGACTGGGGCCAGTCCGAAATCGGCCGGGGGCAGCGCGTCAATGTTGAATACGTCTCAGCGAACCCTACCGGGCCGCTCCATGCCGCCCATGCCCGCGGTGCCATTATCGGTGACAGCCTCGCCGCTCTCCTCGAAAAGGCAGGGTTTGAGGTTACCCGCGAATATTACATCAATGATGCCGGGGCCCAGGTCGATACCCTGGCCCGATCAGCCCATCTGCGTTACCGCGAGGCACTGGGGGAGGATATCGGCACTATCCCCGAAGGATTTTATCCGGGCGAATACCTGAAAGACACCGGCAAGGCCTTTGCCAGTCAGCATGGTGAGGCCTACCTCAACAGGCCTGAGAATGAATGGCTGCCGGTGATCCGGTCCTTTGCCATTGACGCGATGATGGAGAGCATCAAGACAGACCTTGAGCGGCTCAACATCACCATTGATGTGTTTTCATCCGAACGCGCCCTTGTTGAGGGCGGGGCCGTCAACACCGCCATGGAAAAGCTGGATGCTGACGGGCTGATCTATGAAGGCGTGCTGGAACCACCAAAGGGCAAGACCCCCGAAGACTGGGAACCAAGGGAACAGACCCTGTTCCGGGCCAGTGATTTTGGTGATGATACTGACCGGCCGATCAAGAAATCGGATGGGACATGGACCTATTTTGCCGCTGATGTTGCCTATCATCTGGATAAGCTGTCGCGGGGGTCGGACCGGCTGGTTGATATCTGGGGCGCGGATCATGGCGGCTATGTCAAGCGAATGCAGGCCGCTGTTGCCGCGCTGTCAGGGCAAAAGAATGCCCTTGATGTCAGGCTCTGCCAGCTGGTCAAGCTGATGGATGGCGGCAAACCGGTGAAGATGTCGAAACGGGCAGGGACGTTTATCACCCTTTCCGATGTGCTGGATACCGTGGGCAAGGATATTCTCCGCTTTATCATGCTGACACGGCGGAGCGATCAGGCCATGGATTTCGATTACGCCAAGGTCACCGAACAGTCACGCGACAACCCTGTTTTCTACGTTCAGTATGCCCATGCCAGGGCTTCATCGGTGTTGCGTCAATCAGGCGGGGGCAGCCATGATGATGCTGATTTTACCCTGCTTGAGGATGATGCTGAACTGGATTTGATCCGGATGATGGCATCATGGCCACGGGTGGTGGAAAGCGCCGCCGAAGCCCATGAGCCGCATCGCATCGCGTTTTTTCTGAATGATCTGGCCGCCTCTTTCCATGCGCTTTGGAACAGGGGCCGTGACAAGCCTGAACTGCGCTTTATCGTTGATGATAAAAGCGTCACCATCGCCCGCCTCGCCATGGTAGAGGCTGCGGCGTTGGTAATCCGTTCGGGTCTTGCTATGCTTGGGGTCGAAGCCGCCGAGGAAATGTAGCGAATGGCTGAAGACGATTATTTTGAGGAAGAAGAGGGCCGGTCCAGCACGACGCTAGTAATGGCGTTGCTGATCCTGATGGTGGCTGTTGCTGCCGGGGCTTTTTTCGCGTTTTTCATGGAAAGCGAAAACGATCCGGTGATCATAAAGGCCGACAGGGAACCGATCAGGGTTCGGCCATCGGACCCGGGCGGGCTGAAATTCAACAACCTCGACAGCCCGGTCATGGGGCTGCTTGACCCGCTCAGCAATCAGGATACCGGGCGTGAAGTGCTGACCCCGCCGGAAACAGCACCGGAGTTGCCGCCGATCACGGTTGAGGAACCCGCCCTCGCCAGTGCTGAAACCCAGCCAGAGGTTGAGGAACAGGACCCTGCCGCTGATCAACCGGTATCAGGGCAACTGGTGATCAAGCCATCGGATGACCCGCAGCCGCAATCACTGGTCCCCCAGCAGGCCGGGGCCGCAATTCAGGACCCCGCCACCCCTGACACAGTCCCGGATGCAGCACCGAAACCGGCCGCAACCAGCGTTGAAATCACTGATCAGGGAGAAGGCGAGGCGGCCATCACTGATACCGCCGCCCTCAATAAAGCCCCGATTGAGGAAACCGGTGAAATTGATGGTCCCGTCAGGAAAGTGCTGTTGCCCCAGCCGAGGCCCAAAATCACCCCCAAGGTTCTGCCTGATGGTGATGCACCGTCATTCGTGGTTCAGTTTGCTGCCTTCAAGAACGAAAAGAACGCCACCAACACCGCCGCGGTGCTGGCCAACAAACATTCATCACGGCTCAACGATATTACCATCGGCTACATGAAGCGCGGCAAATACTGGCGCGTTGTGACCGACCCGATGCCACGGGTTGATGCCAGCGCGCTGTGTTCACTGTTCCGGTCGGTGGGGCAGGATTGTATTGTCAAACTGCTGGAATCACCGCAATGAGCGCGACTGACGATTTTCTGCAACCATCGGAACGTCCCCTTGGCCGGGATGATGGCCAGCTTTCGCTGTTTGTGATCCTTGACGGGTTTGAAGGCCCGATTGACCTGCTCCTGATGCTGGCCCGCGACCAGAAGGTCGATCTTGCGAAACTCTCCATCCTGCCACTGGCCGAACAATACCTTGAGTTCATCCAGAATGCGCGTGATCTGGATATTGAAATAGCCGCCGATTATCTGGTCATGGCGGCCTGGCTGGCTTACCTCAAATCAAGGCTGCTGATCCCTGACCCTCAACCCGATGAAAAGGAAGAAGCGCTGGATATGGCCGATGCGCTGAAATTCCAGCTGATGCGGCTTGAGGCGATGCAAAATGCCGCAAAGGCATTGATGGCCATGCCGAGGCTTGGCCAGGAACGTTTTGCCAATGGCCAGCCTGAGGCGTTGTCGCCACGCACAACCACCCGTTTCAAGGCAACGCTGTTTGATCTGCTCAGGGCCTATGGCCATATCTCGTCAGCCGGGGATGCCTCCACCCTCACCATTGCCCAGACCCGGCTTTACACGGTTGAAGATGCTGTGAAGAGGCTTTCGGGCCTGCTCCGGTCATCGCCGGGCTGGTCAACCCTGTCTTCTTTCATGCCGGAAGGGCTGGCCACGCCGCTGGATCACCGTTCTGCCATGGCCTCGCATTTCACGGCATCGCTGGAGCTGGTGCGTGATGGTGAACTGAAACTGAGGCAGGAAACATCGTTCGGGCCGATCTGGCTGGCCAGAAACAGTAAGGTTTAGGACTTGGACATGGCTGATAACACCCCCCGAACCAGCAGCATTCAGATAGGCCGTATCATCGAAGCCCTGATTTTTTCGTCAGCGGAGCCGGTATCAACCCGCACGCTGGAAAAGCATCTGCCCGAAGGCGTGGTGCTGGACGATATCATGAAAGGCATTGCTGGCCGTTATGGTGAGGATAGCGGCATTGAGCTGCGCCAGATCGGTACCGCATGGGCGTTTCGCACCAGGGCTGATATCGCCTCATTGCTGATGATCGAAAAGGTGGCTGAACGGACATTGTCCCGCGCTGCGCTGGAAACCATGGCGATCATCGCCTATCACCAGCCCGTGACGCGATCCGAGATTGAGGAAATTCGCGGCGTATCGATTTCCAGCGGGACCATGGACATGCTGCTGGAACAGGGCTGGATCAAGCCGCGTGGCCGCCGCCGCACCCCCGGCAAGCCGCTGACATGGGGAACGACTGACGGTTTCCTTGATCATTTCGGTCTGGATGATATAGCCTCTTTACCAGGGCTGGATGAACTCAAGCAGGCAGGACTGCTGCGCAGCGGGGCATCCATCTCTGATCGCAATGGCCTTGGTGGTTTGCTGGACAGCAATTTTGGTGATGATGATGGTGTTGATGAGGATAGCGATGATGAACCGGGTTTCGAGGAACGTTTCCCTGATTTCGAACCTGCCGATGGTGATGATGAGGGCTGATCATGCTTCGTTTTGACAAGATCAGCCATCATTACGGTCTCTGGCCCTCGATTGATGATATCAGCCTTAATATCGAAGAGGGCAAGGTTGTCAGCCTGCTGGGCCCGTCCGGGTGCGGGAAATCCACCATTCTCAGGATTGCGGCAGGGCTGGAAAAACCATCCACAGGGTCAGTCTGGATTGATAGTGACAAAGTCGCCGGGGATGATGCATTCACCGCGCCGGAACAACGCCGTGTCGGGCTGGTGTTTCAGGACTATGCTCTCTTCCCCCATATGACCGTGGCTGAAAATATCCTCTACAGCCTTGAGGGGGTCAGCACCGATAGCGCCTATAATCGCCAACGCCTCGGTGAGGTGCTGGAACAGGTTGATATGACGAATTATGCCGAAAGCTGGCCGCATATGCTGTCCGGCGGGCAGCAGCAACGGGTGGCCCTGGCCCGGGCCTTGGCACCGAAACCCAAGATCATGCTGCTCGATGAGCCGTATGCAGGCCTTGACAGCCGCCTGCGTGAACGCATTCGTGATGAGATGCTGCACGTCCTCAAGGAAGCCGGAACAACGGTGCTGATGGTCACCCACGATTCCGAAGAGGCCATGTTCATGTCGGATTATATCTACGTCATGAAGGATGGCCATATCCAGCAGGCCGGGCGGCCGATTGATCTTTATTGCCGTCCCCAGTCGGTCTTTGTTGCCGAATTTTTTGGTGAAGTGAACCGGATTGACGGTCAGGCGAGGGATGGCTGCCTCAGAACACCATTGGGCAATTTCAACGTTCATCATGGCTATTCAGGCACGGCCTCGCTGGTGATCCGGCATGAGGCGCTGATCATCGGCAGTGATGGAAACGACAGCGTTAACGCCGAGGTCATGGAAACGCGGCTATTGGGTCGTCACAGCCTCATTCACCTGTCGATGCCGACCGAGGATGGGGAGGATGTTCACCTCCATGCCAGGGTGCCGGGGCTGAACATGATCAGCCCGGGGGAGAAAGTGTTTCTTTCGGTGGACCCTGATCAGGTCTTTGTGTTTCCGTTATGACAATAAAATCACAATCTGGCGTTGCGATAGCCAGGCTTATATGGGTATATTCACTCCGTAATTAACTTTCCGTGAGAGTAACACCATGGGTATCACAGGCATTTGGCAATGGGTTATTATCCTTGCCGTTGTTCTTATTCTTTTTGCACGCCCCGGAAAAATTTCCGGCATCATGGGCGATTTTGGCAAAGGCCTCAGCAAATTCAAAAAAGGCATGAAGGATGAAAATGCCGCTGATGCCGATGTTGAAGTCGAGGATGTCGAAATGATTGAGGCTGAGGTAACCCCGGCCCCTGCCAAAAAAACCGCGGCGAAGAAAAAGAAGGCTAAAAAAGCGGCTGGCAATTCAGCCTCAGCCAGGAAAAAAACCGCAGCGAAGAAAACCGCCACTAAAAAAGCTGCTAAAAAGGCGCGGGCCTAGGCCTGATCCTGACGGTGGTAACAGGCAGGGACTGCTCTGATGCTTGATTTCGGCTGGCAAGAACTCATGGTGGTTGCCTTCGTTCTGGTGCTTGTCGTCGGACCGAAAGACCTTCCAAAAGTACTGCGCGCAATTGCCAAGACAGTGGGCAAGGCACGCGGCATGGCCAATGAATTCCAGTCCTCGATGATGGAAGTCGCCAATCAGGATGAATTCCGTGATGTGAAAAAGGCGCTTGATGATGCGCGCTCCGGGCGGATTGAGGATCTTGAAGATATCAAGGACACGCTCGAGGATACCAAAAAGCAGTCCGGGATTGTCGAAACCATCGACCAGTTCAAAACAACCGGCAATGACCTGAAATCATCGGTCAAAAAGGAAGCCGAGGCCCCGGCCCAGAAAGCCGTGACTGATCAGGCCGCGAAACAGGCGGTCAAGAAAACAGCCACCAAAAAGAAATCCGTTGCAGCCGCTTCCGGTAAAACCGCCAAAGGCAAGGCGAAATCATGACCACCCAGGATGAACCCACGACCCAAGGCGGGACCATGCCGCTGCTGGAACACCTGACCGAGCTGCGCAATCGGCTGGGTGTCTGTGTTCTGGTGTTTGTTATTCTTTTCATCGGTTGCCTGGTCCGGCCATTTGGTGCCGAAAGCCAGAACATTGCCGATATCGTCTATCTGTTCCTGCAAAAACCCCTTGCGGATATTTTGAGGGAACAGGGCGGCAGGATGATTTTCACCGCCTTGCATGAGGCTTTCTTCACGCAGATCAAGGTGGCTTTCTTCACCTCGCTGTTTATCTCTTTTCCGGTCATCCTGCTCCAGGTATGGCGGTTTGTGGCCCCCGGTCTCTATAAAAACGAAAAGGCGGCGTTCATGCCGTTTCTTGTGGCCACGCCGGTGCTGTTTTTCATGGGCGGGGCCATGGTCTATTATCTGGTCATTCCGCTGGCATGGGACTTTTTCCTGTCGTTCCAGATCAGCGGCGGTGATCAGGCTCTTTCCATTGAGGTTGAGCCAAGGATTTCGGAATACCTCAGTCTTGTCATGCGGCTGATCTTTGCCTTTGGGCTGTCGTTTGAGCTGCCGGTGGTGATCCTCCTGATGGCCAAGGCCGGGCTGGTGACCGCTGACGGTCTGGCGGATAAACGCAAATACGCCGTGCTGTCGTCTTTTGTCATGGCAGCGATCCTGACCCCGCCTGATGTGATCAGTCAGGTGATGCTGGCCGTTCCGATTATCGTGCTGTATGAGTTATCGATTATTGCGACCCGCATCATGGTGAAACAGGATCGTTACGACGACGATGACTAAACCGAATTGAATGGAGCCTTCCCATGCATGACATCCGCACCATCAGGCAGGATGCAAAAGCATTTGATGATGCCCTTTCCCGGCGGGGGATTGACCCCCAGTCGGCAATCATTCTTGAGATCGATACAAAGCGTCGCCAACTGATCACCTCATTGCAGGAACTCCAGCAACGCCGCAATGATGCCTCTCGTGAGATCGGCACCATCAAGAAATCCGGCGGTGATGCCAGCACCATCATGGAAGAGGTTTCATCCATCAAGGACCAGATGGCCACCATGGAGGTTGAGGAAAAGGCACTCGTTGAAGAACTCGATGCCATGCTGATGGGCCTGCCCAATAGTCTGGACAGCGATGTTCCCCAGGGCGCGGATGAAGACGCCAATCTTGAAGTCCGCCGCCATGGTGATGCAAAGCCGCTGCCGTTTGCTGCCCGTGATCACGTTGATATCGGTGAACGTCTCGGCATGATGGATTTCGGCATTGCCGCCAAAATGGCAGGCTCGCGCTTTGTTTTGTTGAGGGGTGGGCTGGCCCGCCTCGAACGCGCCCTTGCTGCCTTCATGATTGATACCCATTGCGGTGAGTTCGGGTATGAGGAAATTCTGCCGCCTTCTCTCGTCAAGGGTGAGGCGCTGGCCGGTACCGGGCAGTTGCCGAAATTCGCTGATGATCTTTTCCACACCACCGATGATCGCTGGCTGATCCCGACCGCCGAGGTGCCGCTGACCAATATCGTTTCCGGCGAGATTCTCGACAGCGCAATCCTGCCCCTGCGGTTTACGGGCTATACCCCGTGTTTCCGGGCTGAGGCCGGGGCCGCCGGGCGTGATACCCGGGGGATGATCCGCCAGCATCAATTCTCAAAGGTTGAGCTTGTGTCGATTGCCCATCCTGACCAATCGGGGGATGAGCTGGAACGCATGACCTCCTGCGCCGAGACGATCCTGCAACGCCTTGGGCTGAGCTACCGGGTCATGCTGCTCTGCACCGGTGATACCGGGTTTTCGGCCCAGCGGACCTATGATATCGAAGTCTGGCTGCCCGGTCAGGATGAGGGCAGGGGCGCTTTCCGTGAGATTTCGTCCTGCTCGAACTGCGGCCCCTTTCAGGCCCGCCGCATGAAGGCGCGGTTCCGTCAGCAGGGCGAAAAGGACACCCGCTTTGTCCATACCCTCAACGGGTCGGGGCTGGCCATCGGACGGACCATGATAGCCATTCTCGAAAATTACCAGCGTGAGGATGGCTCGGTTGCCATTCCCGAGGCCCTGCAATCCTATATGGGCGGGATGACCGAACTCAAACCCCAGGCTGACAACAGGGATTAGTAGCATGGCAATTGGTGAAAACGGGCGCGTTGGCCGGATTTTGATTTCCAACGATGATGGTATTGATGCCATGGGGATAGAGGTTCTGGAAGCCATCGCCCGTGAAATCGCTGATGAAGTCTGGGTCGTTGCGCCAGAGGGCAACTGTTCGGGATTTGGCCGTTCGATTACCCTCAAACGTGAAATCAGGGCCACCAGGGTTGGCGATAACCGCTACACCTGTGATGGCACGCCAACGGATTGCGTCATCTATGCGGTCAATCACCTGATGGCAGAAACCCCGCCTGATCTGGTCTTGAGCGGGATCAACCTGGGCATGAATATCAGTGATGATATCACCTGTTCGGGGACGATCGGTGCCGCCTGGGAAGCCGCGGTCTACCGTATTCCGGCGATTGCCCTGTCCCAGAAATACGATGCAACCAAGCCGATGGGAACGCCCGAGGTTTTTGATGCATCGCGCCAGCACGGGGTTTCCATTATCCAGTCCCTGATGCAGCGCGGCTGGCCTGATCATGTCATCATGAACGTGAATTTCCCCAGCCTGCCGGCTGACGGGATCAGCGGGATCAAGGTGGTGTCGGTTGGCAGCCACAAGGTTTCGGATGAGATCATCATGGGTTCAGGCGAAAACACCTACCGTATCGGCAAGCAACGCCAGAAATCCAAACTCGACCCCGACAGTGATATCGGCGCGCTTTTTGACGGCTATATCACGGTCACCCCGCTTTCGATTGACATGACGGACTATCATCTGTTGCGTGATCTGGGCGGGATGAACACCTGATCCAGGGCCATGGTTGATCAGGCGCTGCTGGAAAATAAAGTCAGGCTGATCATGGAATTGCGGTCACTGGGTATCCATGACACCAACGTTCTGTCGGCGATTGAAACCGTCCCGCGAGAGCTGTTTCTGCCCGAAGCGCTCAAAAAACATGCTTATGACAATGTGTCCCTGCCGATCAGCCTCGGCCAGACCATCAGCCAGCCCTATGTGGTGGCCCGGATGACCGAGGCGCTTGAAATGTCGGGTCGGCAGAGGGTACTGGAAATCGGCACCGGCAGTGGCTATCAGGCGGCTGTGCTGAGCTGTCTTTCCCGCCGTGTCTATACGATAGAACGCCTGCGCCCCCTGCTGGTTGAGGCTGAACGCCGGCTCGGGCTGCTGAATGTCACCAACCTGACCAGCAAATACGGTGATGGCGCGCTTGGCTGGCCTGAAGCCGCCCCGTTTGACCGGATCCTCCTGACCTGCGCTGCGGCCGAACGCCCCGGCATCCTGATTGATCAGCTCAAACCCGGCGGCATACTGGTGGCCCCTGTTGATAAGGAAGCCAGTAATAGCATTAAAGGGGATAGCATTAAAGGGGATGGCAATAAAAAAGAACAGGTCATCCGGCGGTATCGGGTTGATGACAAGGGCCGTGTCAGTGAGGAAGACCTGCTGCCTGTCCGGTTTGTTCCCCTGATAACCGATGTTGATATTGATCCTTCCTCAAACACAAGATAATGTGTTTCTGTCGCTGTCGATCATGAATTCCGGGAACCGGGTACGATGAGAATTCTGCTACTGCTGATATCGGCCATGGTGCTGATGGGATGCTCAATGGGGAAGGAACGTGCGCTTCTGCCCCTGCGGGATACCCCTCAGCGTGAGGCTGTGCGCGATGTGCCGCCTGATGGCATCATCATGGTTGAACCCGGTGATACCATCTACACCGTGGCCAACCGTTATCAGGTCACGCCGCGCCGCATCATCCTGTCGAACCAGCTGGCCCCGCCCTATGATCTGACGGGCCGGACCACCATTTCCATCCCCAAGCCGAGGGGGCATCCTGTCCGACAGGGGGATACGCTCGACAGCATCAGCCGCCGCTACCGTGTCAGCAAGGCTGATCTGATCACCCTCAATGCGCTTGAACCGCCCTACAGCCTGCGCCCCGGCATGGAAATCGCCATCCCGCGCAAGCTGGATTATTCCTCACTGGATGCATCAGCGTTCAAATCATCGGGGGCTTCGGGGTCCGGCATCGGCAGGAAAGCGGTCAAACCCAAAACACCGATCCGGGACGTGAAGTTTTCCGAAACCGCATCGGATTTCACCTGGCCAGTCAACGGATCAATCGTTGAACGGTTCGGTGTTGCCGCCAAGGGGGTTCATAATGACGGGGTCAATATTGCCGCCACGCCGGGTGCGCCTGTTCGGGCATCGCTGGGTGGTGAGGTGGCGTTTGTCGGCTCGGGGCTGAAATCCTTTGGCAATCTTGTCCTGATCAAGCATCAGGATGGCTGGATCACGGCCTATGCCCATCTCGGTGAGGTTTCGGTTAAGGAAGGCCAGTCCATCAAGAAAGGCACTGTCATCGGTGCGGTTGGCCAGTCCGGCAAGGTGGATAGCCCGCAGCTGCATTTTGAGCTGCGCAAATCAAGGCAGCCCGTCAATCCCGAAGATTACCTGTCCTGAGATTGATTCCCTCTAGTCATCCATCCTGATTTTGATATTGGCCTGACCCGCGGCATCAACGATGAATTGCCATGCCACGCGGCCTGACCGGCTGCCCCGCGTCACCGACCATTCGAGGCTGTCGCGTTCCAGTTGGGCGCGGTCATCCCCGGGGCTGAGGCCAATGGCATCAGCATAGGCGTTGATCATGGTGAGGTAGGTATCCTGGCCAATACTGTGGAAACCCAGCCAGAGGCCGAAACGGTCCGAGAGCGAGACTTTTTCTTCAACCGCCTCGGATGGATTGATGGCGGTGGAACGTTCGTTTTCGATCATATCCCGTGCCATCAGGTGCCGCCGGTTTGAGGTGGCGTAAAACAGCACGTTTTCAGGCCTGCCCTCAACCCCGCCTTCGAGAATGGCCTTGAGCGACTTGTAGGTGCTTTCGCCGCTTTCAAAGGCCAGATCATCACAGAACAGGATAAAACGCCGATCATCGCCCTGCAATGCATGCAGCAGATGGGGCAGGGTGGTGATATCCTCCCGGTGAATTTCCACCAGCACCAGCGGCTGATCGTTGCTGACAGCGGCATGAACGGCTTTCACAAGGGATGACTTGCCGGTCCCGCGAGCGCCCCAGAGCAGCGCATTATTGGCGGAAAGCCCGCTGGCAAAACGGCGGGTATTTTCCATCAGCTGATCCTGCTGGCTGTCAATGCCGCGGAGCAGGTGAAGCGGGATCCGGTTGACTTGCCTGACCGGCTGAAAGCTGAGCGATGCCGCCTGCCAGACAAAGGCCATGCATTGAGGGGAGGGAGGCGAAGGCTGCTTTTCCGCCACCAGCGTTTCAAGGGCTGTTGCAATGCGTTCCAGCAGCGGGGTGATCGCGGTGGTGTTTTCCAGCCCTTTGGTCATGGCCTTAATCCCTCTATGTCAGTACAGTCGCGGTGAGGAGCGTAGCGAAAAACTTCAACAATGGCGATGCTTTATCGTTGCGCAGGGTCGTAACAGAGTAGTATCTTTCCTCAACCTAATTCCATTCGGAGATTGCATCCATGATCATTTCCCCGGCCTACGCTCAGGCAGCCGGTGCGGCTGGCCCCGGTATCCTCGGGCAGCTGTTTCCCTTCATTCTGATCTTTGTGGTTTTTTACTTCCTCCTGATCCGTCCTCAGCAGAAACGCGCCAAGGAACACCGACAGCTGGTTGAAAGCATGAAGCGTGGTGACATTGTCACAACATCCGGCGGTATCCGGGGCAAGGTCACGAAAGCCGCTGAAGGCAGTGAAACCGTTGAGGTTGAAATCGCTTCCGGTGTCTCGGTTGAGGTTGTGCGGGCCACCATCTCGGAAGTGCGTGACAAGGATGGCAACGCAATGAAGCCATCAGCACCCGAAAAGAAGAAGAAATAGTAATCAATCGCCTTGATAAACAATCTCAAAGCATGCTTCCAACGCCATGATTGTATTTGAAAAATGGAAATCGATGTTGGTGGGGCTTGTGTTTGTCACGGCCGCCATCTTCGCCTTCCCCAACCTGTTTGACGAAGACCAGGGGTTTTTGCCGGAATACCGCATCAACCTTGGCCTTGATCTGCAAGGCGGCTCCTACCTGCTGCTCAGCGTTGATATGGACGCGGTGATTGAGGAACGGCTTGAGAATACGGCTGAGGCTATCCGTACCGAAATGCGCCAGTCACGCATCGGGATCACCGGTCTGGAAGCAACCACCGAAGCCGTCATGTTCAACCTGCGCAAGGCTGACGATACCGAAGCGGCAAACCAGATCCTGGCCACGCTGGTCGGCAACGACATTGAAATTGATCGCACCGAAAACAGGTTCACCCTGGCCTTTACCAGTGACGGCATCAGCCGCCTGACCACGGCGACAGTGGGCCAGGCGATTGAGATTGTCCGCAACCGGATTGATGAAACCGGCACGAAAGAGCCAATTATTCAGCGTCAGGGCAGTGACCGTATCCTGATCCAGTTGCCCGGTGTTGATGATCCTGAGGCGATCAAGCGATTGCTCGGCCGTACGGCAAGGCTGGGTTTCCAGCTGGTTGATACCAGCCGTTCCGCGCTTGAGGCCCAGTCCTCTGGCC
Organism: SAR116 cluster bacterium MED-G04; assembly: GCA_002457135.1. Classification (GTDB taxonomy): domain Bacteria; phylum Pseudomonadota; class Alphaproteobacteria; order Puniceispirillales; family UBA1172; genus UBA1172. Next base: position 36,049 of record NTKX01000006.1, read on the forward strand.
GGATACCCCCGGGATCGGAAATATTGCCTGCCTCCGATGGCAGTGGTGAGCTCTACCTGCTCCGCAAGCGTGTGCTGATCTCCGGTGACATGCTGGATGATGCCCGCCCCGGGTTTGGCCAGAACAATGACCCGGTGGTCAATTTCACGCTCAATTCAACAGGCGGCGCCCGCTTCGGCAAGGTTACGGGGCAGAATATCGGCCGTCCTTTCGCCATCGTGCTGGATGACAAGGTGATCTCGGCCCCGGTTATCCGGGGGCAGATTTTCTCCAATGGCCAGATTTCAGGCAATTTCAGTATTGAGGAAACCGATGAGCTGTCGCTTCTCCTCCGCGCTGGTGCCTTGCCCGCACCGCTCAATGTGCTGGAGGAACGCTCGGTCGGCCCCGGCCTTGGCAGTGACAGTATCGCCGCCGGTAAAATTGCAGCGGTCATCGGGATGATCGGTGTCGTTATCTTCGTGGTGGCGAGTTACGGGGTTTACGGGGTGATTGCGACCATTGCGCTTGCCTTTAACATGGTCATGATCATTGCCTCGCTTTCGCTGTTGCAGGCAACGCTGACCCTGCCCGGGATTGCCGGGATCGTGCTGACCATGGGCATGGCGGTTGATGCCAATGTGCTGATCTTTGAACGCATCAGGGAAGAACTGAAAAAGGGCCGCACCACAGTCAAATCGGTGACCGCCGGTTTTTCACAGGCCACCACCACCATCGTTGATGCCAACCTGACAACGCTGTTTGCGGTGCTGTTTCTCTACCTGCTGGGTTCCGGGCCGATCAAGGGCTTTTCGGTGACGCTGGGGCTGGGGGTCATCACGTCGATGTTCACCGCCATTCTGGTGACGCGGATGATGGTATCCCTGTGGATTAATTTCAGCCGCCCGAAACAGCTGGTCCTTTAGGGGGGAATGTCGATGCTTCCATTGCTCAAGATCGTTCCTGCCAATACGGCGATCCCGTTCCTGCGTTTCCGGATGGCCGGTCTGGTTTTCTCCGTCATTCTGGTGCTGGGGTCCATTGGCTCCTTCCTTGGCATGGGGCTGAATACCGGCATTGATTTTCGCGGCGGCTTCCTGATTGAGGTCAGGGCCAAGGACGGTGTGGCTGATATCAACGGCCTTAGAACAACGCTGTCCCAGCTTGATCTGGGTGATGTTTCGTTGCAGGAATTCGGTGTTGAAACCGATGTGCTGATCCGTGTTCAGTCGCAGTCGCTCAAGGCCAGTGAAAAGCTCAGCGATACCGATAAGGCTGCCATCAGGCTGGTGAGTGATGCCATCGGGGCCGAATACGATATTCGCCGGACCGAATTTGTCGGCGCGGTGGTCGGGGGTGAGCTGCGCAATCAGGCGGCGATTGCGGTTCTGGCCGCGCTGGCCGCTATCCTAATCTATATCTGGTTCCGTTTTGAATGGCCCTTTGCCGCCAGTGCCGTGGTGGCGCTGACGCATGATGTGATCACCACCATCGGGCTGTTTGCCATCACCGGGCTGGAATTCAACCTTTCCACTGTTGCCGCGCTTCTGACGATTGCCGGGTATTCGATCAACGATACCGTGGTGGTGTTTGACCGGGTGCGCGATAACCTGCGCAAATACAAATCCTGGTCAATCCCCGATATCCTGTCCCTGTCGCTCAATGAAACGCTCAGCCGGACGATCATGACCTCATTGACCACGCTGATTGCGCTGGTCTCCATCTTCCTTTTCGGCGGGGCTGTCCTGGCTGATTTCGCGCTGGCGATGATCTGGGGCGTGCTGATCGGGACCTATTCATCCATCTTTGTTGCGGTTTCGGCATTGCTGTTCTTTGACCTGACCCCGATTGATGACGATGAGGATACCCCGACACCGGAATATGAGCAGGCATGAACGGCCAGCCCAACACCTCCCCGCTGATCCGTGATTATGATCAGGGCGGTTTCACCATCGGTGATGATTTCCACCCCGGATCGGTACTGATCAATGGTGAGGAAGGTGAGGGGTTTTCAATCCAGTCATGGCCAGTGAATGACCCGGAGGCACTGACGGTGACGGATTTCACCATCCTCCTGGAAAGTCCGCAAAGGCCTGATCTGATCCTGCTTGGCGTGGGTGAGCAGATGAACCATCCCTTTGCCAAATTGCGCATGGCCATGACAGGTGCCGGTATCCCGCTGGAGGTTCAGTCCACCCCGGCCATCTGCCGGACCTGGAACCTGCTGTTGAGCGAGGGCAGAAGGGTTGCGCTGGCCGCAATCCCGCTCGGGCAGAAAGAAGCCCTCGAAAACAATTCATGACCGGGAAAACCACCAGTAAGCCTTTCGCCCCGCTTGATCTGCTGCGGCGGGAGCTGCCAGCCCTTGGCCTGACCATCGGTTTTGCCCCAAAATCCCGGCGAGACACGCTGGCTGTTTTCCTGTTGCTGTGGCTGGAATTGAGGCGGGCTACCCTGGCATCCGAGGTGATCCTGACGGCAACCCGGCTGGCGTGGTGGCGTGATGCGCTGGAAACTGGCCGCACCGAGGGCGTGCCCATGGCGGATTATTTCGTTGAACACGGTCTGGCTGAACCCGTTGCCGCCGGTATCGGGATCATGGTTGAAGGCACCATGGAACAGGGCCGGCCAATCTCGCCGCATGGCCTGATCGCAGCATTGCTGGCCGATGTGACAGCATGCGATGTCATGGTGATTGAGGATATCCTGAAAGGGCTTGATCAGGCCCTGAAAGGAAAGGGTGGGAAAGATAAGACAGGTGAGGCTGGTATCCGATCAGGTCACCCGAGCCTAGATCTCATCGCCTGGTGCTGCCAGAAACCATCCCGCCTCGATTATCCTGAAAAGCATCCGTTGCTGGCCGTGCAGATGATGCTGGCCGCGATCAGATTATAGCCCATCCCAGATCAGCATAACCCTGCATGGCATCAAGGGCACGTTGCGCGACCAGGGCCTTGCGATCACGCCCCTTGGGTTTGCGCGGCTTGCGGCCTGTCACCGGATCAGGGACAGGATCAGGCAGGATCAGTTCGGGGAACAACCCGAAATTGACGTTCATGGGCTGGAAGGTTTCGCTGTTGGCGCCGCCGGTGATATGCGAAAGCAGCGCACCATGGGCGGTTTCCAGTGGAGGCGGCGTGAATTTCTCACCCAGCAGATCAGCGGCGGCCATGCGCCCGGCCATCAGGCCGATAGCGGCGGATTCGACATAGCCTTCAACCCCGGTCATCTGACCGGCAAAACGCAGCCGCGGCATGACCTTGAGCCGCAGGCTGCCATCCAGCAGTTTGGGGGACCGGATAAAGGTGTTGCGATGCAACCCGCCAAGACGGGCGAAAGCCGCATTCTCCAGCCCCGGGATCATGCGGAACACATCAACCTGGGGGCCATAGCGCATCTTGGTCTGGAACCCGACCATGTTATAGAGCGTACCAAGTGCGTTATCCTGCCTGAGCTGAACCACCGCATGGGGGCGCGAGCCATCACGCGGGTTGTTCAGCCCGACGGGTTTCATGGGGCCGAAACGCGGGGTATCAATGCCGCGTTCTGCCATCACCTCAATCGGCATGCAGCCTTCGAAATAGGGGGTGTTGGACTCCCATTCATGGAAATCCATCTTTTCCGCCGCCAGCATTGCGTCAATCAGCGCGTGGTACTGGTCACGATCAAGCGGGCAGTTGATGTAATCCTTGCCATCGCCCTTGTCGTAGCGGGACTGGAACCACGCGATATCCATGTTGATACTCTCGGTATGGACAATCGGTGCAATCGCATCGAAAAAGGCAAGATCATCTTCACCCGTCAGCCCGCGAATAGCCTCACCCAGGCTGGTGGAGGTGAGGGGGCCGGTGGCGATAATCACCTGCTCCCATTCCTCGGGCGGGATGCTGTCCACCTCACCGCGTTCCACGGTGATCATGGGGTGGGATTTGATCCGTTCTTCCACGGCAGCGGAAAACTGGTCACGATCAACCGCCAGCGCCCCGCCAGCAGGGACAGCGGTTTCATCACCACAGCCGAGAATAATCGACGACAGCATCCGCATTTCGGCATGCAAAACGCCAACCGCGTTACCGGTGGCATCATCCGACCGGAAGGAGTTGGAGCAGACAAGCTCGGCCAGCCCCTCGGTTTTATGGGCATCGGTCTTGCGGTGAGGGCGCATTTCATGGATCACGACCCTGACCCCGCGATTGGCGGCCTGCCATGCAGCCTCGCACCCGGCCATGCCGCCGCCAATGACGTGGAGCGTCTGATCAGCCATTATTCGGCGGCCCCTGCCTTGCGGCTGACCTGACGGTTCATGACCATGGAGAGGTATTCGCCGGTGATGGATGATGGATTGGCGCAGATATCCTCAGGCGTGCCATGGGCAATGATCAGGCCGCCGCCATCCCCGCCCTCAGGCCCGATATCAATGATCCAGTCGGCGGTCTTGATAACGTCCAGATTGTGTTCAATGACGATCACGGTATTGCCGCTTTCCACCAGTTCCTGCAAGACTTCGAGCAGTTTTCGGATATCCTCAAAATGAAGCCCGGTTGTCGGCTCATCGAGGATATAGACGGTTCGCCCGGTCGCCCGTCGTGACAATTCCTTTGACAGCTTGATGCGCTGGGCCTCACCCCCCGACAGGGTGGTTGCCTGCTGGCCAATGCGGATATAGCCGAGGCCAACGCGCCGCATCGTTTCCAGCTTTTCGCGCACCGTTGGCACAGCCTTGAAAAACTCCAGCCCGTCCTCAATCGTCATGTCCAGCACATCGGCAATGGATTTGCCGCGCCAGGTGATTTCCAGCGTCTCGCGATTGTAGCGTTTGCCCTTGCAGGTATCGCAGGTCACATAAACATCAGGCAGGAAGTGCATTTCGATCTTGATCAGCCCGTCACCCTGACAGGCCTCACATCGGCCGCCCTTGACGTTGAAACTGAACCGCCCCGGGGCATAGCCACGGGTTTTCGATTCGGGCATGGAGGCAAACCATTCCCTGATCGGGGTAAAGGCACCGGTATAGGTCGCCGGGTTGGATCGCGGTGTCCGGCCAATCGGTGACTGATCGATATCCACAACCTTGTCGAGCAGATGCAGACCTTCAATTTTATCAAGCGGGGCAGGGACTTCACGGGCGTTGTTGAGACGGCGTGCCATCGTTTTCCAGAGCGTTTCAAGGACCAGCGTGGATTTCCCCGATCCTGAAACCCCTGTCACGCAGGTCATCAGGCCAACGGGGAATTCGGCATCAACCGATTGCAGGTTGTTGCCACTGGCCCCGAATACCTTGATCGACCTGTCCTTATTGAATTTGCGGCGGCTGGCCGGGATGGCGATTTCCTTTTTGCCCGACAGATACTGCCCGGTGAGGGATTTGTCCTGCCCGAGAATCTGGGCCGGTTTGCCCTCAGCCACCACCAGCCCACCATGAACACCGGCCCCCGGCCCCATGTCGATAACGTAATCGGCGGAAAGGATGGCTTCCTCGTCATGCTCGACCACCAGCACGGTGTTGCCGAGGTCACGCAGGCGTTTCAGGGTCTGCAACAGGCGGTCATTATCACGTTGATGCAGCCCGATGGATGGTTCATCCAGCACA
>NTKX01000060.1 GCA_002457135.1 SAR116 cluster bacterium MED-G04
CGCGCCCAATATCATTCGCGGCGGATCGCATTCAGGCAATATCGCGGCGGCCGAACTGGCGGATGCCGGGCTGCTTGATGTGTTGTCATCGGATTATATCCCGTCATCCCTGCTGATGGCCGCAGTCAATCTCGGCCAACGCTGGGGCAGTATTGCTGAGGGCATGGCAACCGTCACCTCACACCCTGCCCGGGCCACCGGGCTTGATGATCGGGGCGGCCTGACCCCCGGCAAGCGGCCTGATCTGCTCCGCTTTGCGGTCATCGATGGCATGGCAGTGGTGCGCGGGGTCTGGACCCGGGGCATTCAGGTTGCCTGATCCAGTTTTACCCTGACCCGGTTTTGCCTAAAGGCTTGCGCTCATCCCGCCATCAACCGTCAGTATTGAGCCGGTCATGTAGGAATTGGCCGGATCAAGCAGCAGCATCAGGGGCGGGATCAGTTCAGCGGCATCGGCAATGCGGCCAAGCGCTGTACGCCGGATCAGCTTTTCCCCCGCCGGGCTTTCCAGAAATTCGCGGTTGATATCGGTTTTGATGTAACCGGGGGCAAGCGCATTCACCCTGATGTTCTTTGCCCCCAGCTCAATGGCGGCACTGCGCGTCATCTGGATCAGCGCGGCCTTGCTGGCGGCATAGGCTCCCGTTCGGGGCAGAGGACGATGCCCGAGGGTTGAGGCAATGTTCACCACAACGCCGCCGCCCCCGGCCTCAAGCGAAGGGGTCGCCGCTTGCAGGACCCAGAGCGCGGCCAGTATGTTGACCTCAATCAGGTTGCGGGTTTCATCCTCATCACTGGTGTGGAGGGGGTCGCTCATCGCCACCCCGGCATTGTTGATCACGCCGGTGATGCTGCGCCCTTCCAGTGCGGACATCAGGCCTTCACGGTCGGTGACATCAGCGATCACGGCCTCATGCACCGCGCCGTCATGATGCGGCAATTCAGCCAGCAGGCTTTCCATCACGTCCCGGTTTCGGCCAAGGCCCAGAACCGAGCCACCCGCATCAGCCACAGCCCTCGCAAAAACCGCACCCAGCCCCCGTCCGGCCCCGGTGATAAGGATACGCTGGCCCCTCAGTCGGCGGCCCGCCTCACCGCTGGTTGAGGGTTCTGCTGATGGATGATCATCACCTTTGGTCAACATGGCCTGCGCTCCCTGGAACCTGAAGTCAACATCGTTCAGGGGTGAGCATAACGTCTTGATCAGGGCAAGGCCAGTCCCTGACCTTATAAGGGGGCCTGATACAGTGATGGTAAAATTGCCGTCGAACCAGCCCGGCATCAGATCCGGTCAGCGGCTGATAATGCAATGCTGATTTATGCTGGAACAAACCTTGCGATTATATAAGAAAAGATTAATATACAGCCCTATACAAATATGAACAATTCTTTCCCCGGAGGCTGTCTTGAAACATTTTGTTGTTCCTTTGGTCATGTCCACCACGTTGTCAATCGGGGGGTGTTCCTATGTTCAGGGCTATTTCAGCACCACTGATGAAGCGTCGATGAAACAGGCCGCGGAAACGGTTGCCGAAACCGTGAAAACCGCTGCCGAAAACTCGGATAATGCTGAACAGTCCACCATCAGCACGATGTACTCGAAAGCATCCGAGGCGATTTCCCAGACCTTGTCCGAAACGCTGACCGGTGAGGGTTCCAGAACCAAGGTTTCCATCAGCGCCCAGGATAATGAAGACACCAGCGGCAGTATCCTGAATGTGTCCCGCCTTGGCACTGATACGAAATACAAGACCGATTTCATTCAGTCGTCCCTCATGGTCAAGCCAAAGCGTTCAACCGTCAATCTCGGTATGGGTCGCCGCTATATTACCGAGGACGAAAGCACCATCTACGGTGCCAATGCCTTTGTTGATTATGCCCCTGATTACGGGCATCAGCGCGCCAGCCTGGGGGTTGAGGTCAAGCGTTCCGCCATTGAGCTGACCGCCAACAAGTATTTCCGCCTGTCGGGGTGGAAATCCGGCAAGAACGGCAAGAATGAACGTGTCATGGATGGCCATGAAATCGAACTCGGTGGCCAGGTCCCCTACATCCCGAGCGCGAAGGTGTTCATCAAAAACTGGGAATGGAAGGGTGTATCCAAGATCAAGGGCTACACCTACAGCATGGAGCTGTCGCAACTGCTCAGCAATCACATCACGGTTGAGGCTGGTGTGAAGGATTTTGATGGCAGCACCGATAGTGAGAATTTCATCAAGCTGTCCTACAACTACCGTTTCGGTGATGATGGCAAGAGCGCGGAACGGAGCCGTTTCATCTCATCCGAAATGTTCGAGTCAAAATCAATGCGCCCGCATCTTCTGGATGAAGTGAGGCGCAGCAATGAAATCGTTTATGAAACCGAATTCTCCACATCCGCCGGAGGGGTATAAGATGCGCATTCTTCTTTCTGTTTTCCTGACCGTATTTATCCTCGGTTTCAATCACGCTGATGCCGCTGTCTTAAAAACAAATGCTGATGACGGTGATGCATGCAGTGCATCCGCGCCCATGATGACCTCGGGTTCAAGCTGCCGTGCCACACCCAGCCAATACACCGTTACCATTTATGAAATGGGTGTTTGCACCAGCGACCCGTTCAACGCAGGCACCAACACCGCGATGGACAAGTCAAGCTGCAACACGGTGTTTGAAAACTCATCCGGTTTCACCAATGATTACGGTGCGTCCATCGGGACAACCGTTGAAATGGAAGGAACCAGCTCACGCCCTGAAGCCGGCACCTATAAATACCCCTATATGGTGATGGGGATCACGTTTGTTGTGGATGGCTCCTTCACCTCAAACAGCGTGACCTATTACAGCGATGGTTCAGGGGGTGTAACAACAACATCCGGCAGTGCCGCCAGTTACACGGACAACCTGCTGAATTTCGGTGGGCCGAAATGCGTTTCAGGCTACATGGATGCACCCATCAGCGGGGTCGGGACCATCAGTGCGTTCCTGACAAACGCATCACTCACCCGGCCTGATGAAGACGACCGCACCCTGTCATCAGGCAATTATGTCTGCACCAACACCACCAGGCTTGTCGGTGTCATGAACCTCGATAATCCGTTCACAATCACCGAAGACACGATCGGGTTTCAGTACAACTTCATCCTGACGGATTACGGGATACAGTTTTTTGATGACTCCTCGCCAAACAACATCCCCGACGGGTTTGGCAGCGGTCCGTTTTCAGGTTCGTTCACCATTACCAACCGGTAAAACAGGCATAACAGGGCATGATGCGGGGTGATGCTGCATCATGCCTCAATTTCGCTTGCAGGTGATACCGCCCTTCGTCACTATATCCATGATCATTTGCCTATCCAGCCCCCCTTATGCTTCGGGGCCGGGGTATCCAGGGTCAGTATCAGTGCTGCCAATTAAAGTGTAGTTGGGGAGGTTCGGGTTATGGAAATTCAGCAATGCACGCCGGTTATCGGTGCCGAGATTTCGGGTGTTGATTTTTCCCGGCCGCTCTCAGCCGAAACCCATGATGCGATCTATCAGGCCCTGATTGATCATCTGGTGATTTTTTTCCGTGATACCGAAATCGCCCCTGAGGCGCATATGGATTTTGCCGGGCAATTCGGCCAGCTGGATGAACCGCATGTCCATTACCCCCATGTTGACGGATTTGATCGCATTGTCCGGCTGGAAAACAACGCCGACAACCCGCCCGATACCAACAGCTGGCACACCGACCTGACATTTAAACAGCATCGGCCTTTTGCCTCGGTGCTGATCGCGCGTGAAATTCCGCCGGTGGGTGGTGATACCCTCTGGTCGAGCTGTTATGCCGCCTATGACCGGTTGCCCGAGGGCATGAAAAACGACCTCGAAGGCATTGATGCGATCCATGATCTGGGTGATTTCAGGAATGATTTTGCCGGAACCAAAGGCAATGAGCCGGGTGAAGTGCGGCTCAACCAGGCGGTCAGCCGGTTTGGCCATTCGGTCCAGCCGCTGATCAGCACGCACCCGGTCACAGGACGAAAATTCCTCAATTTCAATGAGAGCTTTGTTACCCATATCGCTGGCATGACCACGAACGAATCCAACGCCCTCAAGACCATGCTGGCCAATCACATGAACAAACCCGAGGATCAGGTGCGGTGGCGCTGGCGGGCCAATGACATGGTGATGTGGGACAACAGGGTGACGATGCATTACGCGGTGGCGGATTACATGCCGCATTACCGCCTGATGAACAGGATAACCGTGGTCAATGATCGCCGGGAGCAGGCCGGGGTTCACTGATTACAGCCTTTACATGGTATTGGCTTTCGGCATCGTGGGGATGGAAGTATGGCAAAGATACTTGCGCTTGGCGGTGATGGGATCGGCCCTGAAATCCTCAACGAGGGGTTGAGGGTTCTTGCCGCTGTCTCCCCCCTCATGGATCTTGAATTTGAGATTGATCACGATCTGCTCCACGGTGCATCGTATGACGCGCACGGGGTTTTCTGCACTGATGCCGTGCTGGAAAAGGCACGATCGGCTGATGCTGTGCTTGTCGGCGCGGTGGGCGGGCCTGCATGGGATGATATCCGGCTTGATGGCGGGGCTGAATGCCAGGACGGGCTGATGTACCTGAGGCATCATCTCCAGACCTATCTGGGGCTGCGTCCGGCCCGTGCCTGGGACCCGCTGATCACGCATACCCCCTTCCGGGATGAGGTTATCAGGGGCGCCGATGTCATGATCCTGCGGGAGATGTGCGGCGGTGCCATGTTTGCAACCGAACGGGGGCAACGCTGTGTTGACGGCAAGCAGCAAGGCTATGATATGACCGCCTATGATGAGGCTGAGGTCAGGCGCTTTGCCCGTGGCGGGTTTGAGCTTGCCCGTCAACGCCGGGGGCATGTTGTCAGCTGCGATAAATCCAATGTCATGGAAAGCTATAAGCTATGGCGGCGCATCGTCAGCGAGGTTGCCCGCGATTACCCCGATGTGACATGCGATCACATGCTGGCGGATCATTGCGGCTATCAGCTGATGATGCGGCCCGGTGATTTCGATGTGGTGCTGTGCTGCAACCAGCTGGGGGATGTGTTCAGTGACCTGACCGCATCCTATGCCGGATCGCTGGGGATGCTGCCCTCAGCCTGTCTTGCTGCCTCCCCCGATGATGGGCCTGTCTTTGGCATTTTTGAAAGCACGTCCGGTTCCGCCCCTGATATTGCGGGGCAGGGTATCGCCAACCCGGTGGGCATGATCCTCTCTGTTGGGATGATGCTGTCCTACGGGTTTGGCCGCCCTGAGATGTGCCGGATGATCGAGGATGCTGTCATGCAGACGCTGGCTGATGGCATCACCACCCCTGATCTGGGGGGTGAAGCCCGGTCAGCCGAGATGACCGACGCGATTATACAAAGAATGAATGTGAAGGGGAATGGATGGGGAGGGCTGGGCCGATGACCAGGCGCGTTGATTACATTATTGCCGGTGGCGGTTCGGCCGGATGCGCGCTGGCGGCGCGGCTGGCGGAGGACCCCGATACCTCGGTCATGATTATTGAGGCCGGGGGCAGGGGGCGTGATCTCTTTATCCGCATGCCTGCCGGAAACGGGTTTGTTTTCGGCAATCCGCGCCTTGACTGGGGCTATACCTCAACCCCGCAGGAAGGCATGAATGGTCGTCAGATTTACTTTGCCCGGGGCAAGGCCCTTGGCGGTTCCTCTATTGTCAACGGCATGATCTACATGCGCGGCATCCCCTCCGATTATGAGGGCTGGCGACAGATGGGGCTGGCGGGATGGGGCTATAATGACCTGTTGCCCTATTTCAGGAAGGCCGAGGGGGCGCGTGATCGCAGGGATGATTTTCACGGCAATGATGGCCCGCTCAGGATTGAGCCAGCCCGGAATTTTGGCATCATGGACCGTGCCTTTATAGATGCGGCTGTTGCCGCTGGCCATCAGGAAATTGATGATTTCAATGGTGTCAGGCGAGCTGGTGTGGCCCGGGTGGACAGCACCATTTCACGCGGGGTCCGGCAATCCTCGGCGATTGCCTATCTCAAATCACCGCCGCCGAACCTTTCCATCAGGACCAACAGCCAGATTGCCCGTATCCTGATGGATGGCAACCGTGCCACCGGGGTTGAAACTGTGACGGGGGAGGCCTTTTACGCTGATCGTGAGGTGATTGTCTGCCAGGGTGCTTTCGCCACGCCGCATCTGTTGATGCTGTCCGGGATCGGGCCTGCTGATCATCTGGCCAGCCACGGCATCACGCCGGTTGTCGATCTGCCCGGGGTGGGTGAGGACCTGGCCGATCATGTCGATGTATCGATGCAATACACATCGAAAAGAATGGATTTGAGCCCGGCCCGCTATCAGCGGCTGGATCAGGCCGCCATGCTGATGGGCAAATGGCTGATGAACGGATCAGGCCCGGGGGGCGGGTCGCTGTTTTCAACGGTGCTGTTTCATGCCATCGAAGACCCGGCCCTGCCTGAACTTGAGGTTTACATGACACCGATGATCATTGATGAAAACCTTGGCAGCGGCAGTGAGGAAAAGGCCCCCCTGCTTGACCGGCTTGGCAGGAAACTCCTGGTGCGGGGCCGAAAGGTTGCCCGCCCCGGGGTCCAGATCGATATCAATCAGGAACGGCCCCGGTCACGCGGCACGGTCAGGCTGGCGAGCGCTGATCCTGTGGTCTATCCCCTGATTGATCCGAATTACCTGTCTGATCCGGGTGATGTGGATGAACTGGTGCAGGGTGTCAAGGCCATGCGTGAGGTCATGGCACAGCCGCCCATCGCCCAATATGTTGATGGTGAAATCGGGGCCTGGGCCAATGCCAGAACCGATGCCGGGATCATCCACGCGATCCGGGAGACGGGGTACACCGGCCATCATCCGTGTTCAACCGCCCGCATGGGGGGCGACCATGACCCGATGGCGGTTCTCGATGATCAGCTGCGCGTCCGCGGCACCGAGGGCCTGCGGGTCTGTGATGCGGCGGCCATGCCGACACAGATTACGGGTAACCTCTATGCCACGGTGGTGGCGATGGCTGAAAAGGCTGCTGACATGATGCTGGGTCATGCGCCCTTGCCAGCCGAATATCCTTCCGGTCATGATGGGGATGCAGCATCATGATCATCATTTACCGTCAACCGGTATCACTTCAATCAATATGCTCTCAACATGGGGTTAACCTGATCGCAAGGGGCCGTGACCAATGACCGATATCAGAACCTTTCAGTATTTTGCTGATAACCAGTTTCACGATCCGATTGATGATCAGTGGATTGACAGCGAAAACCCTGCAACCGGCCAGGTCTGGGCGCGTATCCCCGATTGCCGTGAGGGCGATATCAATCGTGCGGTCACCGCCGCCAGAACAGCGTTTGATGAGGGCGGATGGGGCCGGATGCACCCTGCCGAACGTAGCCGGATCATGCGCCGCATCGGGGATGTGATCTCAACCCATGCCGACAGGCTCGGTTCCATCGAAACCCGTGATAACGGCAAACTGCCCGGCCAGATCAATCCAGCGCTCCAGCCCGGGGCATGGCTGGTGGACAGCTGGCATTACTACGCCGGTATGTGCGATAAATTTGAAGGAAGCGTGATCCCGGCCGAGGCCCCCGATATCCATAATTACATGACGTGGGAGCCGTTTGGCGTGGTGGCGCAGATCCTGCCGTGGAATTCCCCCCTCGGGACACTGATCTGGAAACTCGCGCCGTGCCTGGCGGCGGGCAACACCGTGGTGATGAAACCGTCCGAGCAATCCAGCGCCTCAACGCTTGAGCTGATGGACGTGTTGCTTGAGGCTGATCTGCCCCCCGGTGTGCTGAATGTCGTGACCGGGTACGGGCCGACCACCGGCGCGCCGCTGATCGATCATCCTGATGTGCGGATGGTATCGTTCACGGGCGGCACCAATGGCGGCAAGGCAGCGGCGGCAATAGCGGCAAGGCAGGTCAAGCCCATCGTCATGGAACTGGGCGGCAAATCCCCCCAGATCATCCTGCCTGATGCTGATCTTGATCTGGCGGTTCATGGCGCGGCATCAGGGATTTTCCCCGCCGGTGGGCAGAGCTGTATTTCCGGCTCAAGACTGCTGGTCCACCGTTCGATCATTGATGAGTTCACGGACCGGCTGGTCAAGGTTGTCAGCAAGGCCAGGGTCGGCCCCCCTGATGATCCGTCAACCCGGATCGGGCCAATGGCGAACAAACCGCATTATGACACCGTGCTGTCACGGATCGCGGCGGCGGTTGAGGCCGGCCATGATTTGAGGCTCGATGGCCGTTCCGCCTGCCGCGATGAAGGCTACTATATCGGCCCGACAATCTTTGCCAATGTCCCCAACAGCGCTGATCTGGCCCAGCATGAAGTGTTCGGGCCTGTCGCCTCAACCGAGGCCTGGGACGATGAGGATGAGGCGATCACCAAGGCCAATGACACTATCTTTGGGCTGGCCGCTGGCGTGTGGTCCCGGGATGTGGCGAGGGCCATGCGGATGGCCGCCCGGATTGATGCCGGCACGGTCTATATCAACAATTATTTCAATGCCGCGGCGCAAAGCCCGGTGGGCGGGTTCAAGCAATCCGGGTATGGCCGCGAAAACGGCTGGGAAGGCATGCGGTGTTTTCTGCAAACGAAATCGGTCTGGCTGTCCACCAACCCGGACCAGCCTGACCCGTTCGCCTGAACCCGTGGCCTGAACAACCCACAGGACAAAGCACAAGACAGGGGGAGATTATAGGGGGGAGATGACGCTGGATACGATACCTGATCACCACTCCAAGCTGGATTACAGGGGCAAGCGGCTTCAGATCCCGCAGCAGCAGGCGCATGATATCATCCGCGCTATCCTGAGCGCGATCGGATGCGATGCCATGACGGCGGAGGAGGTGGCCAGTCACCTCACCGAAACCAGCCTGCACGGTATCGAAAGCCATGGCGTGATGCGGATTCTGCAATACGCAAGCCAGTTCCAGTCAGGCTACATGACACCATCGGCAACCGCCGAATTGCTCAGGACCGATGCCGGGATATGGCAGGTCAGCGGCCATGGCGGGATCGGTATTCCGGTGATGCGGATGGCGTTTGATCAGGTCATGGCACTGGCCGGGGACACAGGCATTGCCGCGGTCAGCATCCACGATGTCGGGCATACCGGCCGCCATGGTGCCTTTGCCGACAGGGCGGCTGAGGCGGGGTTCCTCACCATCACCATCGGCGGCGGCAATCGCGCGACATGGCGGCAGGTGGCCCCGCATGGCGGCGCCCGGCCGATGCTGCCGACCAACCCTTGGTGCATCGGTATTCCCGGCGGGAATGATGGCCCGGTGGTCATCGATTTTGCCACCTCAAAAATTGCCGGGGGGTGGATTTACGCGGCCCGTTCGGCGGGGGCATCCCTGCCGGAGGGTTGCCTGATTGATCGTGACGGCAACCCCACCACCGACCCTGAGGATTACTTTGATGGCGGGGCGATCCTGGCTGCCGGGGAGCATAAGGGCTATGCCCTTGCGCTGATGGCAGAGCTGATCGGTGAGGCGCTGCTGGGCGCGGTTGCGACCGAGGCCAACTGGCTGGTCATCGCCATTGATACCCGAAAGTATCAGCCCGCAGACCGCATGACGACACTGGCTGAGGAGATACTGGCCGATATCCGCTCATGCCCGCCCCGCCCCGGTTTCAGCAAGGTCGAAATCCCCGGTGAACGCGAACGGCAACACCATGCCGATGCAGGAGGCATGATCCCCCTGCCCGAGGAAACCTGGCAACAAATAAACGCCCTCGCCCACAGTCTGGGTTGCGGGTAGGGGTGCTTCTCAGCTTGTCAAAATCAGGAAAAGCTATGCCCCAGAATGATTTCCATCACGTTGCCCAGAACCAGCATCATCATCAAAACCAGCCCGTTGCAGCATCCAAGATGCAGATATCGCCATAATATGGGCGTCAGGTTGGAACGGGTAAAAGTGATCATTCCAGCCGCAAAAAAACGCCAGAGTACCGACGACAGCATGAACCCTGAGATGAAAATAGTGAAATCCTGCAAACTGGGGGTTTCTGAAGTAAAAGCAGCGATGGTTCCACCAAGAGCAGCCCAATAGGTAATATTGAGTGGGTTGCTGATCGAAAGAGCGACACCGGTGGCCATCGCTCCTTTGGATGCGTTAAAGGCTCCAGTGGTTTCAAGGGTATGGCACCGGTATTGAGCCACCCCATCACCCTCTCCCCCGCATTTGCCAATATTACAGTTTTGTGACTAGAATAAATTTCTGCATGGTTTTTTGGGAGAGAGTCATGTTTTTGCTTGTTTTGGTTACTTGTGTTTCCTTGGAGGGCCAGACCCTTTGCCACGAATTTGAACGTGAGGCGGTTTTTGCAGAACGCGATTCCTGCATGGTGGCCGCCGCGCTCGAACGTGG
The DNA here is from genome assembly GCA_002457135.1 of SAR116 cluster bacterium MED-G04. Lineage (GTDB taxonomy): Bacteria > Pseudomonadota > Alphaproteobacteria > Puniceispirillales > UBA1172 > UBA1172. The sequence goes on from NTKX01000060.1 coordinate 10,415, forward strand.
CCGGTACAGCGCCCGCATTCATCAGCGGAAATGGGCGCGCTATTACTGGAAATGCCACAACAGCAGCGTTGAAATACCCGACAGCACCGCGTCGTCAGGCTAGGGCTTCCGGGCAAACAATTTTGACGGGTGTCATGTTTGCGCTTTGAAATAATGCCTAAAATCAGATTTTATGATGATTTGGCCGGTGCGGATTGCCTCGCGCCGGGCTGCAAATGATGCAAATATTGCACCGCCCATAAATTTTTTTAGCAGTATTCGTTCTCGCTCCAGTCTGTAAGTTTTTTGTTGTTCCTGAGTACTGTTCTCCCCCGATTGAGTGCGCAACGGAACATCAATTTGAACTGCTAGTGATGAAAGTGAGTGTGTGATGAAAAAATTAGCTATAGCAAGCGCAATGATGTGTGCTGTTGCCAGCCAGGCCGTGGCTGAAATCAAGGTTGGTGTGCTGCATTCCCTGTCCGGTACCATGGCGATTTCCGAGACAACGTTGAAAGACACCATGTTGATGCTGATTGATCAGCAGAATGCCAAGGGCGGTCTCCTCGGTGAAAAACTGGTCCCCGTTGTGGTTGACCCTGCCTCTGACTGGCCGCTGTTCGCCGAAAAGGCCCGCGAGCTGCTGACCGTTCATGATGTTGACGTGATCTTCGGCAACTGGACATCGGTTTCGCGCAAATC
>NTKX01000061.1 GCA_002457135.1 SAR116 cluster bacterium MED-G04
CACTTCTAGCCGGATTTCCCATAGCGGCTGCATCTATTCCCCCTTGCGGACAAGGCTGACGAAACTGGCCACGACGCGCTTTTCCCCGGCCATGTCAAAGGCTATGGCCAGCTTGTCGCCCTCAACCGAGATGACGTTGCCATTGCCAAATTTCTGGTGAAAGACACGGTCGCCGTCACTGAATTCGGATTGCCCGGTCAACCCGGGGCTGTGTTCACCGGGGGGGCGAGCTGCCTCCAGTCCTTCGAGGCGGCGTTGCTTGAGCCGAGACCATCCCGGACCATAGCCCCCTGACGCGCTGGGGGTGAGGCGGCTGAAATCGGTGTTGATGGTATCACGCCCGACCCCGCTCATGCCCTGCTCGGTTTCCTCAATGAGGGCATCCCGGGGCAGTTCCGCCATGAACCGTGACGGGATCGCGCTTTGCCAGAGACCATGCACACGCCGTGAGGAGGCCCATGATATCTGCAACCGTCGCCTGGCCCTGGTGATGCCGACATAGGCGAGGCGGCGTTCTTCCTCAAGCCCGCTGCCGCCCTTTTCATCAAGGGTGCGCTGGGACGGGAACAGCCCTTCCTCCCAGCCCGGCAGAAAGACGGTGTCAAACTCCAGCCCCTTTGCGGCATGCAGGGTCATGAGCGTCACCTCCCCTTCACCACTGGTATTATCGCCATCCATGACAAGGGCGATATGCTCAAGAAAGCCTTCAAGGTTGTCAAAATCACCCATGGCGTTGACCAGTTCCTTGAGGTTTTCGAGCCTGCCTTCAGCCTCAGGCGTTTTCTGGTTCTGCCAGAAACCGGTGTAACCCGATTCGTCCAGCACCGTCATCGCCAGTTCAGGGTGGCTCAGGCTTTCGGCCTGACTGCGCCACCGGATAAAGGCGTTGATGATATCCGAAAGATTGCGTTTGGCGGCGGGTTTCAGCTCATCAGTGGTGAGCAGAACCTCGGCCGCCGCCAGCATCGGGATGCCGCGAATACTGGCCAGCTGCCTGATGGTCTGGATGGTGGCATTGCCGATGCCGCGCCTCGGGGTGTTGATGATGCGTTCCAGCGCCAGATCATCGGCGGGCTGGGCAATCACCCTCAGGTAAGCGATGGCATCACGGATTTCCTGGCGTTCATAGAATTTGGCCCCGACCACCCGATACGGCAGGCCGATCTTGATAAAGCGTTCTTCAAATTCACGGGTCTGGAAGCCAGCGCGGACCAGAACGGCAATATCATTATAGCGGGTCTCACCATAACGGATCAGGCTTTCGATGCGATCACCGACGGCACGCGCCTCCCCCGCGCCATCCCAGTAACCGCAGACTTTGATTTTTTCACCCTGATCATGGCTGGTGAAGAGCGATTTGCCGAGGCGGGTTTCATTATGGGCGATGACAGCCGAGGCAGCATCGAGGATATGCCCGGTTGAACGGTAATTTTCCTCCAGCCTGATGACCTCGGCCTCAGGGTAGATTTCCTGAAACTTGAGCATGTTGGCAATCTCGGCCCCGCGCCAGCCGTAGATCGACTGATCGTCATCACCAACGCAGCAGAGATTACGGCCTTTCTGGGCCAGGAGACGCAACCACAGGTACTGGGTGACGTTGGTATCCTGATATTCATCCACCATCAGGTGCGTGATGCGGCCATGGTATTCAGCCAGAATATCAGGGTGAGCGTTGAAAATCGTCAGGTTATGCAGCAGCAGATCACCGAAATCGCAGGCGTTGAGTTCCCTCAGCCTGTCCTGATACTGGCGGTAGATATCAGCCCCTGATCCCTCGGCCAGTTCCATTTCCTCGGACGGCGAGACTTTATCCGGGGTCAGCGCCTTATCCTTCCAGCGGCTGATGCTGGCCAGAATGGCGCGCGGCGGAAACCGTTTCGGGTCAAGCCCCGCAACCTCCATCAACTGTTTGATCAGGCGCAGCTGATCATCGGTATCAAGGATGGTGAAATTGGGTTTCAGGCCAACGCATTCAGCATGGCGGCGCAGTATCCGGGCGGCCAGTGAATGGAACGTGCCAAACCAGACCTGCTCGGCGGCGGGCCCGATCATGGCCGCCACCCGTTCCTTCATTTCCCGCGCTGCCTTGTTGGTAAAGGTCACGGCCAGAATGTTCCAGGGCCGCGCTACCCCTGAGGCAAGAAGGTTGACGAGGCGGCAGGTCAGGACCCGGGTTTTGCCTGTTCCGGCACCCGACAGCACCAGCAACGGGCCTTCCAGTTGTTGCACCGCATCCAGCTGCGCAGGGTTCAGCCCATTCAGCCAGGGCTGGTCAGACGAAACGGGTTCAACCGGCGGTGAAGGAGAGGGTGAAGCTGCATCATAATCCATGGTCCGTAAACTAGCACGGGGCAGGTGGCTTCTCCAGTCCTGAGACGTAATGGCGTGTTGATTTTCAGGACTGACTTGCCTTATCTTAATAATTCAAGTCAGGACGATCAGGCAATGATGTTACAGCGTTTTATAATAACAATCAGTGTTGTGGGCTGTGTTGCCGCCCTCGGTGCATGCAGCAGCACGGGCCCGTTAACCGAGACCGACCCACGCGACCCTTATGAGCAGGGCAACCGCAATATCTTTGCCTTTAACATGGGGGTGGATGATGTCATCCTGGAACCCGTGGCGCGAGGTTACCGGAGCCTGCCGGATGCGGCCCAGCACGGTATCACGAACCATGCCAGATGGACCTCATACCCATCCACCGCCGTCAATTCAACATTGCAGGGCAAGTTTGAAAACGCCGGGCTGGCCACTATCCATTTCCTCATCAACGGGCTGACGCTCGGGTTTGTTGACCTGACCGAAGATGATGATGACCCGGTGCGTGAAGATTTTGGCCAGACCCTGGCCCATTGGTCCACGCCTCAGGGCCCTTATGTCATGATGCCGTTTATCGGCCCCGGGACTGCCCGCAGTCATGGCGGCTGGTTGCTGGATTCCGTGACCAACCCGCTCGGTTGGCTGGGTGAGCCGACCGCCGCCACAGTCCAGGCCACCAGCGGCCCGGTTTCGGCTGTAACCTTCCGCGGCAACAATTTCGATACAATCAATGACGTCAAATACAATTCAGCCGACCCCTACGCCCGTACCCGTTCGGTCTATTACCAATACCGTGAGGGGCAGTTGCGTGATGGCGATACCAGCGAACCAAGCGCCGCTGATGATGCGTTTGACGCTTTCCTGAATGATGAGGATTCGCAATGATTGTTCTGCGCCGGATGCTCGCTGTCTTTCTGCTGACCATTGCCATGCCGCACATGACCATGGCCGAGGAACGCATTGATGAAAGCACCGAGCTGGTCAACAGGCTGGTGACGCACATTCAGGGGCTGGTCAATTCCAACCCTGATGCGATGACGATCCGGGCTGAAACCGATGCCGTTATTCATCAGTATTTCGATTATGATCTGATCGCCCGTTTTGCCGCCGGGAACGCCTGGCGCAGTGCGAGTGATGATCAACGATCACGCTATAAGACAGTCTTTCGTGAAGTCATGCTGAGCCTGGCTGAAACCCAGTTCGACTATTTCAAGACGCTCGAATACAAGGCAAAGGCCGTCATCCCCAAGGGCAGGAAACTGGTTATTGTTTCCGGCACCATTCACGACCGTTCGGGGCAGTTTCCCGATGCTACGGTGAACTGGCGGGTCAGCACGAAACCCGGCAAACCGGCACGGATCATCGATATCGAGATTGAGAATATCTCCATGCTGATTACCCAGCAGCAGGAACACACCGCCATCATCAATCAGAACGGCGGATCGTTCGAGGCGCTGATTGAGGCCCTGACCGAACAGGCCAACGATATCCGCTCAGGCAAATTCAACTAGTCTAAATTAGAAGATCGTGATCCGTTTAGCGGCTGATCGGCTTATAGCGAATGCGGGTTGGCTGATCGGCGGTGACCCCCAGCCTGCGCTTGCGGTCTTCCTCATAGGACTGCCAGTTGCCTTCGAACCACTCAACATGGCTATCACCCTCAAAGGCGAGGATGTGCGTTGCGATGCGGTCAAGGAACCAGCGGTCGTGGGTGATCACAATCGCGCATCCTGCAAATTCGAGCAGGGCTTCCTCAAGCGCACGCAACGTGTCAACGTCCAGATCGTTGGTCGGCTCATCAAGCAGCAACAGGTTGCAGCCGGATTTGAGCATCCGCGCCAGATGAACACGGTTGCGTTCACCGCCTGACAGCTGGCCAACACGTTTCTGCTGATCACTGCCCTTGAAATTGAACTGCCCGACATAGGCCCGGGAATTGACCACGCGCTTGCCCAGCTCAATTTCCTCATGGCCATCGCTGATAACCTCCCAGACCGATTTATCGTTGGGGAGGGCATCACGCGACTGGTCAACATACGCCATCTGAACCGTTTCACCGACGCGCAGATCACCGGCATCAGGGGTATCCTGACCCGTTAGCATCCTGAAAAGGGTGGTCTTGCCGGCACCATTGGGGCCGACCACGCCGACAATCCCGCCCGGCGGCAGGCGAAATTCCAGCCCTTCAATCAGCAGCTTGTCGTTGAACGCCTTGCGCAGGCCTGATGCCTCAATAACGACATTGCCCAGCCGGGATCCCGCAGGGATCTGGATGCGGGCAACCTCACCCGTGGTTTCATGCTGTTGTTCCAGCAGCTTTTCATACGCTGTCAGGCGGGCCTTGGATTTGGCCTGACGCGCCTTGGGGGCGGCCCGAACCCATTCGAGTTCGCGTGACAGGGTTTTGATGCGGGCCTCTTCGCTGCGGCCTTCCTGTTCGAGGCGTTTCTGCTTTTGTTCAAGCCAGCCCGAATAATTACCCTGATAGGGGATGCCGTGGCCGCGATCCAGTTCAAGAATCCAGCCCGCCACTTCATCGAGGAAATAGCGGTCGTGGGTGATGGTCACAACCGTGCCGGGGAAATCATGCAGGAACCGTTGCAGCCAGGCGACACTTTCAGCATCAAGGTGGTTGGTCGGCTCATCAAGCAGCAGCAGGTCAGGCGCATTGAGCAGGAGCTGGCACAGCGCAACCCGCCGCTTTTCCCCGCCAGACAGGTTTTCGACACCCCATTCCGATGGCGGCAGGCGCAGCGCATCCATGGCAATAGAGGCCTTGCGCTCCAAGTCCCAGGCATCAGCGGCATCAATTTTTTCCTGCAATTCGCCCTGTTCGGCGATCAGCGCGTTCATCTCATCATCGCTCATCTCTTCACCGAAACGGCCGCTGATTTCATTGAAACGGTCAACGAGGGTTTTGGCCTCCCCCATGCCGAGCATGACGTTTTCCAGAACCGTCAGGTCAGTGTTGAGTTCAGGTTCCTGCGGCAGATAACCGATATTGATGCCGTCAGCGGCCCAGGCCTCACCCTGATATTCGGTTTCAACCCCGGCCATGATCTTGAGCAGGGTCGATTTACCCGCACCGTTGATCCCCAGCACCCCGATCTTGGCACCAGGCAGAAAGGACAATGATATATCCCGCAACACTTCCTTGCCCCCCGGCCAGGCTTTGCTGAGGTGGCTCATCGTGTAGACATACTGGGGGTTGGCCATGGGGTATCCTCTTTTCAAAGACAAAACATTAACGTCAGTTACAATGTAGCAACGATTTGATCAGGAACAATGATTTCCTTGATTTCGCGCCTGATTCCAATCCATTTCATGTGAATTGAGTTGCGCACGATCTCATCGTCCTGATTTTTCAGCTCATCGGCAATCGGCGCCCATCGCATCAGGGCATCAGCACTGGACTGGAACGCCGCCGGCCCTTCCATCAGATCGGCCCAGTTGGCGGTGGCGGCGCGGGCATTGCCGCGCTGGATCATGGCCCTGAATTCCTTGGGGCTGATATCATCCTGTTCAACCTTCGACAGAATAGACTCAATAATACGGCTGGCGGCGGCTTCCCCCGTGGCGGGAGCATGCCCGGCCCTGACCAGCTGCGCCGCGATAAAAACCGCAACATCACAGACCGAAGCCCCGAAAATATGCCAGCGCGCTATTTTCATGGAATCGAGAAACGGCTCATCCCTGAAGAGTTTCGGGTACTGGGTCCCGACCCTGGTCTTGATGTAGCCATAGAGCGTAAACTGGGAAACAAAGGCAGCCTGCCTTTCGGCATAGCCGATGGCTTCATCCATGGACGTCAGCGGGTCAGGCCCTGCGAGTTTCAATTTTTTTAGAATCGTTCCTATCAGCGTGCTGATCACATTTCTGCCTTATTTAGTCTTGTAATTCATGGCGCATTGTATGAATATTGACCATCTGCAATTGCAGTATGGGAGTATACCATCCCGTACGTCAAAGCAAATGGATTGCTGGTCAATCCTCTTTAGGTTGTTTCTCTCTTATTTTTCTAGCTTGGGCTGGTGTGCTGAATTGCCTCTCAACGGGGCGTTTAACAAGGGGGGGACAATGAGTAAATCATCCTCAGCTGATCGTAATCTGCACTGGCAAAAGACCAAAGTGTTGACTGCGGTAACTTTAATGATCTGGTTCTTTTTTTCCTTTGAAATTCATACCTGGTCCGGCGCCCTCAATACCGCCGGCTTCCCTGGAGCCTACTTCATGGCTGGCATGGGATCACAGGTGTCCTTTGCCATTCTGGTTTTCTGGTTCGCCAGACGTCAAGACATGATTGACGCAGAACACGGCGTTTCGGAATAAGGAGAATTTGACATGATGAGACTTGAAGGCGGTTTTATTCAAAACCTCGGCCGGGTCTATGGGATTTATACCCTAGGATTTCTCGGCTTCGTGGCTCTGATGGCCATTCTGGAAGTTGCAGGTGTACCTAACACCTTCATCGGCTGGATGTTTGTGGCTTTCACGGTCGTTATCTACGCCCTGATCGGCGTTCTTTCCAGAACAATGGATTCGAACCAGTACTACGTCGCTGGTCGTGAAGTCCCTGCCGTATTCAACGGCATGGCCACAGCGGCGGACTGGATGTCCGGTGCGTCGTTTATCGCCATGGCCGGCGGGGTCTACCTCAAAGGCTATCCCTATATGGCGTTTCTGGTCGGCTGGACAGGCGGTTATGTGCTGGTGGCATCGCTCATCGCACCATACCTGCGCAAGTTCGGCTGTTACACCGTGCCTGACTTTATCGGCACCCGCTATGGCGGGAACCTGGCCCGTGGATGCGCGGTCGTGATTCTGGTGGTGGCATCCTTCACTTATGTGACGGCCCAGATCACCGGTACCGGTATTGTGGCCTCCCGTGCCCTGGCTATTCCTTTCGAGTTGGGTGTCTGGGCAGGTCTTGCTGGTATCCTCTTCTGTTCGATGCTTGGCGGTATGCGGGCTGTGACCTGGACCCAGGTTGCCCAGTATATCGTGCTGATCATCGCCTATGTGGTTCCGGTATTCTGGATGTCCAACAAGCTTGGCTATGGCCTGATCCCGCATATTGCACAGTTTGATGCTGTCCAGAGGGTTCAGGAACTCGAAGCCTTTCACGGTGTGAAATCACTGCTACCAACGGCGGAAGCCCAGGCAGCAGCGGGCAAGCTGTCAGCGCTCAAGGTTGGTATCAATGATGCCTCCAATGATCCGCTGGCACGGTGGAAGTTCTTCACCCTGGTTCTCTGCATGATGGCGGGTACTGCGTCCCTGCCGCACGTGTTGATGCGTTACTTCACCACCGCTTCGGTGAGGGCGGCCCGTCAATCCGTGGGCTGGTCATTGCTCTTTATCTGCCTGCTTTACCTGACAGCACCTGCGCTGGCTACCTTTACCAAACTGTCCCTGCTTGACCCGACTGTTGCGACCAGCATCATCGGCAAGTCAGTCAGTGAAGTGGGTAACCTTGAATGGATCCAGCGATGGGGCGAGGTTGGCATGCTGAAGATGGTTGACAGCAGTGGTGATGGTATCCTGCAGGTCAATGAATTCTTCATGAAGGGTGATATCGTTGTGCTGGCTACGCCTGAAATGGCTGGCCTGCCTTATGTGATCTCCGGTCTGGTGGCCGCTGGTGGTCTGGCTGCGGCCATGTCCACGGCTGATGGTCTGCTGCTGGCGATTGCCAATGCCCTGTCGCATGATCTGTACTACAAGATCTTTGATCCAAAGGCCGATACCAAGACACGCCTGTTGGTGGCCCGCGCATTGCTGCTCGTTATCGGTGCGGCTGGTGCGTTTGTCGCCTCTCTCGGCTGGACCAGTATTCTTGGTGCCGTGGCCTGGGCGTTCTGCTTTGCCAATTCCGGTCTGTTCTTCCCGCTGGTCCTTGGTGTCTGGTGGAAACGGGCCAACCGTGCCGGTGCTATTGCCGGCATGATTGGCGGGTTCGGTTCGGGTGCTGCGTACCTGTACTACGTCCAGTTCGCTGGCGGGACCCCGGTTCTGGGTCTCGATGGTCTCCGCTTCGGGATGATCGGCATGCCGGTCAGCCTGATCCTGATGGTTGTCTTCAGTCTCCTGACCGAAGAGCCTGATGAGGAAACCCAGCGCATGGTTGATGAAATCCGCGTGCCGGGTGGATCAACCGTGGTCAACAGATAGGGTTTATCACCCGATCATCTCAAGCCGGGGCGAGATTGTTCTTGCCCCGGTTTTTTTGACGCTGTTATCTAACCCTGTTATTTATTGGCAGGGTTTTACAACGACGAAGGGGGCCTTCATGAACGCGAATTTTCCGCTCGGTGTCATTCTGCTGGATTATACACTGGGGGCCGCGATGTGGACCCTGATCGGCCGCTTTGGCATGTCGATCTTCCTGCCCGACCAATCGTCGTTTTTCTTCATGCGGATGTTTGTTCGCGTCACGGACCCGATGATGCGTCTGGCCCGGCCGATCACCCCCGGTTTTCTGGTGGAACGCCTGATCCCGCTCTATGTGGCGTGGTTTATCTTTATGTTCAGATTCTACCTGATGCCGATATTGCTGGGCTATAGCGTGCTGGGGGTCTTGTCATTCCCGCTCGAAGGTGAGGTTGCCCACTTTATCTATGAAATAGGTTCTGTCTTCCGCTAGGCGTGGGTCAACACCCGCTTATTGATCCCCTATTGATCAAGGCTGAAATCACCCTCACCGGGGGCAAGCGTCACCCGGCTGGTGATACGGCGACCATCAGGGGACAGCGTGATCACCTCATGCTGGCCATTATCCGCCCTGAACAGCAGCATCACGCCACCATCAGGGGTGCTGGCCATATCGGCGGGCTGCATGGCGGACGGGAATTTCAGCGTCACCGGCGGGGTTTCTGTCTTTTTCCGGTTCATGCCGGTGGCCAGCCCGTAAACCAGCAGGACCAGCCCCAGCACAATCAGCACCGACATGATGACAACCGCGCCCTTGACCACGCCAACCCAGGCTGGCAAAGGCCGCATCTCTTCTTCGGGCGACGGGTTTTCGGGTGGCTGGTTTTCGGGCTGGCTTCCGGTGCTGTTGTTCGGCATAGTGGCGGCCATGACTGATCCTCTCCATATCACGCTGGTGGCGGCTGCTGATACCGCGCCCGACCGGATTGATCGCTGGCTGGCGCAGGCATTGGCAACGCCCACCACCAATAGCCCGGAAGAGGGGGAAGGGGCAATACCCTTGCCCGATGACCAGCCCCCCCTGCCCGATGGCATGCCGCCCCTGTCACGATCCCGGCTCAAGGCCCTGATCCTTGATGGCCACCTGACCAGTGGGGGCCGCGTGCTGAATGATCCGTCCCAGAATGTCATCCCGGGGAATACCTATGACCTGATGATCCCGGCCCCTGTTTCCGCCACCCCGCTGGGGCAGGACATCCCGCTCACCATCCTTTATGAGGATGATGATATTATCGTCATCGACAAGCCGTCGGGGCTGGTGACCCACCCTGCCCCCGGCACCCCTGATGGCACCCTGGTCAATGCCCTGATTGCGCATTGCGGGGAAGGCCTGACCGGGATCGGCGGCGAAAAACGCCCCGGGATTGTCCACCGCCTCGACAAGGACACAAGCGGGGTCATGATGGCGGCGAAAACGGCCGAGGCGCATCAGCGCCTGACCAAGATGTTCGCCGCCCATGATCTGGACCGGGTCTACACAGCGATCACCTGGGGGGTTCCGCGGGAACGCCAGCAGACGATTGATGCACCGATCGGCCGGTCAAACCGTGACCGAAAGAAAATGGCGATCAGCGAAAAAGGCCGCCATGCCATAACCCATGTCGAATTTACCCGGGGGCTGCCCCCCCTCGCCTCGGTCGCTGAATGCAGGCTGGAAACGGGGCGGACCCATCAGATCAGGGTGCATATGGCCTCTATCGGCCACGGGATCATCGGTGACAGTGCCTATGGGCGGCCCTTGCGGGCTGGCCAGATGCCGGATAATGCGCTCAAGGATGCGCTGGCCATCCCCCGCGCCTTCCCGCGTCAGGCGCTTCATGCCAACCTGCTCGGCTTTGCCCACCCGATCAGCGGTGAGGTGATGGAATTTACCTCAGCCCTGCCCGATGACATGACCGACCTGATCACCGCGCTGGAAACCGCCCTCAGAACACGGGGC
>NTKX01000062.1 GCA_002457135.1 SAR116 cluster bacterium MED-G04
GGGGCTGATGGCGGGGGCTGACCGTGTTGAAGGCACGCTGTTCGGCAATGGTGAGCGGACCGGCAATGTTGATATCGTCACCCTCGGGCTGAACATGATGACGCAAGGGGTCAACCCGAACCTTGATTTCTCGGATATCAATCACCTGATCGAAACCGCGGAATACTGCAACCAGCTACCGGTGCATCAGCGTCACCCCTATGCCGGATCGCTGGTTCACACAGCCTTTTCGGGCAGTCATCAGGATGCTATCCGCAAGGGCATGGATGCCATTGCCAGCGCCAATGAGCCGTATTGGGAGGTTCCGTACCTGCCGATTGATCCGGCGGATATCGGCCGCACGTTCGAAGCGATCATTCGCGTCAATTCACAATCCGGCAAGGGCGGTGTCGCCTATCTGCTGGAGGCTGATCACCATATCCGCCTGCCTCGGGGTGCTGAAATCGAACTCAGCAAGACTGTCCAGAAAGTCGCCGATACCACCGGCAAGGAAATCACCAGCAAGGATATTTTTGAAATTTTCAGCCAGGAATACCTCGATACGGAAGCCCCGTTCGCGCTGGTTGCCTTTGACAGCCAGAAGGTCAGTCGGGGCAGTGATCTGGAACAGATCAGCGCCACGGTGCTGCATGACGGCGTTGAGGTCAGCTTCACCGCCACCGGCAACGGGCCAATATCAGCCTTTGTTGATGGCATGAGGGAGCAGTTCGGGCTCAGCTTCAGGCTGGCGGATTTCGGCCAGAATACACGCAGCGCAACATCCCGCGCTGAGGCCGCCGCCTATGTCGAGCTGAAAGTGCCGGATGAAACAGGCCGCAGTGTCTATGGTGCCGGGATTGACACCTCAATCACCAAGGCCCCGATCAAGGCCGTGATTTCAGCGATCAACCGGATTTAGCGTTAAAAGATAAAGAGAGAGAGGCTGGAGGCTAACCCCTCAGCTCACCGCCGCAATGCTTGGCCACGGCCTCAATAATGGCGGTGGAGACAGCCTCTATTTCTTCGTCGCGGAGGGTTGCCTTGACGGGCTGGAGCGTGACTGAAACCGCAACGGACTTGCGGCCATCGCCGATCCCCTTGCCGGCATAAACATCAAACACGGACGCATCACTGACCAGCGGTTTGCCCGCGCCCCTGATGGCACGCAGCAGCTGTTCGGCTGTAACAACCGCATCCAGCACGAAGGCAAAGTCACGGCTGACCGGCTGAAACGCCGATAGCTGAACCAGCGGCCGGGCCGGCCCCTTGGCCTTGGGCAGATTGACATCATCCAGCACCACTTCAAACGCGGCGGCAGGGCCGCGCAGATCAAACGCATCCAGCACCGACGGGTGGAGCGCGCCAAAATGCGCCAGCACTTTCCGGCCCTGACAGAGCGCCCCCGACTGGCCCGGATGATACCAGCCCGGTGCCTCAGGCATGGATTGCAGGCTGTCCGTGTTAACGCCCAGCCCGGCCAGCACCGCCAGTGCATCGGCCTTGGCATCGGCCCAGTCCACGCCGCGCGGCTCACCATGCCAGTTGCGGGGGGCATTGGTGCCATGACGGACCCCGGCGGCAACAGTGCGCTGATCATCAGGGCCATCACCGGGGAATACCGGTCCAACCTCAAACATGGCGGCATCAGCCTCACCACGGGCGGCGTTGCGGCTGATCGCGGAAAGCAGGTTCGGCAGGATCGTGGGCCGCATCGTATCCAGATCAGTGCTGATCGGGTTGACCAGTTGCATGGCCTCAGCCCCGCCACCAAAACGTTCAGCGGTCTTGCGATCAAGGAATGAGAACGTCACCGCTTCCATCATGCCGCGACCGGCCAACAGGCGGCGCAGGCTGTGCGGGCGTTTCTGGCTGGCATCAACCGCCGGGTGACCCACCACCGAAAGGCGCGGCAGGGCCAGCTCAGGGATGGCATCAAAACCGTTGATGCGGATCACCTCTTCGACCAGATCGGCGGCACCGTCAATATCACCGCGCCATGGCGGCGGGGAAACCTGCCAGTGATCGGCATCATCCCTGGTGATCGTGAAACCAAGCGTTGTCAGGATATCGTCCTGCTTGCCCGGATCCACCTCAACGCCCGACAGCTCAGCCACACGGGCAGGACGGAAGGCGATGCTGCGCTCCCAGTCAGCGCCCGGGCCGGCACATTCAATCTCGCTGGCCTCACCGCCGCAGATATCCATCACCATGGCAGAGACATAATCCATCGCCCAGTCGGGTGAGGTGACATCGAGGCCGCGTTCAAACCGGTAGCGGGCATCGGAATGAATATTCAGCTTGCGGCCGGTTGTGGCCACGCTGATCGGGTCGAAAACCGCCATTTCAAGGAACATGGCCGTGGTGTCATCGGTAATACCGCTGCGCTGGCCACCCATGATCCCGGCCAGATCATCGGCACCGTCGGCATCACCGATCACCAGCATGGTGTCATCGAGGGTATAGGTCTTCTCATTGAGGGCTTCCATCTGCTCACCATTATGGGCCAGACGGATGGTCAGGGTATCGCCCTTGATCCTGTCGATGTCATAGGCGTGCAGGGGGCGGCCCAGATCAATCATGATGTAGTTGGTGATATCCACCAGCGCGGAAATCGGCCGCTGGCCCACCGCGGTCAGACGCTGCTGCATCCAGGCGGGGGATGAGGCGTTGTTGACGCCGATAAAGGAACGCCCCGAAACCCTCGGCACCAGATGGTCCTGCCCCGCTGGCAGATCAATCGCCCATTTCACGCGGCTTGCGACCCTGGTTGTAATGGAGGCGGCCTCAAGCGGCTTGAGCGTGCCGAACCCGGCGGCGGCCAGATCACGGGCAATCCCGCGCACACCCAGGCAATCAGCCCGGTTGGGGGTGATGGCGATTTCAATCATGGGGTCATCAAGCCCGGCCCATGGCGCAAAGGCCTGGCCCACCGGGGCATCGGCATCCAGTTCGATAATACCGTCATGTTCATCGGACAGCATCATTTCACGTTCGGAACACATCATCCCGCGGGAGGTCACGCCCCGGATTTCAGCCTCGGTCAGGGTCAGGTCAATCCCCGGAACGTAGGAGCCAACCGGCGCAAACACACCAACCAGCCCGGCACGGGCGTTGGGCGCGCCGCAGACAACCTCAATCTCGCCATCACCGGTATCAACACGGCAGACCCTGAGGCTGTCAGCATTGGGGTGGGGATTGGCCTCAACGATACGGGCGATGGTAAAGGCGGCAAGCTCCTTGCCCTTGTCCTCAATGCTTTCGACCTCAAGCCCCAGCATCGGCAGGGCATCGAGGATTTCAGCCATCCCGGCCTCGGTGTCGAGGTGATCCTTGAGCCAGTTCCAGGTAAATTTCATCCCTGCCCCCCTCTATGCACCAAGACCCAGATGGATCGAGGGCGGGTCAAAGGGAACAAAGCCGTAATGGCGCATCCAGCGCAGATCGCTGTCATAAAACGGGCGCAGGTCGGGAATGCCGTATTTCAGCATGGCAATGCGTTCCAGCCCCATGCCAAAGGCAAAGCCCTGATATTCATCAGGATCAATCCCGCAATGCTGCAGGACACGGGGGTTGACCATGCCGCTGCCGAGAATTTCCAGCCAGTCATCACCGGCACCGATTTTCAGCCCGCCGCCTTCACGGCTGCACCCGATATCAACCTCGGCCGATGGTTCGGTGAAGGGGAAATAGGATGGCCGGAACCGCACCGGCAGATCATCAACGCCGAAAAACGCACGGCAGAAATCAATCAGGCAGCCTTTGAGGTGGCCCATATGGATATCCTTGCCAATCACCAGCCCCTCGCACTGATGGAACATCGGCGAATGCGTGGCATCATGGTCCGAACGATAGGTTCGTCCAGGGGCAATAATGCGGATCGGCGGCTTGATCTTTTCCATGGTGCGGATCTGGACCGGGGATGTATGCGTGCGCAACACCTTGCGGCGGCCTTCTGCATCCGGGGTCAGGTAGAAGGTGTCGTGTTCCTGACGGGCCGGGTGTTCGGGCGGGATATTGAGTGCGGTGAAATTGTAATAATCGCTTTCGATATCCGGGCCTTCGGCAACGGTGAAGCCCATTTCGGCAAAAATGGCCGTGACTTCCTCAAGGGTGCGTGAAAGCGGATGGATACGGCCTTCGGCCTCTGGCCTAGGGGCAAGACTGATATCAACCGTCTCGCTGGCCAGTTTTTCGTTGAGCGCGGCCTCGGCCAGGGTTGATTTGCGCGCTTCAAGGGCAGTGGTAATGCTTTCCTTGATGGCGTTCAGTTGCTGCCCGGCTTCACGCCTGGCATCACCCTCAAGCTGGCCAAGCGAACGCATGGCGAGCGAAACACTGCCTTTCTTGCCCAGACTGTCAACGCGAATAGCCTCGAGCGCATCAAGACTGTCTGCAGCCTCAATGCGCGCGATGGTGTCAGATTGCAGGGTAGCCGGATCGGTATTGGCCATAACCCCGCCCCTTACTGGGATGCGCTGCGTGCCTGATCAACGATGCTGGCAAAGGCCTGCGGCTCGTTTACGGCCAGTTCAGCAAGCATCTTGCGATCAACCTCGATCCCGGCCAGCTTGACCCCGTTCATGAACTGCGAATAGGTCATGCCGTGGAGCCGGACAGCAGCGTTGATACGCTGAATCCAGAGAGCGCGGAATTCCCGCTTGCGGACGCGGCGGTCGCGATAGGAATATTCGCGGGCCTTGTCGACAGCCTGTTTGGCGACGCGGAAGACGTTTTTACGGCGGCCATAATAGCCTTTGGCGGCTTTGATGACCTTATCGTGACGGGCCTTTGCGGTGGTCCCGGAAGTTACTCGTGCCATGTCAGTCTCCTGTTACGCGTAGGGAAGGAAACGCTTGACGATACGGGCATCAGCATCACAAAGGATCATGGTACCACGCGCCTGGCGCTTCATTTTCTGGGAACGGCGACGGAGATTGTGGCTAAGAAACGCGGGATTACCACGGACCTTGCCGGAAGCGGTGAGCTTAAAACGTTTTTTAGCCCCGCTTTTGGTTTTCATCTTGGGCATTTCATCCTCACTTCATTAAAGGGTTTGGCCGTTGAGGCCGATATCCGGTCAGGCAGCCCATATGAGCCTGATCGCGGAAGCGATGGGGTCTTATACAAAAACACGGAAAGGCTGGCAAGCGCGAATTCCCGGCCACCTGAGCTGATAATCAAGACGGACTGATAATCAAGACGGACTGATTATCACGGCAGGTTGATTATCACGCCGGGGCCAGCACCATCACCATCTGGCGGCCTTCCATCTTTGGCATGGCCTCAACCTTGGTGGATTCCTCCATTTCATCACGAACACGCTTCAGCACCTGGGCGCCGAGTTCCTGGTGAGCCATCTCACGGCCACGGAACCGCAGGGTCACCTTGACCTTGTCACCGGCATCAATGAATTTGCGGACATTGCGCATCTTCACCTGATAGTCGTGTTCATCAATATTGGGGCGGAGCTTGATTTCCTTAACCTCAACAACCTTTTGCTTCTTCTTGGCCTCATTGGCCCGTTTCTGGGCTTCGTACTTGTATTTGCCATAGTCAAGAATTTTGCACACCGGCGGGTCAACATTCGGCTGAACCTCAACAAGGTCCAGTCCGGCTGCTTCAGCGCGGCGAATAGCTTCATCAATGTGCAGAATACCGAGCTGTTCGCCGTTTTCGTCAATACAGCGAACTTTAATGGAAGAAATCAACCCGTTTACTCTGGGTCCGCTTCTTGCCGGGGCGCCCCTTTGGGAGCCTAAAGGTGGTCGTGCTATGGATATGTCTCCTGTATCTGTGTTGGTTCAATAGTTATTCGATTATTCAGCCACTTGCCGTGCAAGGTCAGGTGGCAGAATTTCCTTGCCAAGTGTATTCACCGCTTCAGAAAGGGCAAGTGTTTCTTGCTTGTCACTGCCGAGACGGCGCAGGGCAACGCTGTTGCTTTCGGCCTCACGCCCGCCAACCGCGATAATATAAGGCACTTTGGCAACCGAATGCTCCCTCACCTTATAGCTGATTTTCTCATTGCGGAGGTCGGTTTCAACGCGCAGACCGGCTGATTTCAGCGCATCGGCAACCTTGTCAGCATAATCATTGGCGCTTTCGGTGATGGGGGCCACAACGCACTGAACCGGTGACAGCCATGGCGGCATGCGGCCCGAATACTGTTCGATCAGGATACCGATCCAGCGTTCCAGCGACCCCAGGATAGCGCGATGCAGCATCACCGGACGGGCGCGACTGCCATCTTCGGTGACGTATTCGGCATCCAGTCGGTCAGGCAGCACGAAATCCACCTGCAAGGTACCGCATTGCCAGTCACGGCCAATGGCATCACGCAAAACAAATTCCAGCTTGGGGCCATAAAACGCCCCTTCCCCGGGGTTGAGCGTTGTTTCCAGCTGGGCGGCATCGGTGGCATCACGCAGGGCAGCCTCAGCCTTGTCCCAGGTGGCATCATCCCCTGCCCTCACCTCAGGCCGGTCGGAAAACTTGACGCGGACTTCCTCAAACCCGAAATCGCGGTAGATATCCTGCAACAGGTTACAAAAGGCAACAGACTCGCTGTTGATCTGGTCCTCGGTGCAAAAGATATGGGCATCATCCTGGGTAAAGGCACGCACCCGCATGATGCCGTGAAGCGCACCCGAAGGTTCATTCCGGTGGCAGGAGCCAAATTCAGCCATGCGCAGGGGCAGATCACGATAGGATGTAATGCCCTGACGATAAATCTGGACATGCCCGGGGCAGTTCATGGGTTTGAGCGCCAGTGTCCGGTCATCTTCGGACTCGGCGGTGAACATGTTGTCACCGAATTTCTCCCAATGCCCTGATGCTTCCCAGAGACTGCGATCAACCAGTTGCGGGGTCTTGACCTCATTATAACCGGCATCATCGAGACGGCGGCGCATGTAGCTTTCGATTTCACGATACAGCACCCAGCCTTTCGGGTGCCAGAACACCGACCCCGCCGCCTCTTCCTGAAGATGGAAGAAATCAAGCGAGCGGCCGAGTTTACGGTGATCCCGCTTTTCAGCCTCCTCCAGCATGACCAGATAGGCGTTCAGCTCTTTTTCGGTGTGGAACGCCGTGCCGTAAATCCGTTGCAGCATCGGGCGATTTGAATCCCCGCGCCAATAGGCCCCGGCCACTTTCATCAGTTTGAAGGCATGGCCAAGCCTGCCGGTTGACGGCATGTGCGGGCCACGGCAGAGATCAATGAAATCACCCTGGCGGTAAAACGTAACAGTCTCATTCGCGGGGATGGCATCAACCAGCTCCACCTTGAACGGCTCATCATTCTTTTTATAAAAGGCAACGGCTTCATCCCGGCTCCAGACCTCACGGGTGATGGCCTCATTGCGGTCAACGATTTCATGCATCCGGGTTTCAATGGCCTCAAGGTCATCGGTGGAAAATGCATCCTCGCGGTGGAAATCGTAATAGAACCCGTTTTCGATGGATGGCCCGATGGTCACCTGGGTTTCGGGGTAAAGCTCCAGCACAGCCTCAGCCATCAC
The DNA here is from genome assembly GCA_002457135.1 of SAR116 cluster bacterium MED-G04. Lineage (GTDB taxonomy): Bacteria > Pseudomonadota > Alphaproteobacteria > Puniceispirillales > UBA1172 > UBA1172. Next base: position 7,500 of record NTKX01000062.1, read on the forward strand.
ATGGGCGGCATCATGACGGAGCAGGGCCAGCGAATCCTCATCCCTCACCGTCACCAGCGAAAGGTTGGCATCCTCGGTCAGGGTGAGGGTGAGATCAATCATTTCTCCGTCAATCCTGGCGGCAAGTGCAGCCTTGGCCAGACCGGGGCCTATATCAGCGGCAATCTGTGCCGGCGTTACCGAACCTTCATATGTTTTCTTCGCGCCATCAGGGAGCGTGATGACAGGCATGGGATACCTCTTGATAATGGATTACAGCGCAGGACTTCATAGCAAAAAAATCGTGATGATCTGTGGCCTCAACAATCATGCGCAAGCGCTTCATGAATTTGGTTTTAATATCTGGCGATGATTTCCGCAAGCATGAAAGCCATTCAAGGGGTGCTGAAAGCATCCGATTCCGGCGGTTATGCCGGAATTTCACCACGCCGGGCAATCTAGGCCCTGCGCCGCCGTGCCATCAGCTTTTCATAAATGCCAATGGTCTCATCACACATTTTTGTTGAATTGAAGTTCTTGCCGACAAATTCCCTCGCCTTTTTGGACAGTGTCATGCGGGCCCTCGGCTTCATGGTGATCGCCTCTTTCATGCATTCAGCAAGGGAAGTGGCACTGACCGGTTCAGCCAGCCAGCCCGTGACCCCGGGCAGGATGCTTTCCGCCGCGCCACCATGGTTAAAGGCAATCACGGGGCATCCCATCGCCGAGGCCTCAATAGCAACACGGCCAAACGGTTCTGGCGAACGGGAAGGCATTAGCACAACATCGGCCAGCATCAGGGTAGCGGCCATATCATCCACCCCCTGACAGAGCCTGACCTTACCGCTCAGATCATGGGATTTGATCATCTTGATCAACCCCTGCTGGTAATCATCGGTTCCATCAGCTGCACCGATTAGCAGGACAACGAAATTGATATCATTGAGCTTGCTGGCAGCCTCAATCAGCAGATCAGCGCCTTTCCAGTCCGTTGGCCGGGCCGGCAGCATGACAATGGCGCAATCATCAGGAATATCCAGCATGTTTGAGATACGGATAACACGCTGCGCCGACACGTTTTCAGGCGAGAAAATATCAATATCAACACCGCGATGAATAGTCAGCAGCCGATCCGCAACATAAGGAAACTGTTCCATCACCATGCGATAGATGTAATTCGAAATCGCGATCACGCGATCACCACGCATCATGATGCTGTTGTAGATTTTCTTGAACGGGTTGACCCGCCGCAAACGGCCGTGAATGGTGGTCACCACCGGGATTTTCATCGCCTTGGCCACTGGCAGGGCTATCCATGCAGGGGCACGGGAACGGATATGGACAATATCAGCCCCTGTTTTGACCAGCACGTCCCTGACATGGCGGCGGATGAAAAACCATTTCAGCGGGTTTTTGGTATGCACCGGCAGGTCGTAATGCTCACCTCCAAGGCGCAAAAGGCGCGACACCAGCTGGCCACCATTGCTGATGACAACAGCGCGCCCACCCTCCCTGATCACAGCATCGGCCATCTCAATCGTACCGCGTTCAACCCCGCCCTTTTCGAGGGTTGGCAGGATCTGAACAACAACTTTCCCGGCCAGTCGCTTGCCGCTTTTTTTCCTGCTGCGGACCGACTGTTCAAAGGTGGTTGCAACAGGGTTGTTATCTGCCATAAAATTGCCGCTTGGATGATAGTTGGGGACGAGAGCTCCCCATTTGTATACGCCAATCCATGAAGGATGGCAAAGACCCATTGGCAATTCTCAAAGGGAGGCATCGGACCAGCATGAACGACCCTGTCACTATCCATTTTCTGGACACGGACCACGGTACCCGCCTTGCTTGGACAGGCCGTGAAGTGTTTGGAAAACCAACGATTATCTTCTTCGCCGGACATGGCTCAGACATGGATGGAACCAAGGCTATCGCCGTTGACAGCTGGGCCGAACACAACGGTTTCGGGATGATCCGGTTTGATTACAGCGGCCATGGCCAGTCCTCAGGGGCGTTTCTGGACGGGACCATCGGCCAGTGGAAAAAGGATTGCCTCGCGATCATTGATACGCTGACCAGTGAGGCGGTGATTATTGTCGGATCATCGCTTGGCGGCTGGCTGATGATGCTGGCCGCAAGGGAGCGGGCTGACCGGATTATCGGTATGATCGGCATCGCCGCCGCGCCCGATTTCACCCGTGACCTGATCTGGGACAGCCTCAGCGACGATCAGAAGAAAACCATGGAAAGGGACGGCCAGATCGCCCTGCCCAACCCCTATGCGCCCGAAGACTTGATCTACCCGCTGCACCTGATTACCGAGGCTGACCGGCACCTCGTTCTCAATGACCCGATCAGCCTTGATTGCCCGGTGCGGCTGTTGCAGGGCATGCAGGATGAGGAAGTCCCGCCCGTGACCGCTGAAAAACTGGCCGCCATGATCGACAGCCCAGATCTGGAGGTTATTTTCGATGAGACAGCCGGCCACCGCTTTTCCGAGCCGGATCAGATTGACCTGCTGCTATCGTGCCTCGATGAAATTACGCTAAAGTTAGGGTAGAGCGTATCCGGTCAGGGCAAGCCTGCCGCACCATCACATCGCATCAAAATCTGTGACGTTCAGGGGGCATGGTGTAATCCTCAAGCACCATGACCGCGTAATCATCGGTAGTGACAGTCGTCCCCGCGGTATAATAGATCACCGTATCAGACACAGTGGCATCATTGGTGTCCGTCCCAGTGTCAACATTGGCCGTGTTAACACAGCGCAAATCAGCCGCTGTCTTGATCGCATCAAAGGTGGTTTCATTACCATTTTCGGTATCAATCCGGATCAGATCATCAGCAGCAACCACTAAAAATCAAGGTTGGTATAATGCTTGGGCGGGGTGAGGCCAGTTACGGTGTCGGCCAGCAGTGACCGGAAGG
>NTKX01000063.1 GCA_002457135.1 SAR116 cluster bacterium MED-G04
TGGCGAATGGTCGAGGCAGCGTATTCAGCGGTGGCGGCAGGGTCACCCGGGCCGTTCGAAAGAAACAGCCCATCGGGTTGCATGGCCATGACATCCTCAGCCGATGTTGTGGCGGGAATAACCTCAACCGAACAGCCGGCATCGGTCAAACACCGCAGGATATTGTGCTTGCAGCCGTAATCAAAGGCGATGATGCGCAGCCCGCCTGCATTACCCTGCTGATAGGTATCGGTGGCCATCTGCCAGTTACCCTCATCCCAGTTTTCGGGCTGGGGGCGGGTGACCTGACTGGCCAGATCCATGCCTTTCAGCCCGGGCCATTGCCGGGCCATTTTGAGCAGTGCCTCACGATCAAACTCACCCTTGTAATTGACCGCCAAAACACCCTTGGGTGCGCCCTGGTCACGAATACTGCGGGTCAGGGCGCGGGTATCAATGCCGGAAATCCCGGGCAGCTGATGATGCTTCAGCCAGTCGGAAAGGCTGTCATTGGCGCGGTAATTCGATGGCCCTGTCGGCCAGCATCGCGTGATCATGCCCAGCGCCGCCGGACGATCAGTTTCGATATCCATCCCATTGGCACCGACATTGCCGATATGGGGGAAGGTGAAGGTGATGATCTGCCCGGCATAGGACGGATCGGTCATGATCTCCTGATAGCCGGACATTGATGTGTTGAAGCACACTTCGCCTGTGTTGATGGTTTCCGCACCAAAGCCCTGGCCTTCGAATATCTGGCCATTTTCAAGAATCAATAAAGCTGTAGGGGATTGGTTGGTTGAGAAAATGCGGTCTAAAAGAGTGACAGTCATTCTATCCCATTCTGTCGCCGCGTTAAGCGGTCAGCTTAAGTTTCATCCTTCTAAGCCAAACAGGTTCCAGTCGTCAAGACGTTTGGAAAAATTTCATGGCGGCGGGGTCGGGGTCAGCCGCTGCGTCATCATATGATCTTGATGGATAGGGTGATCTCGTCTAGAAGGGCAGTTGGATGTAGACGGTATAGGTTATGGGAAAATGCTCCGAGATGATCTCAAATCGGCACTTAAAGAAGCCCTGAAAGCTGGTGATTCCAAGAAACTTTCAACCCTGCGCCTCATTACAGCAGCGCTGAAAGACAGGGATATTGCCGCCCGGTCCAAAGGCAATAATGATGGCATCAATGATGATGAGCTGCTGTCGATGTTGCAGACCATGATCAAGCAACGGCAGGAATCGGCCAAACTCTACCGTGAGGGCAACCGTGATGAGCTGGCCGATGCCGAAGAGGGTGAAATCATCACCATCCGGCAGTTTCTGCCTAAACAGCTGGACGATGCCGAGGTCAAGGAAGCGATCCGCACCGCCATGGCCGAAACCGGGGCCGAATCGGTCAAGGATATGGGCAAGGTGATGGGGTTCCTGAAGGAAAAATACGCTGGCCGGATGGATTTTGCCGCCGCCAGTGCCTCCGTCAAGAAACTGCTCCTCGGCTGATCCCTGCAAGACGGGTTATCAGCCCCACTAAACGCCTTCCGCCTCTCGCCCATCAATGCCTTTCATGCCATACTTTACCACCCCGCTCGCCCTGATCCCGATGGTCGGAATACCGATGGTCGGAATACCAATGGTTGGAATAATTGTGCGCATAATGGCGTGCGTAAAATGGCATAAGGAACAATGACACCATGGCCCTGCCGCAACATTTCATGGATGAATTGCGCCGCCGGACAGTGATTTCCTCAATCATCGGCAAGCATGTCAATCTGGTGAGAAAAGGCGGCCGGATGCTGGGGCTTTGCCCGTTCCATAACGAAAAAACCCCTTCGTTCAATGTTCATGATGATGATGGCTACTACCATTGCTTTGGCTGCGGTGTGAACGGTGATGCGATTTCGTTCCTGCGTGAGAAGGAAGGCCTCGGTTTCATGGAGGCGGTGCAACATCTGGCAGATCTGGCCGGGATGGAGGTGCCGCAATCCGGGCCGGTTGACCCTGCCGCCACCGAAAAACGCGAAGCCCGCCTGGCGGCGGTGGATGATGCCGCGCGATTTTTTCAGTCCTGCTTGGCGAGGGAGCAGGGCAGTAACAGCCTGATTGCCGCCTACCTTAACAAGCGTGAGATCAGCAGGCAGCAGACCGAAATCTTCAGGCTGGGTTACGCCCCCCGGACCGGGCTCATGGAAGCGATGCAGAAGGCCGGGCATCCACCCGAAATCCTGCTTGAGGCCGGGATCGCCCGGCGGTCTGATCGTGATAACAGCATCTACCCCTATTTTCGCCATCGCCTGATGTTCCCGATCATGGACAGTCGCGGCAGGGTGATTGCCTTTGGCGGCAGGGCGCTGGAGGATGATCAGCAGCCCAAATACCTCAATTCATCGGAAAACCCGCTGTTTCAGAAGAAATCCATTCTCTACGGTGTTCATCTGGCGCGGCCACAGGTGCGTGATGGCAAACCGCTGCTGGTCACCGAAGGGTACATGGATACCATCGCCGTGCATGGATCAGGCGTGGCGGCATCGGTTGCCCCGCTCGGGACCGCCCTGACCGAGGACCAGATCAGCCTGCTCTGGCGTATTCATGATCAGCCTATTCTCTGTTTCGATGGTGACAAGGCAGGGCGTGCCGCCGCGCTCAAGGCCGTTCTGCGGGCCTTGCCGATGCTGGAGCCTGGAAAATCCCTGCGCCTGATGCTGATGCCATCGGGCAGTGATCCTGATGATGTGCTGCGCCAGCATGGCAAGGAGGCATTCGCCACCATGATCAGCAATTCGATCAGCCTGATTGATGGATTATGGGGCGGGCTGGCCGCCGGGCATAATCTCAATGATGCCTCATCAAGGGCAGGGTTCTGGCAGGAAATCCGCCAGCAGGTCAGGCAGATCAGCAACGGGCAGATGCGCGCCGCCCTGGGGGATGAAATCGAAAGCCGGATCGCCGCCATGCGTCAGGCCACGCGGGGATCATCGTCACCGTCGGCAAGGGGTTCCGGCGGCGCATACCAGCCCGCCTGGGCCATCAAGAGACCCCGGCTGATGCGGGATCAGCGGCCGCGCCTTATCCTTGCGCTGCTGGTCGAACATCCCGCCCTGATTGCTGAACATTTTGAACAGATTGGTCTTTTGTCCTTTCGGGACAAGATGACAGAAAATCTGAGACAAACGGTTTTAAATGCGGTAAACAGATCAGCTAGTCTTGATGAAGCAATCTTTCGACATCATCTAACAGAATACGGATTTGGTAATATAAGAGGGAGTGTCCTTCTGGAAGGGATGGAAGGGCGACTTCGCCACGATCCTGCATCCATCGGTATTGACAAGGCAAGGGAATTGCTGGCTGAAGCCCTGAAGATCGAAGCCCGCACCCCGCGAAACCATGCTACCGGAACAGGATCGCCCGACACCGCCCCAGGGGATTGATGAGTGGACCATGGCCCAAAAAGCAGCAAAAGCCAAAGAAAACAAACAGCAGGACGGTGAAGCCGTCAACGACAGCGGTGCCGAGGAAACCACCATTGTCGACAGCCAGCAGGTTGCTATTCAGGAACTTATCAAGGCGGGAAAGGAGCGCGGCTTCGTCACGCATGATGAGCTGAACGCCGCCCTGCCCGAGAGCGATTTTACCTCAGAACAGATCGAAGACATCATGGCCGAGCTCAGCTCCGCCGGTGTCAGCGTTGTGGACAGCGCGGAAAACGATGAAGTCGAGGAAAGCGAAGAAGAAGTCAAATCAGGCAACCTGAGTGATGAGGCCCGCGGATCGGATGATCCGGTGCGAATGTACCTGCGTGAAATGGGGACAGTCGAGTTGCTGACCCGTGAGGGCGAAATCGCCATCGCCAAACGGATTGAGGCCGGGCGCGAGCTGCTGCTGGGCGGTATCTGCGAATCACCCCTGACCCTGCGTGCGCTGATGGACTGGCGTGACAAGATCGTTTCCGGCGAAGTGCTGCTGCGTGACCTGATCGACCTTGATACAACCTTCGGGCGTTCGGGCGCGGCGGCTGAAACCGATGAAAACGGCCTGCCCACCAACCTCGTTGAAAGCCCTGTTATTCCCGGTCAAGCGATCCCCGGTCAAGTGATCCCCGGTGAAGCCATTCCCGGTGAAGCCATCCCCGGTAAAAACACCGCTGAAGAATCGGATGATGATGCCGAGGATGACGAAACTGATGACGACACCGAAGAGGGCGAAGAGACCGAAGCCAGCGAAACCAGCGAGGCCAAGACAGAGGATACCAGCGACACCGATGAGCTGGGCATGTCGCTTTCCGCCATGGAAGAATCAGTGCGTGAGAGCGTCATTGCACAAATCGACAGTGTTGGCGAAACCTTCAAGGAGTTGAGCCAGCTGCGGGATAGCAGGCTTTCCACCTATAAGCGTGGCAGCAATCCTTCGGCCAAAACCGAAACCCGCTACATGGAATTGCGCATTCAGCTGATCGAACAGATGGATGGCATCCTCCTTAACACCAACCGCATTGAAGCCCTGATGGAACAGCTGTTCCTGCTCAACAAGGACCTTTCCCGGCTTGAGGGCAACCTGTTGCGGCTGGCCGAAAAATCAGGCGTCAAACGCAAGCAGTTCCTGATGGAATGGTCAGGTTGTGAGCTGCGCACCAAGTGGCCTTCCGAAGAGGCCAGCACAAAGGCCTGGGATAAATTCCTCACCACCCAAGAAAGCAGCATCGGCGAGAATCGCAAGGCGATTATCGACATGATGAGCCAGCTGGGCATGACCGTGACCGAATTCAAGGAACTGGTCCAGGTGATCCAGCGTGGTGAACGCGAGGCATCCCGCGCCAAGAAGGAAATGGTTGAAGCCAATCTGAGGCTGGTGATCTCCATCGCCAAGAAATACACCAATCGCGGGCTGCAATTCCTCGATCTGATCCAGGAAGGCAATATCGGCCTGATGAAGGCGGTGGATAAATTCGAATACCGCCGTGGCTACAAGTTTTCAACCTACGCCACCTGGTGGATCAGGCAGGCGATCACGCGGTCAATCGCTGATCAGGCCCGCACCATCCGTATTCCGGTTCACATGATCGAAACCATCAACAAGCTGGTGCGGACATCGCGCCAGATGCTGCATGAAATCGGCCGTGAACCAACACCGGAAGAACTGGCCCAGAAACTGTCCATGCCCATCGACAAGGTCAGGAAAGTGCTGAAAATCGCCAAGGAGCCGATCAGCCTTGAAACGCCTGTCGGTGATGAAGAGGATAGCCATCTCGGCGATTTCATTGAGGACAAGAACGCGGTTCAGCCGCTGGATGCGGCGATCCATTCCAACCTGCGTGAAACCACCACCAGGGTGCTTGCCAGCCTCACAGCGCGGGAAGAACGGGTCTTGCGGATGCGTTTTGGCATCGGCATGAACACGGACCACACCCTGGAAGAGGTCGGCCAGCAATTCAGCGTTACACGGGAACGAATACGCCAGATTGAAGCCAAAGCCCTGCGCAAGCTGAAGCACCCTTCACGATCACGCAAGCTGCGCAGTTTCCTTGAAAACTGATCACCACAAGGCTAGACATACCTTTATGGGGGCCTGTAGTTCAATTGGTTAGAACGCACCGCTCATAACGGTGTTGTTGGGGGTTCAAGTCCCTCCGGGCCCACCATTCCCCCCTCCCAATCATCAGGCCCATAAATGGGTGATCAGGCAACCCCGCGGGCAAAGGCGTGAACCGTGGCCTCAATAAAGAGGGTCTTGTCACCGCCCAGCGGCACCAGCTTGACCTGACGATCGGTGCTGAGCGAGATACCATCAGCCCCGGCGGCCTCGGCCTTGGCGGAGGCATCATCCCTTGCGCATTGTTCCGCGAAATTGAGCGCGGCATCCATGGCCCCGAAATCCTGTGGCCCGGTCCCGGCATGAACCCGGAAGATACCATCGCTCGGCTGGGTGATGGTGATGCTGGACCGCTGGCGGATAGACCCGGCCGCCGCCCCCACCGCACCGGCAACATCGGCATCACCGGGTACCGTCAGTTCTGCCCCCAGCACCTCGGCAACCAGCGGGTAATGACAGGCGGCCGAGGCCCCCAGCGCAATCAGCGGGCGTTCCAGACGGATGCTGGTGCTGACCAGCTCCGCTTTCTGTGTTGTTTCGCGGCCATGGGCATCAGCACTGGCGTTGACCATCAGGTTTTCAAGAATGGTGTTGCTGCTGGCTTTATTCTCCCCCATCCCCTCATGGGCAAAGGCACTGTCCAGCAGTGCAAGGCTGGTCTGGGTTGTCAGCCGTTCCAGCACCATGCTGGCCAAGGCCGGGCCATCATCAGCCTGGGGCAGGCCCGAACCACTGCGCTGCCGCGCCATCAACTGGGCGCCCATCATGGCGGCGGCGGGGTTCATTGTCTCATCAGGGTTATCATAGCGCCCCATGACAATGGCGGCATCGGTGGGGGTGTAGGCGGCAATCGACAAAAGCCCCCGGGATACCAGCCGTTCAATAGCGCCAATGGCCAGCCGTGTCTGGGCCAGATCGGCAACAGGCTTGATCCCGGCCTCCAGGCTCATGCGGGCCATGGTGGCTTCGGAACGGGTCAGCCATGATGGCGGCTCCCCTGAAAAAATCGGGATGACGAACCGGGCATCAAGGTTTGATGGCACCGGGTTCTGGAGCTGTTCTTCGAGCCATTCTGTTATCCGGGGGTAATTCACGGCGGCCGCGGCAAGCGGAATGACCCGCTTTGGCCCGAGCAGGACACCGCCCCTGGTGCCGCGATCAATCAGCCTGACCTCACTGTCGCCGCCCAGCCCGCCTGTCCTGATATCAGCAGCCTCAACCATGGTGGACCAGCCGCCGATGGTCGCGCCTTTGGGGGAAAGCCGGGGGAAGCCGTCTTCAAGAATGGCGATATCGGTGGTGGTGCCGCCGATATCAGCCACAATCGCGTCTTTCTTGCCAACCAGATGGGCCGCGCCGGAGAGGCTGGCGGCAGGGCCGGAGAGAATCGTTTCCACCGGCCTGATGCGGGCAAATTCAGCGTTCACAAGGGAGCCATCGCCCTTGACCACCATTTGTTCCGCCTTCAGCCCGGCTTCGGCAATGATGCTATCGGTGGCGGTGATCTGCTGATCCAGCAGGTCGATCAGCCTGGCGTTAAGCAGCGCTGTCAGGGCGCGTTTCGGGCCACCAAGCGATGATGACAGCTCATGACTGCATGTCACCGGCAGGCCCGTCAGCTCCCGCAAGCGGTCACGCGCTGCTATTTCATGTTCAGGGTTACGGACAGCGAAATGCCCGGCAATGGCTATTGCGCTGATATCGGCGGCCTGATCGCTGGCGAAACGGTCAATCGCCGCCAGATCAAGCACAGACTGGGGGCGGGCATCGGATTTATGGCCGCCATTGATAAAGGCAACCGGGTCACTGCCCAGCACCGTGCCAAGGTTATTGCGTTGGAGCGCGGTTTCATCAAAGCCGATCAGGACCAGCCCGACACGCCCGCCCATGCCCTCAACCACCGCGTTGGTGGCCAGCGTGGTGGAAAGACAGACCCGGGTGATGCGATGATGATCCTCAGCGGGAACACGGCTGATGGCGGCGTTGATCGCCTTGCCAAGCCCGATGGAAAGATCATGGCGGGTTGTGGATGATTTTGCCTTGGCCAGCAGGGTGCCGGTTTCAGCATTGATGATTGCAGCATCAGTAAAGGTGCCGCCGGTATCAAGACCGAGGATATATGTCATGGCGGTTGGCCTCAGGCAACAGAACTCACAGAAACGGATTTGGACTCTTCAATGAACGCGACAATGGCCCTGGTGATCTCAGCGCCATCAATCCTGCTGGTGAGGCTGGCCCGCGCCTGGGCGACGCGCTCAGCCCCGATATCATCGGCGCGATAATCCATGATGGCATCCACCACTTCGGTGGTGAACTCAGGATGACCCTGAAAACACAGGACGCGATCATCAATGGAATAGGCCGCGATAGGGCAGAAATCATCACCGGCAAAGACCCTGGCCCCCTCCGGAGCCTTGATCACCTGGTCCTGATGCAGGCAGATCAGGTTCATGCTGTCCATGCCCGGCAACAGGCCGGTTTCAGCGGTGATGCTGGCCTTGCGAACGCCAACACCCCAGCCCTTGTCGGATTTGACGGCCTTGCCGCCAAGGGTGTCCGCAATGATCTGATGGCCGAAACAGATACCGATCAGCGGCTTGCCTGATGCGGCGATGCGCTCAATCAGCTCCCTCAACGTGGTGATCCAGTCAAGCTCATCATAGATGCCCGCCGGGCTGCCTGTAATGAGGAAAGCATCCCAGTCATCAATGCTTTCGGGAAACTCGCCATGACGGACCTGAATGAATTCAAGCTGGAACTGGGGGTGCGGCGCGAACATCGCCCGATACAGCTCAGCATAGCCTGGTACCGGTTTCCTCAGTTTCGGGTTTTTGTCGCCTGCCTGCAAGATGCATAGCCTGATCATGAAACCCTCTCCCCTGTGGTTTCGTGTCTTTACTAATCTATTGGTAATCCTGCCAGAACGCCTGATCAACACTTTTATTGATCAGCGTGCAATCGGACCCGCAGGGATTGCAGCACCGCCACCCTGATGGCTGATGAAAGCCCCCCGTCAACAGGGCCTGTGGCCATGGCGCGGCTCCGCGATGCGTCTATTTCCGTGATCAGTGCGCTGACCGAAATCCCGCGCTCTTCCGCCATATCCTTCAGGGTTTCCCAAAACAGGGGTTCAAGGGAAATGGAGGTGCGATGCCCCCTGATGCTGACCGAACGCTTGATCATGATGGTCTTCCGATCATTCGAAAATGAAACAGCACCCGGCCGATGATCGGGATGCTGTCATCCTTGATGCTGTAGCCGTTGACATGGTCATGCCCCATGATCAAGGGCGCGTCAGCACTGGAGGGGGCTTTTTCAAGATACCGGATGCGGATAATCGCCCCCATATCAATGGCAAAGAAACCCGCCATGGTGGCATCGTGATCAGCGCAATCCATCAGCACCATATCACCGGCGTTGATCATCTGGTCGGGGGAGGTATCCCCGCTCTGCGCCAGTTTGAGCTGGTTCGGATCCCTGATGCCAAATTGATCAAACAACGGCCGGGGGAAAAACCACGGCTTGAATGGCCCCCCCTTGTGGCTGCCGTGTTCGAGAAAGGGGATAGCCACCGCATCATCGGAAACCGGCATCGGGTATTCATGCCTGATGCTGGACAGCTCGCCCGGGTCAAGGTGCAGCAGTTGTTCCAGCCGGTGGCGAATGCCCTCAGGCAGGGTGCGGGGTGACCCCCTGTTGAGGTATTGGTGCAGATAGGCGTGGTTACGGCCGACCATCAGCGAAAGCTGCTTGAGATTCGTCTTCACCGGCTGGCGTTCAATCGCGTCAACTATACGCTGTCTGATGGCATTTTCGGTGATCATGGGGGAAAAATCCAGAAATGAACCTTGTGGATAGTGCAAAAATAGGATTTACCCTATTAAATTTCTGGTCCCATGACAACTATCTAGATGGAGGCCGACTTGGCACGGTGTAAAACCCAGTCGCAGGCGCAGAAGCAGGCGATCAGTGATATCCGCATAAAGCTGGTGGAAGCGGTGAGAATAATGAAGGTCATGCCCCTGTCAGAACGGGATCGCCCATCGGGGGTGAAGTCACGCTGGGTTTCGTTTGACAATCGGGGTGATGCCAGCACGAAGAGGCACCAGAAAGTGCGAATCACCCCGCAGCCCCGTGAAATTGACAGGATGGAGCAATGCCTGGACCGGATCATGGCGCTCGATCTGTCCAGCCGGCGCATCGTTCTGGCCCGGGCGGCGGGCATTCCTTGGAGACGACTTGAGGAAATGGATGGCCGCAGCCACACAACCCTGCGCAAGGTTGAGGTCAGCGCACTCCTCAAACTCATTGCTATTGAAGGGGCAAAGACTGGTGCTGACAGGGGTTCTGATGGGGTGCTGGTGGGGGTAATAGCCAGAAAGAATGATCCTTCCGAAGAATTGATCCTGTTTATAAAATAGGATAAATCTTATTTTACGCTGGGGATATTGGCGGGCAACACCATTTCCCCTTCCTCACCGACAGACCCACCCTTGCAGGGAAAGCCAGCTTCACAGGCTGGCTTTTTTCATGATCGAAGCCAGCACCACGCAACACAGCCTGAAAGAGGCGTTTCTGGAGGCCCTGGCCTCAACCGGCAACGCCACGTCTTCAGCGCGGAAAAT
>NTKX01000064.1 GCA_002457135.1 SAR116 cluster bacterium MED-G04
GGTGGAAGAAAGCAACGGGTTCCAGATTTTCAAATCCGGCACCACCGCCGACAGGGACCCGGATCAGGCGGGCAGCGGCATGACCGCAAATCCTGATACCGGTAATTCTGATACGGGTAATCCTGAAAGCGGTAATCCTGCGGGCAACGCCAACATGGATCAGCTCAACGCAGAGGTGAGCCGCTGGATGACCAACGCGGTCAGAAGCATCGTGCGTGATGAAATGCAGCAGAAGGTGGATGCCATCGCCCGGTCAGCCGTGCGCAAGGCCCTGGCCGAATTCGACCCGAAAAAGGACTGATGCACCCTCCCCGGCTGTCGCTCAAGGATGCTGGTTGTTCCGTGATGCTAGTTATTCAGGGGGAAGTTGAACTGCGCCCCTGAACGGATGCCGGTTGGCCAGCGTGATGTCACGGTTTTCAGCCTGGTGTAGAACCGCACAGCCTCCATCCCGTAGGCACCATGATCACCAAACAGCGAACGCTTCCAGCCGCCAAAGGAATGATAGGCCACCGGCACCGGAATAGGCACATTGATCCCCACCATGCCGATCTGGATCTGATCAGCGAAGGACCGCGCCGCGTCACCGTCACGGGTGAAAATCGCCGTGCCATTGCCGAATTCGTGATCGTTGACCATCTGCACCGCGGTATCAAAACTGTCGGCACGGGCAACGCTCAGCACCGGGCCGAAAATCTCTTCCTTATAGATTGTCATGTCGGTGGTGACGCGATCAAACAGGCTGCCGCCAATGAAATAGCCATTCTCATAACCTTGCAGGCTAAAGCCGCGGCCATCCACCACCAGCTCGGCACCCTCGGCCACGCCCTGATCAATATAGCCGGATACCTTGTCCCGATGCTGGCCGGTGATGAGCGGGCCCATCTCGGCATCAGGATCATCCCAGGCACCGACCTTGATCCCGCGCACCCTCGGGGTCAGCTTTTCAACCAGCCGATCGGCGGTTTCCTCACCCACCGGCACGGCGACTGAAATCGCCATGCAGCGTTCACCGGCAGAACCGTAACCGGCCCCCATCAGGGCATCGACAGCCTGATCCATATCGGCATCAGGCATGATGACCATGTGATTTTTCGCCCCGCCCAGGGCCTGAACCCTTTTGCCATTGGCGGTACCGGTGGAATAGACGTATTCGGCAATCGGGGTGGAGCCGACAAAACTGACCCCCTTGATATCAGGATGCGCCAGGATCGCGTCCACCGCATCCTTGCCGCCATTGACAATGTTGATCACGCCCTTGGGCAGGCCAGCCTGATGAAACAGGTCAATGGCCAGTTGCGGCGCGCCGGGGTCACGTTCCGAAGGTTTCAGGATAAAGGTGTTGCCGCAGGCTATTGCCATGGGGAACATCCACATCGGCACCATGGCCGGAAAATTGAACGGCGTGATCCCGGCCATGACGCCCAGCGGCTGGCGATCGGAATAACTGTCAATCGCCGGGCCGACATTGCGGGTGTAATCACCGCGCAACAGATGCGGGATACCGCAGGCGAATTCCACCACCTCAATACCGCGGATCACCTCACCGCGTGCATCTTCCCGGGTTTTGCCATGCTGGGTTGAGATCGCCTCAGCCAGGGCATCGAGGTTTTCTTCGAGCAGGGCCTTATACTTGAACATGATGCGGGCGCGTTTCAGCGGCGGGGTATCCGCCCATGCCGGCAGGGCAGCCTTGGCGGCGGCCACCGCCTGATCCACAACCGCTGCCCCTGAGAGCATGACGCTGCCGGTTTCTTCGCCCGTGGCAGGGTTGAAAATAGGCTGACTGCCCATATCGCCGTCAACAAAGTCACCATTGATAATGTTTTTATAGATTGTCATGCCGTGGCTCCCCTTTTCATTCGCTCAACTTTCAGCAGATACTGACTTTAACCGGCAGTATCGTGAAATCAACCATCAATCCGCCTCTTTGTCTTTAAACGCGGTCAGGGGCAGGGCGGTGGTGTATTTTATCTGCTCCATGGCAAAGGAAGAGGAAACATCGCTCATCTTTACCTTGCTGATCAGTTTCTTGTAAAAGGCATCATACTGTTTCATGTCGGCGACCACGACCCTCAGCAGGTAATCGATATCCCCGCTCATCCGGTAGAACTCCACCACTTCGGGCATGCCGGAAACAGTGCGGGCGAAATGATCCAGCCAGTCGGCGTTATGCTCATTGGTGCGCACGGAAACGAAAACCGAAATCCCGGCCCCGATCTTATCAGGGTTAAGCAGGGCAACCCGCCGCCGGATCACGCCCAGTTCCTCAAGCCGCTGGATACGCCGCCAGCACGGTGTCACCGACAGGCCGACACGGCTGGCCACATCAGCAATAGCCAGGCTGACATCCTGTTGCAGCAATTCCAGAATTTTGACATCCGTCTGATCAATTTTCATGATTGTTCTCCCCCTGGTTAGTCTGCTGGTTGATCGTGTAGGAAAAAACTGATGCCCGTAAAAAGATATTTAGAAGAATATTATTGCGTATAGCAATACTTTCGGCTGAAAAACCAAAAATATTTTCTTTTCAGGGGGTGAAATGGGCATTCTTCCCCCATCATCAATCGCGTTAGTGGGCAAGCCCTGTTTCTTGCGATTCAATTAATAACGAAAGATTAACGACTTAGGAGGTCAAAACCAGCCTGTCTTCACATTCGCGTGATCAGCCGAAAAAAAGATTATTTTTTAAAAAAAATTAACTAAATCTTAATCATTCACTGTCATATTGACCCCATTGATCCTCCCCAACTGGCATCACCCCTCGCGGGTGATGCTTTTTTTTGCCCATTTTTTGTATGCTAAGTCTTTAGTTGCCCAGTGTTTCTTTCATGGCATTAATTTGCATGACGTTTATTGGCATGGCGTTTATGATCTGCCGCCGGAGGATACCGCTATCATGACCATGCCCGCCAACCCCCTGATGCTGGAGGCTGAACACTGGCAGGATTACCGCCTGATCGACAGTGGCCACGGCCGCAAGCTTGAAGAGGTCGGCCCCTACCGTTTCATCCGCCCGGAGGCACAGGCACTGTGGTCCCCCGCCCTTGATGAAGAGGCATGGGGCAAGGTTGATGGTGAGTTCATCTCCAGCTCAACAGGACGCGAACGGGATGAGGCGGAGGCCGGGAAATGGAACCTTTCCCCCAACCTGCCCGAAACATGGCGCGTGCATTATGATGGCCTGGCCTTTCAGGCGATGCCGACCCCGTTTCGCCATCTCGGCTTTTTCCCCGAACAGTCCGCGCATTGGAACTGGTGCGCCGGTCGCATCACGGAGAGGGTCAATGCCGGTGGTGACAAGCCGGCGGTGCTTAATCTTTTCGGTTATACCGGTGTGGCCAGCCTGCACGCCGCCCGCGCCGGGGCCGAGGTCACGCATGTAGATTCGTCCAAAAAAGCCATTACCCAGGCCTTCGCCAACCGTGATACGGCGGGGATGCAGGATGCCCCTATCCGCTTCATCACCGAGGATGCCCGCAGTTTCGTCCAGCGTGAGGCCAGGCGCGGGCGGCAGTATCAAGGCGTTATCCTCGACCCGCCCAAATACGGGCGCGGTGCCAAGGGTGAGGTCTGGCGCATGGAAGAGGATATCGCCCCCTTGCTGAGGGATATCAGCGCAATTCTGGCCAAAGATGCGCTTTTCGTGGTGCTGACATCCTACGCTATCCGCAGCAGTTTTCTCAGCCTGCATCACCTGATGGATGATGTTTTCGGTGCATCCGGTGAGGTTGCATCCGGTGAGGTTCAATCAGGTGAGCTTTCGGTGCGGGAGGAAACCGGGCGAGGCTACAGGCTGGGGCAGGCTATTTTTTCACGCTGGCAAGCAGGCTGATCGGCTTGTTGCCTGATTAGCGGGTTAACGGGTCAGCTGTCAGCCTGGTGACGGAGAAATTCATAAAGACTGATCCCGGTCGCCACCGCCAGATTGAGCGAATCCGATCGCCCCAGCATCGGCATCCTGACCAGTTCATCAGCACTGGCCATCAGCGCATTGGTCAGGCCCGCCTGCTCATTGCCCATCAGCAGCATCAGCGGGGCCTGCCATTTCGCCTCCCGGTAATCGACTGATGCGGGCAGTGCCGTGCCGATCACCCTGCCTTTCCAGTTCGGCCGTGCCGCCAGAAATTCCTCCTCGGTAAACCGCGCCAGCCCGATATTGAAAATCGCCCCCATGCTGGCCCGCACGGATTCCACCGACCAGGCATCACAGCATTCCCCGATCAGCATCACGCCTGAGGCACCGGCCGCATCAGCGGTGCGCAGAATAGTGCCGAGATTGCCCGGATCACGGACCCGGTCAAGCGCGATCCAGCACCCTTTCGATGCCGCCATGGCAGTACTGCCATCAACCCATCGTTCAACGAAACTGGCCAGCACCATCTGGGGGTTATCCTTGCGACTGATCTTGGCCAGCACCGCCTCATTGACCGCGATGATATCCGCGCCCCCGGCCTCGGCCTTGCGGATCAGGGGGGCGAGCTGGGCATCCTCCTCACGCCCGGAAAGGAAAATCAGTGTCTGCGGCGGCCAGCCCAGCTCAATAGCCTCGGTGACAATGCGCAATCCCTCTGCCAGAAAAAGCCCGGACTGGCGGCGATACTTGCGCTCATGAAGTCCGCGCAGTGCCTTGATCGAAGGATTGGTCAGCGAAGTGACAAGACGCATGACGGGTAACGCTCTTTCCTTGCGTTGGTGATTTTTCGATACCTACCGCATCCTTGCCCGAAAAGCCAGAAACCCGTGAAAATGGCCTCATGGCGACATGCAGTGCAAAATTTTCGTCCTTTTCATGCATATTTCTGTGGCCGCATCAAAAAAAATCATTATATCCTCAATAATTAGATTGATCCCGAATTCGGGTGAACCCGATTGAGGAAACCCATGGATGATACTCGGTTCAAAATTTTGCTTTCATCCGGAAGCGACAACAAGACCCTTCGGGTCGGGTTCCTGCTTGTGCCAAATTTCTCCATGCTGGCTTTTTCATCGGCGATTGAACCGTTGCGTTCCGCCAACCGGATGAGCGAGAAACAGCTGTTTGAATGGATCCTGTCGTCTTCCGATGGAATGCCCGTGATGGCCAGCAACGGGGTTGAGGTCGCCGCCAATGGTGATCTTGAAGACCTCAGCACCTGCGATATCGTTTTTGCCTGTAGCGGGATTGATGTTCACCGTCACTGCACCAGGGAAATGCTCAACTGCCTGCGCCTGGTGGAACGGCGCGGTGCCGCCATTGGCGCGATCTGCACCGGAACATGGCTGCTGGCCAAGGCTGGGCTGCTGAAAGACAGGCGTTGCACCATCCACTGGGAAAACCACGATGGGCTGGTTGAGGAATTTCCCGATCTGGAAGTCACCAATGATCTGTTTGAAATTGATGGTGACCGGGTCACCTGTTCCGGCGGCACTGCATCGCTTGACATGATGCTGCACCTGATTGCCCAGGGCAACGGCAACCGTCTGGCGACGCTGGTATCAGAACAGTTCATCCATGACCGTATCCGTGATGCCCATGATCGCCAGCGCATGGAGCTGCGCGCCCGGCTCGGTGTCAGCCATCCGAAACTGCTTGCCGTGGTGGGTGAAATGGAAGCCAACCTCGAGGACCCGTTGCCGCAGACTGAAATCGCCAGCCGCAACGCCCTGTCCACACGCCAGCTGGAACGCCTGTTCCGGAAATACCTGAACACCACGCCAACACGGTATTACCTCAATCTCAGGATTGCCCGGGCGCGGTATCTGCTGCGCCAGACCAGCATGTCGATCCTGTCGGTGGCGCTGGCCTGCGGGTTTGTTTCGGCCTCGCATTTCTCAAAATGCTACCGCGAAACCTATGGCCGGACCCCGCGGGCAGAACGCGCTCTTGATTGATAACGTCAGGTTCTGGCCTGTTCAGCTGCACCCATGATCGCGCTGACCAGTGAGGCAAGGCCGTTTTTCCGGGTCGGGGACAGATGTTCATCCAGCCCGATTTCCTTCAGAAACTCAGGTGATGTTGCCAGAATATCCTGGGGAGTCTGGCCGGAATACACCCTCAGCATGAGCGCGATCAGCCCCTGCACGATGGCGGCATCACTGCCAGCATGAAAGCGCAGCAGCGGGTCATCAAATTCAGCCCTGAAATGCACCACCGACTGACAGCCGCGCAGACGGTTTTCCTCAACCTTATGGGCCTCATCCAGCGGCGGCAACCTGCGGCCAAGATCAATCAGGTGCTGGTAGCGTTCTTCCCAGTCATCGAGAAAGGTGAACTCGTCTATAATTTCCTGAGCCTGTGTTGAGGCAGCCATGGCACAATCCTGTTAAGCGTTACCTGATTTTGAAACGGTGTTACCTGATTTAATTAGGCACGGTTGCGGCGTTTGCCAAGTATGTCCATCAAATCAAGCGCCGCCTCACTGATCATCGTGCCTGATGGAAACACCGCCGCCACCCCGTGGGATTCCAGCACCGGGATATCACCCGGCGGGATGATCCCGCCAACCGCGACCTCAACCTCATCACCGCCAGCGGCCTTGAGCGCGGCCTTCAGCTCCGGCACCTGGGTCAGATGCCCGGCCGCAAGCGATGACAGCCCGATGACATCAACGGCCTTTTCCACCGCCAGCGATGCGGCCTCCTCCGGGGTCTGGAACAGCGGGCCGATCACCACCTCAAAACCGCTATCGGCAAAGGCCGAGGATACGACTTTCTGGCCACGGTCATGACCATCCTGGCCGATTTTCGCCACCAGAATCCGGGGCGGGCGGCCTTCGCGTTCCTCAAAAGCCTCAATCCGTTCCTTGAGGAGGGCAATCTCACCCACGCTTTCCCGCCAGACACCGGTCACGCCCCTGATCTCGGCAACATGGCGATTAAAGACACGTTCCATGGCATCGGACATCTCACCGACCGTGGCACCGGCGCGGGCCGCCTCAACCGAGGTTTCAAGCAGGTTTCGGCTCCCCATCGCGGCATCGGAAAGCTGGCGCAGGGCGGTTTCCACCGCGCGATCATCACGGTCACGCTTCAGATTGGCCAGTTTGGTTTTCTGCTGGTCCAGCACGGAAGCGTTATCAATGCGGAGGATTTCGACCTCTTCCGCGCCTTCAGCCAGTTCAGGCTGGAAGATATTGACCCCGATCAGTTTCTGCCGGCCGCTTTCGATTTCAGCCTGCGCCCTGGTGGCGGCCTCCTCGATACGCTGTTTCGGCAGGCCGGTATCAATGGCCTTGGCCATGCCGCCAAGCCCGTCAACCTCGGCAATATGCTCTTCGGCACGGATGATCAGGTCACGCGTCAGCTGTTCCACCGCCGCGCTGCCTCCCCAGGGGTCGATGACATGCGCGGCCTTCGCCTCACCCATCAGGTGCAGCTGGGTATTGCGGGCAATCCGGGCCGAGTAATCGGTGGGAAGCCCGAGCGCCTCATCAAGGGCATTGGTGTGCAGCGACTGGGTCTGGCCACCGACAGCGGCACTGGCCTCAACCAGGGTACGGATGACGTTGTTGTAGACATCGCGGGCGGCCAGCGACCAGCCCGAGGTCTGGCAATGGGTGCGCAGCATCAGCGCCTTGGGGCTGGTCAGGCCGAAATGCCCCCTCAACAGCTTGGCCCAGAGCCAGCGTGCCGCCCGCAATTTCGCCACCTCAACCAGATAGGGCATGCCAATCGCAAAAAAGAAGGAAAGCCTCGGCACAAAGGCTTCGGGGTCAAGCCCGGCCTCAATCCCGGTGCGAATGTATTCGACACCATCCGCCAGTGTATAGGCCAGCTCCAGATCGGCGGTCGCCCCGGCTTCCTGCATGTGATAGCCCGAAATTGAAATCGAATTGAATTTCGGCATGTGACTGGCGGTATAGGCAAAGATATCCGACACAATCCTGAGCGATGGACGGGGCGGGTAGATATAGGTGTTCCGGACCATGAATTCCTTCAGGATATCGTTCTGGATCGTCCCCGAAAGCTGGCCCGGCATCACGCCCTGTTCCTCGGCGGCAACGATATAGAGCGCCATCACCGGCAACACGGCCCCGTTCATGGTCATGGAAACGCTCATCCGGTCAAGCGGAATGCCCTTGAAAAGCTGGCGCATATCGAGGATCGAATCAATCGCCACCCCGGCCATGCCGACATCACCCGCCACCCTCGGGTTATCGCTGTCATAGCCGCGATGGGTGGCCAGATCAAAGGCAACGGAAAGCCCCATCTGACCAGCCGCAAGGTTACGCCGATAAAAGGCGTTGGATTGCTCGGCGGTGGAAAACCCAGCGTATTGGCGCAGCGTCCAGGGGCGGGTTGCGTACATGGTCGGGTAGGGTCCGCGAATAAACGGCGCCATCCCCGGCATACCCGATACATCCCCCGCGCCGGTATCAACGCCGTAACGTGGCGGCATCGCAATCCCCTCAGGGCCAACACGGCCAGCATCAGGCTGGGACGGGGTTTCGAGGCTCACAGCACCAAAAGGCAGCGTTGAAAAATCAGGTATCCTGCTCATGCTGATCCCTTTACCAGATCGCTCATCACGGCGAATTTATCCCCCGCAAAGGCAGTGTCTTCAAGAACGCGGCAAGCCTCACCGGCGGCGGCGGCCAGCAACGGCACGTCATCACAGCCCCCCAGCACAACCACATCCGGCTTGGCGGAGGTGATCGTGGCCTCAGCCTCAGCCATGGAGGCAACGCGCATGGCGGCGGCTTCGGCACCGATGACCTGGAACCAGCGTTGGCATTCGCCTGCCCGGCCTTCGTCACGGATATCAAGCAGAAGGCATCGCAACGGCCGCTTGCTGGCGGCTTCACGCAAGCTCTCCCATCCGGCGGCGGGGCGGCGGCTCCCTCCCCTCGGCCCCCTGGCCCCGTCAAGAACCGGACCGGGGCGGGGCTGCATGACAGGGTGGATGGTCACGCCAAGCAGGTTTTCACGCCCTTCATTAATGGAACGGAGCCGGGCTTCATGCGCTGCATCGGCCCAGTCATGGATCATCCCTGACGCGGCGGCAATCCCGCCTGTCTTTTCGATATCCTGAAACCTCGCCCAGGCCTGTTCTGCCAGATCACGGGTCATTGCCTCAATGAAATAGGACCCGGCGGCAGGATCAGCGACATGGGCGATCCGCGCTTCCTCGGCCATCAGGTGATGGGCGTTCCGGGCCAGCCTCAACGCCTCGGCCGAACTGCCGGTGAGCCAGTCATGCGGGCGGCAGGTGATCACCCCGGCTCCGCCAAGCGCCAGCCCGAGCAGGCCGGTTCCATTGCGCAGGATATTGGTTTCAGCATCAAGGCTGGTCAGATGCCGGGCGGATGTGATGCCGTGAACCCGTGCCTCAATCCCCTCTGGTGAGGCCGACACCGCCTCAGCCACGCGTTGCAGCAAGACCACAAGGGCGCGGGTTCTGGCGATCGTGCCATAAAGGTCGGCATCACCGGTGACGCGCCATTCAATGCGTGGCCAGCCTGCATCAGGGGCGATGCCTGCCTCTTCCATGGTGCGCAGGATATGAACGGTTGCGGCAAGCATAGTGGCAAGCTCGGTGGCCGAACCAAGACCGAGCAGGTGATAGTCATCACCGGCAACAGCAAACCCCCTTGCATCATGCGGGGTATCAGCGGCCTTGAGGAAATCGGTGACCGCGTTGGTCCCGCTTGCAGCATCCCCTCCCTCAAGCAGGGCGAGGCCGGGATCAAAGCCGAGGCTGACCCCCCTCAATTTACCCATAATCGGGGTGATGGCGTGGATCGCATCATTGATATCGCCCCCGGGCGCAAAGCCCAGATCAATGGCATCAAGAAAGACACCATCCAGCGATTGCCCGGGCAAGGATGCATCAATTCCGGCCGGCAGAT
This sequence comes from SAR116 cluster bacterium MED-G04, assembly GCA_002457135.1. Taxonomy (GTDB): domain Bacteria; phylum Pseudomonadota; class Alphaproteobacteria; order Puniceispirillales; family UBA1172; genus UBA1172. The sequence continues at coordinate 9,831 of NTKX01000064.1, forward strand.
CAATGCGCCCGACCCCGCCAGCCAGTTCATCCATGATAGCAAAGTTGAGGGTCGCCGCGCTGTCTGTTGGCTCCAGCTCCTGCGCGATTGTCCATCCTGTCTGGCCGAGGGTTGGCAGGGTTTCAGGCCGGTCTGCCGCGGTGTAAAGCGCCTTGATCAGCCCGCCTTCATGATCGTGACGGGCAAGGCTTTCGATACTCCGCCCCTTCATGCTGGCTTCAGCCAGGCTGCGCCATTTCTCAATACTGTCGGTGGTGGGATCAAAGGTGTCCATGGGCGCAAAATCTCCCCCTTTTCTTACCCCAAACCCGGGCTGGATGCAAACCATCACCC
>NTKX01000065.1 GCA_002457135.1 SAR116 cluster bacterium MED-G04
GCGGCATCGGTATTGGCCTTGAGCGGGATGCTCTTGCCGCCCCGGATGCCTTCATCCGCGGTGATGATGGTGGAGCTGTCGCAATCCTGTATCCGTCCGGCAAGGGCATCAGGGGAAAACCCGCCGAACACCACCGAATGAATGGCACCGATCCGGGCGCAGGCCAGCATGGCGACGGCAGCCTCAGGGATCATGGGCATGTAGATGGTGACGCGATCGCCCTTGTTGACACCGCGGGCCTTGAGCATGTTGGAAAACCGGCAGACTTCCTCATGCAATTCACGATAGGTGATATGGCGGCTGTCGTCTGGCTCATCCCCTTCAAAGATGATGGCGGTATGGTCGCCCCGGGTTTCGAGATGACGGTCAAGGCAGTTGGCGGCGGCGTTGAGCGTGCCATCCTCATACCATTTAATGCTCAGGTCTTTGGCATCGTAGGAGACGTTTTCAACCCTGGTATAGGGTTTGATCCAGTCGACGCGCTTGCCGTGTTCGGCCCAGAAGGCATCGTTATCGGAAATCGACTGCTCATACATGGACTGATAGGTCGCATCATCCACATGGGCATGGGTGGCGGTTTCGGTGCTTGGCGGAAAAATGGTTTCGCTGGACATGATAGCCTCCTCCTTATTCAACTTTTATAATCGGTTGATCATTTTTAACATTTGATTTCAGGTTTTCCAGTCTTTTAACGGCTCATCGGATTATTGAGCCAGTCTTCGGCACTGGCGGGGTCATCAAAATTCAGCACGAACCGCGCCACGCTGATGCTGAACCCGGCCCGGGCCAGGCTGCCAAGGTGGCGATCCTTCCAGCCGTCCTTGAGGTTATCCTGACGGGCAAAGGGGCCAAGCCGCCGCCGCCGTGCATAGATAATGGCGGCAACGGTTTCGGCATCATCCCCCTCGTCCTCATCATGGCTGCTGATGGCATCATCGATCAGCGCATTGCCAACCCCCGCCATGAACAGCTTGCGCCTGATCCCCATGCGCGATGATCCCTGGTTCCTCAGGCTGGCGGTTTTCTGTTCGGCATAGAGCTGGTCATCAACATAACCCCGGCGGACACAGTCATCGACTTTCTGGCGGATCAGAACGGCCAGTCTGTCGGGGTCTTCATCGGCCAGCTTGCGGCGGGCAAAGCGGGTCAGGACCTGTTCCAGACGGCCCGTGGTGGAGGCATAACGACCCAAATAATGGAGCGCCTTGTTTTCAAGCCTGGAAAGAATGGTTTCATCAGGTCTGGTCATCCCCGGAGCCTAGCATATCCATGGCCAAAGACGAACTTGCAAGCCTGCCCGATAGACCCTATCTTGCCTTCATGACCCTGCCTCTTGATGAACCCGGCCCAGCCGTTACCCGCCCGATCCGCATCGGCCGTTTCAACACGGCCGGATTCCTGACGCTGTATCAGCGTGAAACCAAGCGGTTCCTGAAAATCCTTGGCCAGACGGTTGCCGCCCCCATGATGACAGCGGTGCTGTTCATGGCGGTTTTTGCGGTGGCCATCGGTGATCGCCTCGACAGTGAGGCCGGGGTCAACTACATCGTTTTCATCGGCCCTGGCCTGGTCATGATGGCGGCGTTGCAGAACGCCTTTGCCAATACATCCACCGCGCTGGTTGTTTCCAAGGTGCAGGGCAATGTGGTCGATTACCTGACCCCGCCGCTCGGCCCGCTTGAGGTGATGCTGGCCATGACCGGCGGGGGTATCACAAGGGGGGTCGTCGTCGGTGTTTCTGCGGCCTTTGCCCTTGCGCTGCTCGGTTCCGCCGGATGGCCGGTGAACCCGTTCCTTGCGCTGGTCTTTCTGGTGCTGGGGTCAGCCGTGATGGCACTGGCGGGCATCCTCACCGGCATCTGGGCTGAAAAATTTGACGGCCTTTCCGCGGTGACCAATTTTGTCGTTCAGCCCATGGTGTTTCTGTCCGGGACATTCTATACGATTGAACGCCTGCCTGCCCCGATTGACAGCATTGCCGCCTTCAACCCTGTTTTTCACATGATTGATGGTTACCGCTACGGTACCATCGGTGTTGCATCCTTCCCGCCGCTATACGGTATTGCCGTTCTGGTGGTGCTGACCCTGATCCTGGGGGTGGTCTGCTGGTGGGTGTTGCGGCAGGGCTATAAACTGAAAGCATGACCATGACCATGACGAAGACGGTGATCAATAGGGGTGAATTCAACCCGGGCATTCTTTCCGCCCCGCAGATTGAGGCTATGGTCGATCAGGGCGTGATCAGGCCAGCCGTGCCGATTGCGGATGGCCAGATACAGCCTGCCTCCATTGATCTCCGCCTCGGTGCGCGGGTCTGGCGTATCCGGGCATCGTTCCTGCCCGGTGAGGGCATGAGCGTCAATGACAAGCTCACCGAAATGGCGATGCATGAAATTGATATCAGCCACGGCGCGGTGCTGGAAAAGGGCTGTGTCTATATCGCCGAGGTTGAGGAAAGCCTGAAACTGCCCGATGACACAAGCGGGTTCGCCAACCCCAAGAGTTCAACGGGCAGGCTGGATGTCTTCACCCGCATGATCAGTGATGGCGCAACCGAATTTGAAACCGCACGGCCCGGCTATGAGGGCAAGCTCTATGCCGAGATTTCGCCTCGGACTTTCTCGGTGCTGGTGCGGCGCGGCTCCCGCCTGTCGCAACTGCGGTTCCGCAAGGGCCAGTCGCGGATCAGTGATGATGAGATGAAACAGCTTCAAAACGATGTCGGGCTGGTCCATGGCGGCGGGCTTGACGGGCGTGATATCCGTGATGGTGTTCCGCTCAGCGTTGATCTGTCGGGTGCGGTCTATTCCGCCATGCCCGGGCTGGTGGGCTGGCGCGCCCGCAAGCATGCCGGTGTCATCGATGTCGATAAACCAAAGGCATACCCCGTGGCACCGTTCTGGGAAAAGGTGACACGGCGTGACCTGAGCGCGGGGGGCCTGATCCTCAACCCTGATGAGTTCTATATTCTGGTCAGCCGTGAATGCGTCACGGTTCCGCCCGATTACGCGGCTGAAATGACCGCCTATGATACCAGGGTGGGTGAATTCAGGGCGCATTACGCCGGCTTTTTTGACCCCGGTTTTGGCATGGCCAGCCTGGGTGCCGGGCGGACCCGCGCTGTGCTTGAGGTCCGCTCCCATGATGTGCCGTTCCTGATTGAGGAAGGCCAGACTGTCTGCCGCCTGGTTTATGAGCCGTTGTCGCTGGTGCCGCCAACGCTCTATGGTGACAGCGGTTCGGGTTCGCATTATCAGGCCCAGGGGCTTCAGCTCGCCAAGCACTTCCTGCCGCCGGAGACTGCCGATGAATAACGCCGTGATGGGAAATTATGGCCGGATTGATCTGGCCTTTGACCATGGTGAGGGATCATGGCTGATCACCGCTTATGGTGATCGCTATCTTGATTGCGCCAGCGGGATTGCCGTCAACACGCTCGGCCATGCGCATCCGGCGCTGGTTGAGGCTGTGCGCGAACAGGCGGGCAAGCTGTGGCATGTATCGAACCTCTACCGTATTCCCGAACAGGAAGAGGTTGCCGCCATGCTGGTTGATCTTGCCGGGATGGATCGTGCCTTTTTCTGCAATTCAGGCGCTGAGGCCACCGAAGGCGCGGTCAAGATGGCGCGCCGGGCCATGCATCATCGGGGTGAAACAGGACGGCACACTATCCTCTGTTCCGAGGGCGCGTTCCATGGCCGGACCATCGCCATGCTGGCGGCCACGGACCGGCCTGCCTTCCGTGAAGGGTTCGGGCCGATGCCTGACGGGTTTGAACATTTCCCCTTTGGCAACATGAACGCCCTGCGTGACCGGCTGGTTGAAGATGCTGAGAGTGGATCGCCCGAAATTGCCGCCATCATGGTTGAGCAGGTTCAGGGTGAGGGCGGGGCAAAACCCCTGCCCGAGGGTTTCCTCGGCCAGTTGCGGGCGCTCTGTGATGAATTTGGCTGCCTGCTGATTGCTGATGAGGTCCAGATCGGGGTTGGCCGTTCCGGGCATCTGTTCTCCTTTGAACCTGAGGGCATTCGCCCTGATATCGTGGCCATGGCCAAGGGGCTTGCCGGCGGGTTTCCCGTGGGCGCGGTCCTGACCAGTGAGGAGGTCGCAACAGCGATGACCCCGGGCAGCCATGGTTCAACCTTTGGCGGCAACCCCCTTGCCATGGTGGCGGCGCGGGCTGTGCTTGGTGTTTTGACCGGGGACGGTTTCATGGCCGGGGTGCGTCAGCGGAGCACCCGGCTGATGGGCATGCTCCATGCCATTGCCGCTGATCATGATCACGCCTTTACCCCGCGTGGTCAGGGGTTCCTGATCGGGCTGGTGATGGCGGAACCTTATCAGGCCGGGGATGTGGTCGCTGCCTTGCGGGATGGCGGGGTGCTGTCGGTTCCGGCATCGGAGAATACGGTCCGCCTGTTGCCGCCATTGACGATCACGGATGCGGAAATTGACATTCTCGCCAATGCGCTTAAAAAAGCCCTTTCTGTTGTTGACGGGAACAGGACGTGATGCAGCATTTTCTTGATATTTCCGGGGTGGAAGGATCCACGCTCAAATCCATTATCAGTGACGCGATGGCGATGAAATCAGGCACCATGGCCCATGACACGGTTCTGGCGGGCAAGACCATTGCCATGATTTTCGAAAAACCGTCAACCCGGACCCGGGTATCGTTTGAGGTCGGGATCAGCCAGCTTGGCGCAACCCCGCTGATGCTGCGGGGTGAGGAAACCCAGATGGGCCGCGGTGAGACGATTGCCGATACCGCCCGGGTGCTGTCGCGTTTTGTCGATGCGATCATGATCAGAACATCGAGCCACACGATCCTGACCGAGCTGGCTGAATACGCCACTGTGCCGGTGATCAACGGGCTGACCGACAAAACCCATCCCTGTCAGGTCATGGCAGATACCATGACCCTGGCTGAAAAAAAGGCACCCGGACAGGATTACACCCCGTTCAAGGTGGCGTGGTTTGGTGATGGCAACAATGTTGCCCATAGCTGGATTGATGCGGCGGCGGCATTCGGGTTCAGGCTGGACCTGGCGGTGCCGCCATCGTTCATGCCCGATCAGGATGTGGTCACCGCGGCCGAGGCAAAGGGCGCGCAGATCACCATCACCGATGATCCCGCCGAAGCCGCGCATCAGGCCGATGTCATGGTGACCGACACATGGTCATCCATGGGTATTGATAAAGCCACCAACAGTGGTGAGCCTGAGGCTGTTCTGGCCCCCTATCAGGTTGATGAAGCGCTCATGGCCAAGGCTAGCCCTGATGCTATTTTCATGCATTGCCTGCCGGTCTATCGTGGCAAGGAGGCCACCGCCGGGGTGGTGGATGGGCCGCAATCCGTCATCTGGGATGAGGCGGAAAACAGATTGCACGTCCAGAAAGCCATCATGGCCTGGTGCCTCAGGGGCGGGGACAAGGCATGACCGGTGCCATGATGCCATGCGGCGTGCTGCCCTTCATGATGGATGCAGCGGGTCGCCCGTCGGCCATGCGCGGCCGGTTTGCCCGGCTCGATGATGTTGCCAGCGCGATCCTGTCCCGCCACGATTACCCGCTCGCCGTGGCTGAGTTGTCGGCTGAGGCGATGGCGCTTGCTGCCTGCCTTTCCACCACCATGAGCTTTGATGGTATTTTCACGCTTCAGGCCAGTGGCAGCGGTCCAGTGAAAACGCTGATGGCTGATGTCACGTCTGAAGGGGCAATCCGAGGTTTCACCCATGTTGATGGTGACAGTGACATTCTTGACAGCCCTTTAGGAGGGCCAGCCCCGATCATGCACCTGATGGGTGGCGGCTACCTCGCCTTCACCGTGGATCAGGGCGAAAAGGGCCGCTATCAGGGTATCGTGCCGATTGAGGATGCTGACCTGACCGGCGTGTCGATGCGGTATTTCCGCGATTCCGAACAGATTGATACAGCCCTGTTGGTAGCAGCTGAACCAGACCAAAACAGCGGCTGGCGTGCCTCTGCGCTGATGCTCCAGCGTATTCCCGAAGAAGGCGGGGAAGGCGCTGTTCTCCCTGCCTCAAAAGAAGAGGCCGAGGAATGGCACACCGCCTGCACGCTGATGGCCACCTGCACCCGTGATGAGCTGCTCGACCCGGCACTGTCCCAGCAGGATCTGCTTTACCGGTTGTTCAATCAGCTCAATCTGTCGGTTCTGCCTCTGCGGGAAATCAGGGATGAATGCCGATGCTCACCGGAAAAGGTGGAACGGATGCTCGAAGACCTGCCGCGTGAGGAAAAACTGGAGCTTGCTGAAAAAGATAACACTATCGTGATATCATGCGAGTTCTGCAAAAAAGCCCATCATTATGTGGTAGAATAATTGTTGCAATACGGGGAGACGACATCATGACCTTTTTTGATTTGCGCCCGCTTTTGATCAATTGCCGAAAAGTCGGGCCCGCAATGCCATCAATAAATATGTGGGCAAGAAACATATTTCCTGCCATGAAAATGCTGGCCGTGATGCTATCGGCCGGATTCCTGCTGACAGCGTGCAAAACAACCGAGATTGCCCAGCCTGAACCGACCGCCATCGGCGGGCAGGTGGTGCTGGGCGTGGCCTCCATCGACATCATCAATGACTATGTTGCGCCATCGGCCAAGCCCTATGTTGATCATCTCTATGCACCGTCACCGGCGCAGCAGCTGTCGAATTGGGCCGGGTCTATACTGACCCCGGTTGATAATCGCGGCAACCTGTTGATGACCATCAACCGTGCTGCGCTGATTGAGGAAAAGATTGCCGGGGGTGAGGGGATTTCCTCACTCTTCAAGAATGAACAGGCCAGGCTGGTGCGGGTTGAACTGGAGGGAATATTCTCTTTCGGTCACCCTGATGGCAACCGTTCAGCCACCCTCACCGTGGTGGCGCGTTACGAAAGCTCCATCCCCCAGGACAGCACCCCGGCTGAGGCTGACACCATCCGAATGAATATCATCGCTGAAGGCATCGCCCGCTTTGATCAGGAATTCAGAAAGCAGCTTGGGTCCGTTACCACCGATAACTGGCCATTCCTTGATGGCTAGCGGCGCCAGTATCCCGGGGCCAGCATCACAAGCACGGTGAACAGCTCTAGCCTGCCCACCAGCATCGCCAGGCACATGATCCATTTGGCGGCACTCGGGATGCTGTCAAAATTCCCGGCCGGGCCGATGGTACCGCCCAGCCCGGGGCCGACATTGCTGATGGATGTTGCGGCACCCGACAGGGCCGATATCATATCAAGCCCCGCCAGCCCCAGCAGGATCGCCACCACCACAAAAGACAGGATATAGAGATAGAAAAACCCCATGACAGCATCCATCACTGTTTCGGGGACAGGTTGCCGGTTGTAATAGGCGACCATGACAGCATGGGGGCGGAGCAGACGGGCCAGCTGGATGCGGGCGTTTGATGCCAGCACCTGCAAGCGGAACATCTTGATGCCGCAGGTTGTCGACCCTGAACATCCCCCCATGAACATGCAGATCAGCAGCAACACCGTGGTGCTGCCACCCCAGGCGGCGAAATCCGCGCTGCCAAAACCGGTGCCGGTCATCATCGAAACTGTGTTGAAAACACCGAGCCGCAAGGCCTCGGTCAGGGAATAGGCGTTATGGATGATGAGCTGCCAGGTGACCAGGAGGGCAACAATCCCTGCCAGGGCCAGAAACCAGCGCACCTGAGGGTCACGCGATAATTCCTTCCAGCCGCCACGGGTAAAGGCCAGGTAATGGGCAAAGGGCAGGCTGCCGACAATCATGCCGCCCACCACCAGCCATTCGATCATGGCGTTATCAAAGGCAGCGATGGAGGCGGTGCGGGTGGAAAACCCGCCGGTTGCCAGCGTGGTCATGGCATGGGCTACGGCATCAAACCCCGACATGCCGGCCATGGCCAGCATCAGCGCCCAGAAGATCGTCAAACCGGTGTAGATGATGAAAATGCCGCCCGCCAGTTCGGCCGCACGGGGTAGGACCTTTTCAGGGTTTTCGTAGGATTCAGTCTTGAACAGCTGCATCCCGCCAATGCTCAGCATCGGCAGAACCGCCAGCGCCATGACGATGATCCCGATGCCGCCAAGCCATTGCAGCAAGGCCCGCCAGATCAGCACCCCGGGGGACATATCCTCAATAACGGTGATCACGCTCGACCCGGTGGTGGTGATGCCGGAGATAGACTCGAAAACAGCGTTCGTCAGCCCCATGCCCGTATCCGCCAGCATGAAAGGAAGCGCGCCGAAAATCCCGATAGCAAGCCAGGCAGCGTTGGTCAGGAAAAACGCCTGCCTGAGGCCAAGAGTTTCATCTTTTTTGTGATGGGTGGACAGCAGCAGGCCGAAACCGAAAAAAAGCGTGATCGCCGATGCCACCAGAAAGGCCGACCATCCCGGGTAGCCGCTGACATAATCCACCAGCGCCGGGATCAGCATTACCCCGGCGAGCATGGAGATCAATATACCAAGAATGTGGAAAACAGGGCTGAGCGGCATTGCCGATTCCCGAACGATCAGTCGATGGGGCAGTATACGTCAATCAGCCGTAAATTGTCCAGAATGGCCGCTTTACTGTTGACCGATCTGGGTCAGGAAACGGTCACGCAGGTTATGATCATCGTTGAACACACCGGTAAAACGTGTCGTCACCATGCTGACATCGGATTTATGAACGCCCCGAGTGGTCATGCATTGATGCGTCGCATCCACCAGTAACGCCACGCCTTTCGGCATCAGCACCGACTGAATCGTATCAGCGATCTGGGCCGTCATGGTTTCCTGGGTCTGCATCCGCTTTGCAAAAATATCGATCACCCTGGCCAGTTTGGAAATCCCGACAACGCGCTGGTCCGGCAGATAGGCGATATGCGCTGTCCCCAAAATCGGAACGATATGATGTTCACAATAGGACTCGACCCTGATGTTGCGCAGCATCACCAGATCATCATACCCTTCAACCTCTTCAAAGGTGCGGGCCAGCATGCCGACGGCATCTTCACGATAGCCGGCGAAAAATTCTTCGTAGGAGCGAACAACCCTCGACGGGGTATCCGTCAGGCCTTCTCGCTCAGGGCTATCACCAGCCCAGCGGATCAGGGTCCGAACGGCTTCTTCGGCCTCTTCGCGTGAGGGACGGGTTTCGTTGTCATGCGCGAGGCTGATTTCGTTCGCTTCATACGGGTTCATAAAATTACTCCAATCTTAAAGAATTTAACATATGGCCTGACGGTGAATGAAATCAATAAATAATGTTCTGCTACATTAATATTTAACCGCGTCAAAACGTAACGGTAGCCTTGAGTTTGACAACAGGCAGTGTTGCCCATGCCTCATCCCGGGGGTCATGGCTGACGATTATGGTCGGCAAGCTGTTTTCAAGAACCCTGTCCAGCACCAGATGGGCGAAATCGTTCCGGGCCTCATCATCAAGCCCCGAAAAGGGTTCATCAAGCAGCAGCGCACGGGGTGATGCCATGAGGCATCGCAACAACGACACCCTGGCTTTCTGCCCCCCCGAAAGGCTGAGCGGGTCACGGTCCCCCAACCCGCCAAGCCCGTTTTCCTCAAGGGCTTCAAGGGCCAGCCTGCGGCGTTCACCACGGCCACCGCCCGCTTTCATCCCACCCGACTTCATCCCAAAAGCCAGGTTTTCCCAAACCGTTAGGTGCGGGAACAGCAGGGCATCCTGAAAGATAATGCCCACCCCCCTTTGTTCGGCGGGCAGATGCGTCAAATCCTCACCATCAAGGCTGACCCTGCCGGTTGCGTTAAGTTCAGGAGGGGATGTGCCGCAGATCCAGTGCAGCAGCGTTGATTTGCCAACCCCGCTGGGGGCGGAAAGCAACAGCACCTCACCCCCCGGAACAGTCAGATTGACCGCCTCAAACAGTTTGGTGCCGTTAAACCCCATGGTGGCATCGATGATGCTGAGCATGGTTTGCCTGATCTGTTTCCGTGATTGTGTCTACACCCGAACTCTATCCAGGCTGCCTTAAGGATACAAGTTTATGTTGCCTGCCTCATGAGGCAGAAAGCGCCGCCACTGACCGGTAAAGCCGACCAATCTCAGCGCAACCGATAACAATCAGCAGGGGCAATCCCTCCCATCAAATACCTTGCAAATCCCGGCGACCCTTCACCTCTAATACGTC
>NTKX01000007.1 GCA_002457135.1 SAR116 cluster bacterium MED-G04
CTGAATTACTGGCAGGTTCAATCGCTTTAAGTCGTGTTTTGACCCTGGTGATCAGGCCGGTTTTATCCCCTGCCTTGGCCAGCAGTGTGACCAGATCCTTGCGCTTCAGGCTGGTATAGGGGCGGCGTTGCGGGCTTGAGTTCACCGCGATGGAAACCAGCGTGATCCCGCTTTCCAGCCCTACCATGCGGAGGCTGGACAGGGGAGTGGCCTTGCGTGTCGCCGCCGCTTTCACACCAAGGTGATCAAGCGCGGCCCAGCCGTTGGGGGCCAGCTGCACACCCCCCGGCATACCCGCCCGATTATCACCGATCAGCTGAACCTCCCGGCCGTTTCGTGCAAGGGCAAGCGCCATCGCCTCAGCGGCGATACCGTTCCCGGCAATAGCAACGGAATGCGCCTTCGGGGACCGTTTTTTTGAAGAATTTTCAGGGGCGGCTTTTCTTGCCATTGTAAACAGGCCTCAGCAATCGGGTTGGCCTTCCCTTGCCCTCGGCTGGAAGCCCCGTGGCCTTGGGGAAAGGCCGTTGGACAAGGTCGGCGACTATGCCATACTGTCGCATAAACCAATGGAATTCTCCATGCCCGAGCGCTTCTTTCCTGCTGTTTTTGTCCTCCTCTGGGCCAGCGCCTTCATCGCTGCGAAGTTTGGCCTGACCGGTGCCGGTCCGTTCAGCTTCCTTTTCACCCGCTTCGTGATTGTCGCCGGTCTGTTCGGGGTGATGGCGTGGTGGATGGGTTCGGCCATGCCCAGTCCGGGGCAATGGCCGGCACTGGTGATAGCCGGTGTGCTGATGCATGGCTTTTACCTGGGCGGGGTTTTCTTTTCCATCAGCCACGGCACTCCGGCGGGGATAGCTTCCCTCATCGTTTCGGTTCAGCCGGTGATCACCTGCCTGATCGCGCTCGTCTTTCTGAAAGAAAGGATAAGCCCCCTGCAATGGCTCGGCATCGCGCTTGGCATGGCGGGGGTGGTGGCGGTGATCTGGCCACGTCTCGGCGGGGCGGTGCCGCTGATCGGGTTGTTCAGCTGTTCGATCTCGGTGATCGCGATTTCTTTTGGAACAATCATCCAGAAACGCTTTTCCGGCACGGTTGATCTGGTCAGCGGGAATTGCATTCAGGCGATCGCGGCGGCGGGGTTCTATCTGCTGCTGCTGGCCACGATTGAAACCTACCGCCTTGAATGGACCCTGGCCGTCAGCCTGGCGATGGTCTGGATCGTGCTGGCAATATCGCTGGGGGCGATATCAATCCTGATGCTGCTGATCCGCAAGGGACAGATGGCGGCAACATCCAGCCTGTTTTTCATGGTCCCCCCGGTCTCAGCCTTGCTGGGCTATTTCGCCTTCGGGGAGGCATTGGGGCTGCTCGGGATTGCCGGATTTCTGCTCGCCAGTGCCGGGGTCTGGCTGGTCAATCGCCCTGAAAAAAGCTAGACTGATCACGATGGATAAGGCCCCTGACACCACGATGAAACCGGCACCAGCGCAACAGGCATCCGCTGATATTGAGCGGTGCCTTTTCTGCGGGATGCCTGAACAACTGGTCTGGGTTCACGGCCACGGCCAATGCGCGCATTGCGGGGTCAACGCCATGCCATGCTGTGATGGGGCTGCCTGCGAAATTGACTAGATCTTTCGAAACCGATTAAATCTTTCCGATCGGGGCGGGTTTTGCACCTGCCTTCATCGCCATTACCGCCAGCCAGTCATGGGCAACATTGGCGGCCGCCATCGCGGTGATATCAGCGTGATCATAGGCGGGTGAAACCTCCACCAGATCAAAGCCGATCATGTTGAGCGGTGTCAGCCCGCGGATCAGTTCCAGCGCCTGCCAGCTCATCAGCCCGCCCGGGATAGGCGTTCCGGTTCCGGGCGCAAAGGCCGGGTCAAGGCAGTCAATATCGAAACTGATGTAACACGGGGTATCACCGATGCGATCGTGTATCGCGTTCAGCGTGGCATCAATGCCGTTGCGATGGACCCATGGGCTGGTCAGAATTTCAAAGCCGTGATCATGGTCATTATAGGTACGCAGCCCGACCTGGGCCGATTTCTCTGCCCGGATCAGGCCTTCATTGGCGGCGTGCAGGAACATCGAGCCATGGTTGAGGGTTGAGCCGCCATCATCCCAGGTGTCGCAATGGGCATCGAACTGCAACAGCGCAACGGGACCGTGTTTTTCGGCATGCGCCCTGATCAGCGGCAGGGAGACAAAATGATCACCCCCGAAGGTCAGCATCATGGTATCGCTGGCCAGAATCCCCCGGGCGTGATCGGTGATCGTCCCGGGGATGGATTGAGGATCATGGGGGTCAAGCGCGCAATCGCCATAATCCACCACCGCCAGCGTATCAAAGATGTCAAAGCCAAAGGGAAACGCCTTGAGGCTGGCCAGTTCAGTCGACGCACCGCGAACCGCCCTCGGCCCGAACCGGCATCCCGGCCTGTTGGTCACCGCGCCATCAAAGGGGATACCGCTCACCGCAATATCCACCCCGTCCAGATCACGGCTGTATTTGCGGCGCAGAAAGCTGAGCGCACCGGCATAGGTCATTTCGTATTCCGATCCCTTGACCTCTTTCTTCATGAAGGCGGCATCGGTGCTGTTATAATCGACGGTCATTTCGTTCGGCCCAGTGTTTTGAGGGTGTCATCAAGCGCGGCGGCGGCAATATCAATCAGCATGTCAATATCATCCCGGGTGAAGGTCAGGGCAGGCGACAGGATCATGCCATCACGCACCGCCCGCATCATCAGCCCGCGCTGAATGGCATGGTCACGGCAGATCATGCCAGTCTCGCCTTCGTTTTCAAACATCACCGGGCCGTTCTTGTCGGCCACCAGTTCGATTGAGGCAAGCAGCCCGAAACTGCGGGTCTGGCCCACGAGCGGGTGATCATCCAGCCTTGTGATCGCTTCTTTCAGGTAGGGGCCGGTATCCTCGCGAACACGGTCAATCAGCCCTTCCTTTTCGATCACGCCAAGGTTGGCCAGCGCAACGGCGGCGGCAACAGGATGACCCGAATAGGTGAAGCCATGGTAAAATTCGCCGCCATCATCAATCAGTGTCCTGGCCACGCGATTGCCCACCAGCACCGCCGACATCGGCTGATAGCCTGAGGTCAGGCCCTTGGCGGTGGCGATCAGGTCAGGTTTAAGCCCCATGGTCTGGCTGGCGAACCATTGCCCGGTGCGGCCATAGCCGGTGATGACCTCATCAGCGACAAAGAGGATGTCATGTTCCCGGCAGATTGCCTGAATATGGTCGAAATACCCGGCGGGCGGGATGATCACCCCGCCAGCACCCTGAACAGGCTCGGCAATAAAGGCAGCGATATTGTCTGCCCCTGTTTTACTGATCTCTTCCCTCAACCAGTTGGCGGAGGTTTCAGCAAAGGTCGCTTCATCCATGTTGCCCTGATAAAGAAACCCGTAAGGCGGGCGGATCTGGTGGAAATCAGGCAGGCTTGCCCCCTGATCATGCATCGCCCCCATGCCGCCCATGCTGGCCGCAACAGTGGTGGAGCCGTGATAGCCATAGGTGCGGCTGATGATGACCTGCTTTTCAGGTCGGCCCTCAAGCGTCCAGAAATGCCGCACCATGCGAACGATGGTGTCATTCGCCTCGGACCCCGAATTGGCGAAGAACACATGCTCGATGCCGTCGGGTGCAATCTCCACCAGCTTTTCCGACAGCCGGGCAGCAGGCTCATTACTGGTCTTGAAAAAGGTGTTGTAATAGGGCAGCCGCCGCATCTGTTCGGTGGCGGCGTTAATCAGCTCTTCACGGCCATAGCCGACATTGACGCACCACAGCCCTGCCATGCCGTCAAGAATGCGATTGCCGTCACTGTCGATGATATAATGGCCGTCAGCATCGGTGATGATCCGGGTGCCTTCGCGTTTCATGGCACTGTAATCTGTAAAAGGATGCAGATGATGCCGGATATCCGTGTCAGATAGCGTATTGCTGTTCATGGTAGCACCCGTCAAAACGTTGATATAGACTGAAGTATATTGAGTTTTATCGGCTTTGGAAACAGGACAGCATCAAATGACCGCCCAGGAAATCCGCGCCCGCTTTCCCGACCTTGAAACCGTCACCGCCATGTTTGCGGACAGCAACGGCATCATGCGCGGCAAGGTACTGCCGGCATCAGGGCTGGACAAACTCATGAAAGATGGTGTGTTTCTGCCCGCCAGTGTATTCGGCACCGATGCCACCGGCGAAAGCGTGGCGGAAACAGGGCTGGTCTGGGAATGCGGGGATGTTGATTTTCCATGGCGGGTGATCCCTGAAACGCTGTTTGCCATCCCTGACCGGAACGGCCGTGAGCTGGCTGTCATGATCCAGATGCTGCAACCCGATGGCGTGACCCCGCATCACCTCGACCCGCGCGGTATTCTGGCCAGCGTGATCGACCGGCTCAAGGCGAAAGGCGTGTTCCCGGTGGTCGCGCCGGAACTGGAATTCTACCTCATTGCCCGTGAAAACGATGCTCGCGGCATGGGCCAGGCCGCGCCGATTGACGGGTTTTTGAGGCCCCAGGAAACCAACCAGATTTACGGCATTGATGCCTATCAGGAATTTGCCCCGGTGGTGGAGGCGATCAAGGATGCCTGCCGGGCGGTATCGGTGGCGGCGGATGCCGCGATCGCCGAATACGGCCGTGGCCAGTTTGAGATCAATATCAACCATAACGGCGATATCCTGCGCGCCTGTGATGAGGCTGTGTTGCTCAGGCATCTGGCGCGGCGGGTGGCGCGCGGCTTTGGCTATGATGTCACGTTCATGGGCAAACCGTTTGGTGAGGATACCGGTTCAGGCTTTCATCTGCATGCCAGCCTGTGGGACGGGGACGGGGCCAATTTGCTGAGCGAGGATGAGGGGCAGGAGCCATGGGAAAACCCGGCCATGGCCCATGCAGCGGGCGGCATGGCAGAGCATCTGGCGGATTCCATGGCGGTCTTCGCCCCCAATGCCAATGCCTGGCGGCGGCTTCAGCCCGGGCATTACGCCCCCACGGATCGCAGCTGGGGTTACAACAACAGGACCGTGAATTTCCGCATTCCCCCGGGGGGAGCATCGGCACGGCGGCTGGAACATCGCGCCTCAAGCGCTGATATCAATCCCTATCTGGCAACCGCGCTGATTCTGGCGGCGATGGTGGAGGGCATGGAGGGCAAAATCATGCCGCCCGCCATGATCACCGGCAACGCCTATGATACACCGGACCGTACCGGCCTGCCCGTGACCTGGGCGGCCGCGCTCCAGCGTTTCAGGGAGAGTGATTTCATCGGCCGCTGGCTGGGTGAGGAATACCGCCACGTTTATGTTGAGACCAAGGATTATGAGCGGCGCACCTTTGCCAGCCGCATCTCACCACTGGAATGGGAATGGTACCGATGATTGCAGGCTCGCCCCCCTCGATTTACGCCGATGATGTGGACTGGCCCAGCTTCGGTGAGCCGCCAGAGGGTGATCAGCATGTTGATGTTGCCGTTGTCGGGGGCGGGTTTACCGGGGTATCGGTTGCGCTCAACCTCGCCGAGAAAGGCTATTCCGTGCATCTCTATGAGGCGGAACGGATCGGCTATGGTGCCTCGGGGCGCAATGGCGGCCAGCTCTGTCAGGGCTGGACCACGGATTTTTCCAAGGTTGCGGGCCGCCTGCCTGCATCGGACCGGCGCATGGCGTGGGATGTCGGTGTCATGGGGCGGCAGATCATCATTGACCGCTGCGAACGCCACGGCATCGACCCTGATCTGCGTTTTGGCTATCTCTATGGCGGTTTGCATCAACGCCACATGAACGAATTGCAGGATATGAAGGATGAATGGGCAGGCGAGGGGTATAAAGACCTTGAGCTGTTGCCTGATGCGGCGGCGATGGCCCCGCATATCAACACTGATGAATATGTCGGCGGTATGCTGGACCATGGCTCGGGCCATCTCAACCCGCTCAAATACCTGCATGGGCTGGCGGGGGCGGCGAAATCCGCCGGGGCCGTGATCCATGAACACTGCCGGATCAATCGCATCGTGCCCGGTGAGGGGGAAGGGGCCAGCATGCTCCATCACGATCACGGTGTGGTCAGGGCGGATCGGCTGGTGTTGGCGGGCAACGCCTATCTTGACCGCACGGCCCCGCGCATGATGCAACAACGGCTCGCGCCCGTGACCTCCGCCATCATGGCAACCGCGCCGATTTCGGATAATCAGATCAGGGACCTCATCCCCGACCGGGTGGCGGTGGCGGATTGCAACACCGCGCTCAATTACTATCGCTTTGATGCCAGGGGGCGGATGCTGTTTGGTGGCCGTGCCTCCTACCTTGCGCAGGAGGGCAATGATATCCGGCGTGACCTGACCCAGCGGATGCTGCGGGTGTTCCCCTCGCTCAAGGGCGTTGAGGTGGAAAAAACATGGTGGGGCCGCATCGGGATTACCGTTGACCGGATACCCCATTTCGGCAAGATCGGCCAGAACACCTGGTTCGTGCAGGGTTTTTCAGGCCATGGTGTCGCGCTATCGGGAACCACAGGGATGATCCTGGCGGAGGCGGTGGCGGGTGATACCGGCCGTTTTGATGCCTTCGCCTCGATCCGGCATCTGCCCTTCCCCGGCGGTATCTTCCGCACGCCCGCGCTGGCCATCGGCATGGCATGGTACAAACTGCGTGATCAGCTAAAGCTCTAACCGCTGATGAGGCGTTTCAGTTTTTCGCGGGCGAAATCGGCGGGTTCTCCCCAGGCTATGGTGCCGCTTAGTGCGCCGGTTTGGTCGTAGAGGAATACCGTGGCGGTGTGGTCCATGGTGTAGTCGCCGTCATCACCATCGAGCGGGACCTTGACGGCGTAGACCCCGAACCCCTTGATGGCCTCATCGATCGCGGCGCGACTGCCGCTTAACCCGATGGCCTGATCGCTCATGGAACGGATGTAATCGGCCAGGATCGCGGGGGTATCGCGTTCGGGGTCAACGGTGATGAAGACCACTTGAGTATTGGCGGCTTGAGTATCCCCGGCTTCATTGTCCCCAACTTGAGTATCCCCAGCCTCAGAACCATCAGCCCCGATTTCATCGATCAGGCTGGTGAGGGTGTAGAGCGTGGTGGGGCAAACCTCGGGGCAATGCGTGAAGCCGAAAAAGACCGCCACCGGCCGGCCCAGCAGATCATCATTGCTGACCGGTCCATCGGATGATTGCAGGGTGAAACTGATGCTGTCCAGCCCGGGCAGGATTGATGGCACGGTTTGCTCGGCGACGCGATTGGCGACCAGCCCGACCATAGCGGCGACCAGCACAAACACCGTCACGCCGATGCTGATCAACAGCTGTTTATGAATGGATTTCGGATCTCTGCCCATCAGCGATAGTTACGCCGAATTGACGCATCATGCAATGCCCCCTCTTGCCACGGCGCAGCAATCGTCTAGTCTCAATCCCATGACTGAACAGCATCATGGAACAGCGTTTATTTTCGGCCTCGGGTTTTCCGGCAGGGTGCTGGCGCGGCTGTTGCTTGAGCGCGGCTGGCGGGTTCGCGGCACAAGGCGTGAAGGCATCCCGTTTGATGATCCAAGCTTGCGCGATGTTGAGGTTTTTGCCTTTTCTGCCGGGGAAGCGATCACCGATGCTGACGCTGCCTTTGATGGCGTTACCCATGTGATTTCAACGATTGCGGTTATTGACGGTTCTGACCCTGTGCTGGCGGCCCATGGTGATGATCTGAAATCCCTGTCACCCTGGGCAGGCTATGTTTCCGCCACCAGCGTCTATAGTGAGGCTGATGGCGGCTGGGTCACCGAGGAAAGCCCGGCTGAACCCAGCGTGCGGCGCGGCCAGTGGCGGCGCGATGCTGAAATCGCCTGGCAGGAAAGCCTGAATGCCGAGGTGTTCAGGGCGGCCGGGATTTATGGCCCCGGGCGTTCGCCCTTCCGTGATCTGCTTGCTGGCCGGGGCCGGATCATCCTGAAACCCGGCCATGCCTTTAACCGCATTCATGTTGATGATATTGCCCGGGTGCTGGTGGCGGCGATGGAACAGCCTGAGCCGCGCCGCATCATCAATCTGGCCGATGGCTCCCCTTGTGAGGCCGGGGACGTGATCCGTTATGCGGCTGATCTGCTCGGCGTTGCGGCGCCAACCCCGGTGCCGTTCGAAGACGCGGAGCTGAGCGCCATGGCGCGGAGTTTCTATGCCACCTCCCGAAAGGTTGACAGCAGCCGCATTGGCCGTGCCTTCGGGCTTGATTTGCTTTACCCTGATTACCGTGCCGGGATGCGTGCTGTGCTTGCCGCCGAACGCGCGGCCGGTATCATCCCCCACCATGATGAGGAAAATCCTGATGCCCCTTGACCGTATGTTACGCGCCCATGCCCCTGATCATAGCCCCTGCGTGGGCCATTGCACGGCTGATGAGAACATGTTCTGCCTGTCCTGCCGCCGTTCAAAGGCTGAGGTTGATGCCTGGAAAACCCTCAGTGAAGGGGACAGGCTGGCAACATGGGATCGCCTGCCCGGGGCGATTGACAGCGTCGGCCGCAACCTGATGCGCCTGCCGCTGACCACCGAGGATATCGGCCAGATTGCCGGTGAGATTCTGGATGAGGGCGGCTCATGGCTTGCCGGGTTCGGCCAGCACTGGTTCCGTGCCGATACCCGCGTTGATGACACGGCCGCAACCTCAACTTCCGGGGATGATATTACCATCAGGCTTGATCTGGCCGGCAAGGTGCGGGCGCTGGCCTGGGCGCGAGATGGTCAAAAACTGGCGGATGGCGTTCAGTCGCTGCCGCTGGTGCTGGTGATCCCCGCGGCAAGGCTGACCTTCCCCGTTCATGATGCCCCGGCGATGCTGGATGATGGCCAGCGTGATCTCGGCCTCGGGCTGGCGTCGGTCAGGCTGCTGGAGGAAGGCGGGCATTGCGCCATTGAAACACCGCTGGCACGGATCGAAGGGGCCGGGGTCACGGCTGATCTGGCACAATCCGGGGCGGCGGCCACACCCGATGGGCTGGAGCTGAACAAGAACTATGCCCTCGGCGTTATCCTGATGCCTGCCTCTTATTCCTGAGGGGGCCAGAATTTAAACTTCGCCAGTCTTAAACTTCACCGGCCTTGATGCGTTCACGCAGGGTGAATTTCTGCAACTTGCCCGTGGCTGTCTTGGGGATTTCGCCAAAGACGACTTTCTTGGGGATTTTGAACCCGGCCAGATGCTGACGCGAAAAGGTGATCAGTTCTTCCTCGGTGACATCCTGGCCTGATTTCAGCTCCACGAAGGCGCATGGTGTCTCCCCCCATCGCGGGTCAGGGCGGGCCACCACCGCGGCGATTGCCACCGCCGGATGCCGGTGCAGGGCGTTTTCGATTTCCACCGAAGAGATGTTTTCCCCGCCGGAAATAATAATGTCCTTGAGCCGGTCGCGGACCTCGATATAGCCATCGGGATGCATCACCGCCAGATCGCCCGAACGGAAATAGCCATCCTTGAAGGCGGCCTCTGTCGCCTCGGGATTCTTCAGGTAGCCTTTCATGACGGTGTTGCCGCGCAGGGCAATTTCGCCAATGGTCTCACCATCGCGGGGAACAGGCTTGCCGGTTTCGGTATCAAGCACGGCGGCATCTTCGGTGATGGTGAGCGGCACACCCTGACGCGCTTTCAGTTTGGCGCGGGTGGCGAAATCCTCATCATCCCATTTGCCCTGCCAGATCGACATGACGGTATGACCATAGGTTTCGGTCAGCCCGTAAACCTGGGTGACGTTGAACCCGAGGCTTTCAATCCCCTCCAGGATGGCGGCGGGCGGCGGTGCGCCTGCGGTCATGACCTCAACGGTGTGGTCGAACGGGCGGCGATCAGCATCATCAGCGTTGATGATCATGCCCAGCACGATGGGTGCGCCGCCAAAATGCGTTACGCCATGATCAGCGATGGCATCATAGATCGCTTTCGGGGTCACGGCCCGGTTGCAGATCAGGGTTCCCGCCAGCGCGGTAACGGCAAAGACATGCCCCCAGCCGTTGCAGTGAAACAGTGGCACAGTATAGAGATAGGAAAGATGGCGCGGCATCTGCCAGTCAGCGATGGTCCCCATGGTCATGAGCATGGAGCCGCGATGATGATAGACAACGCCCTTGGGCCTGCCGCTGGTCCCGGAGGTGTAGTTGAGGGCGAGTGCATCCCATTCATCACCGGGCAGGGACCATTCAGCCTCGGGGTCACCGCTTTCAAGCAGGGCCTCATAATCCATTTTACCCAGCCTGGTACCGCCACTGGCGTTTTCACTGTCGGCAATATCGATCACCGTGATGCCGTGGCTGTCACCGATACTCTTGAGCGCGGCCTCAACGCTGGTTGAAAAGGCGGTATCGCAGATCAGCACCCTGGCCTCACCATGCTGGAGGATATAGGCAATGGTATCAGGGTCGAGCCGGGTGTTGATGGTGTTCAGAACCCCGCCTGATGCCGCAACACCATAATGGCATTCGATCATCTCGGGCGTGTTGGCGGCCATGACGGCAACGGTGTCACCGCGGCCAATCCCCAACCCCTTGAGCCCGGAGCTGAGCTGGCGGCACCGGCTGAAGACATCAGCCCAGGTGTAGCGGCGGTCACCATGGACAACCGCCTGACGGTCAGGGTAGAGCGCGGCGGTGCGACTGATCAGCGATAAAGGCGACAGCGGAACAAAATTGGCCCTGTTCTTTTCCAAGTCATCATAATCGTTCATGCGATACTATCTTCCGTGGATCAGTTTCTCAGCGTAACGCCATCGGTCAGCATGGAAACAATTCTGGCTTCGGTTTCGTTGGTATGGGCAAGCCGGATAAAGGCATCGCGTTCCCGCGCGAAAAGATCCTGCTCGCTTGCCCCGGAAATGCCGCTGCCTGCATCAGCAACGATGCTGGCCACGGCCATGGCGGTGGTCTTGTCATGGGGGAAAAACATCCCGTCACTGATCCCCTTGTCCATGAAGGCATCCATCTCATCAATCAACTCACCCCCCGGCAGATCAAAGACAGGGGTTGTGGGGGCAGTGTATCCGGCACTGATCATTGCTTCAACTTCCGTCATGGCGCGCTCGACCAGCTTGTCCCTGTTCATGACGCTGTCATCACGATTGCTGAGGAAATACTGCATCCGGGCGCAGGTTTCAGGGCTGGTGCCGGTGCGGGCATAGCCGATCTGCATCCAGGTGTTCCAGGCCGCCTTGCGCCAGTCGCCTGTGGCATCATGCCAGCGCCGGAAGGTTTCCTTGACCCCGCCACCACCAGGCACAACACCGACAGCGCATTCAACCAGCCCCATGACAACATTGCCATGGGCGATGACCTTATCAGCGTGGACAACCACCTCAAACCCGCCGCCCAGCGTCAACCCGGATGGGGCAGCCACCACCGGTACCGGCGCTGCACGGAGCGCACTGACGGCTTTCTGGAAGCGGATCAGGAACGCATCAATGCCTTGCCAGTCCTTCGCCCTGATGAGGGCCAGCACACCGTTGAGATCAACCCCGGCAGAGAAATGCTGGGCATCATTATGGATGATAATCCCCCGGCCATGATCCCCGGCAGCGGCGGCAACGATTTCCATGGACGCATCGGTGAGGGCATTGGCCTTGCTGTGAAACTCGACAAGGCGCAGATCATCACCAATGGCGTAGAGGCTGGCGGCGGCATTGCGGCGGATCGGCTCAAGGCACTGCTTCATTAGATGGAAACGGATGGTGCCTTCGGGCAGGGCAACGGGCGCATAGGCGGCGGCGCTGTCCTCAAACACCTGAACCGAGAGGGTTTCGCCTTCGGCTTTGTAGAATGGCTCATCATCGGCCAGCACGGGCGGCACCATCATGTCGGCCTCTTCCAGCAACTCGCGCATCCTGCCCTTGCCGATTGCGTCCATCATTTCAAACGGGCCGCGCACCCAGTTGAACCCCAGCTTCATGGCATCATCGATATCCTGGGGTGAGGGCGTGACTTCAGGGATCAGGCTGGCAGCGTAACCCAGCACCCGGGCCAGCACACGGCGGGCAAAACGGTGGTGGGCATCATCACCGTTATCGATCGGGGCATCGATCAGGGCATTGATCGGCTCATCACCACTGGCCTGGAGCATGGCGGCTGCCTCAGCCAGGGCAGGCAGGGTCTTGGTGCGGGGACGGGTTGATCCATCGCCAAGGTTGATGGCATTCTCGCTGCCATCCCCGGCGAGGCGATAAAACCCGCCCTTGCCCTTGTCGCCGGTATAACCTTCGGCAATCATGCTGGCGATCAGCGGGGCCACAGGGCCATCCTTGCCAACCGCGAAAAAGGCATCGCCTTGCGGCAGGATATTTTCCAGCGTGTCCACCACATCGGCCATCAGGTCAATCCCGATCAGATCATACAGCCCGAACACCCCGGTTTTAGGGATACCCATGGGCCGCCCCATGATGGCATCGGCCTCTTCAACGGTCAGGTTCTGGCGATGCGCCTCATCAAGGCCGACCTGGAGTGCATAGACACCAACACGGTTGCCAAGAAACCCCGGGGTATCACCGCAGGGAACAACGCCCTTGCCCAGAAAACGGTCATTGTAATCAGCCAGTTTTTC
This sequence comes from SAR116 cluster bacterium MED-G04, assembly GCA_002457135.1. Classification (GTDB taxonomy): domain Bacteria; phylum Pseudomonadota; class Alphaproteobacteria; order Puniceispirillales; family UBA1172; genus UBA1172. The sequence continues at coordinate 12,607 of NTKX01000007.1, forward strand.
CATGATGGCGGGGCTTGTTTCCTCACCGCGCACCAGCTCAAGCAGGCGCATGTAGCGCACCGGGTTGAAATAGTGGGTGATGGCAAAACGCTCACGGAACGAGCCTGGCATATCCTCCACCAGCAGGCTGATGGGGATGGTCGAGGTGTTGGAGGTAACAACGCAATCAGGGCGGATCACGCTGTCGAGGCGTTTATACAGCTCTTTCTTGATATCCAGCCGTTCCACCACCGCCTCAATGATCCAGTCGCATTGGGCGAGGCGGTCAAAATCATCACGGGTATTGCCGCATTCGATCAGCTCGGCCCGCTTTTTATCCATCAGCGAGGGCGGGTCGGATTTGAGCAGGCGTTCAATGGCGCGGCTGCTGGCGGCGTTCGGGTCATCGCCCTCGGCAGGCAGGTCAAGCAACAGCACGGAATGACCGGCATTGGCGATCTGACCGGCAATACCGCTGCCCATGGTGCCTGCGCCAATCACGGCAATCGAAGAAAACGGGATGGTCATGGTAGTATCCTTCATGACGTGGAAAGGAAAAATGGCCTCAGCGCAGTGTTGGTTTCCACGGAATACTCACTTTGCACGAAATGGCCGGAATCGGGAATCACCACATGCTGGCAATCCTTGATGGTCTCCGTCATCGCCAGCCCGGACCGGGTGGGGACCATGCGGTCACGCCCGGCCAGAATGCACAAGGTGGGGCAATCGATAGCCGCCGCCGCATCAGGGCCTCGGGTGTAATTGTTGCAGGCGTTGAGGTCGTTCAGCAGCACGCCGGGCCGGTTCCGCCCCATGACCTGCTCACCATAGAGCATGTGGCTCTGCCCCGGCATGGTGTGATCATGGCGATGCCCGGTGCCGCCATGGCTGTTCGACACCATGGCGCTGATCGCCTGTTGTTCATCGTTTTCAGCCAGGGCCAACAGCCCCTCGGTAACAGGGATCGCAAGGGCTGAGGCAATAATCGCCAACCGTTCGACACGGCCGGAATGACGGCTTGTCAAATCGAGGCCAACCAGCCCGCCCTGCGAATGGCCGATGACAATCGCTGTTTCCACCCCGGCGGTATCCAGCAGATCAATGCACCAGTCGGCCACGCCCTCAACACTGGTGATCGCTTCCCCGCCCGACAGGCCATGGCCAGGCAGATCAGGGGCCAGCACCGACCAGCCGCGATTGGCGAAAAACCGGGCCTGCAATACCCAGGACAGATGGCTCTGCCCACTGCCGTGAATAAATAGCAGCACAGTCCCGCTCGCATCAAAGGGCTTGCCGCCTGTTGAAACAAAGGTTTCCTCATTATTGACGGTCAGCCGCATTACTTGCTCCCTGCTGCCCTGGCCGCGGCCCTGAGGCCCTTTTTCAGATCGGCAATGATATCACTGCTGTCTTCCAGCCCGACTGAAATCCGGATCATGTCATCGGTCAGCCCGGCCCCTTCCATCGCCTTTTCATCAAGATGCGAATGGGTGGTGCTGCCGGGATGGATCACCAACGTCTTGGCATCACCGACATTGGCGAGGTGGGAGGCCAGCTCAACCCCCTCAATAAAGGCACGCCCGGCATCACGGCCACCCTTGACACCCATGGTGATGATCGACCCCGCGCCTTTCGGCATCAGCCGCATGGCGGTTTCATGGTCAGGATGATCAGGCAGCATCGGGTGCTTGACCCAGGCCACAGCCTCATGATTTTGCAGGAAGTCGAGCAATTTGGCGGTGTTTTCCATGTGACGCTGCATTCTCAGCGGCAGGGTTTCAAGCCCTTGCAGAATATGGAAGGCGTTCATCGGGGCCAGGCACGGGCCGACATTGTACATGCCCTCGGTCCTGACCCGGGCTGAGAAAGCGGCGGGGCCGAACTCTTCCCACAGATTGACTTTCTGGAACGCGAAATGGGGTTCGGTGATGGTCGGGAACCGGCCGGATTTGCCCCAGTCGAAATTGCCGCCGTCAACAATCCCGCCCGCCAGCGCAATGCCATGCCCGCCCATCCATTTGGTCAGCGAGTGCAGCACGATATTGGCACCATGTTCAATCGGGCGGAACAGCCACGGGGTGTTAAAGGTCCCGTCAATGACCAGCGGAACACCGGCTGCCTCGGTGATTTCTGCAACCGCGGGAACATCCATGACATCCATGCCCGGATTGCCGATCACCTCACCCATCACCATTTTGGTGTTGGGCTGGATCGCGGCCTTGATGGCGGCCGGGTCATTCGGTGCAACAAAGGTGGCGGTAACGCCATACCGCCCCATCGTATGCTGGAAGAGATTGATATTGGCCCCGTACATCTGGGATGAGGCAACGATATGATCACCCTGGGAGGTGAGGGCCAGCACGGTCAGGAAAAGCGCTGCCATGCCTGATGATACCGCCACCGCCGCAACCCCGCCATCGAGCGCGGCCATGCGCTGTTCCAGCACCGCCACGGTCGGGTTGGTCAGGCGTGAGTAGATATGACCACCCTGTTCCATGTTGAAGAGCGCCGAGGCATGCTCGGTATTCTGGAACATGTAGGATGTGGTCTGGTAGATGGGGACAGCCCGTGAGCCATAGGTCGCGTCAGGTGATTGCCCGGCATGAAGGCTTAGGGTGTCAAATTTATAATCGCTCATAGGCTGTTCCCTGAATGAGTTGGCTATGCGTTCTCCCGACGGAAGGGCAAGCTGGTTACCACGGCCTGGCGCATACCGTATTCTGTATCCACCAGCAGGTCCTTGCCATGATCAGCGGCCTCGGTGGAAATAAGCGCCGTGGAGATATTCCACTCCAGACGTGGAGAATACGCCAGAGCGGAGGCAAAGCCAACATAGTCGCCGTTCATCGTCACCGGGCATTGATGCGAATTGGTGGATTTGAACGGCTCACCATCCATGATCAGCCCGCAGAAACGCCGACGAATACCCTCAGCCTTGATTGTCTTGAGGGCAGCCTTGCCAATGAAATCAACATCCTGATCAAGGTCCATGAACTTGCCCATGCCCATTTCAAAGGGGTTGGCCCAGTCATCGGTATCGGCGTTGACCGAAATCAGCCCGCTTTCCACGCGCTCAATATAGTTTGGCCCACCTGGCCCGATCCCGTAAGGCTTGCCCGCTTCGGCCACCTTGTCCCAGAGCTCATCGCCCCGGCTGCTGTCGCAGAGGTAAAATTCAAAGCCGCCCTGCTTGCTCCAGCCCGAACGGGCAACAACCAGCGGGATGCCATCGAGTTCTGTCTTGCTGAAACCGAAATACCGGACATCACGGATCCAGTCACCAAGCAGCGAGGCAACAACATCATCCGCCTTTGGACCCTGAATGGCGAGGGGGGAAACATCAGGTTCGAATACCTGCACGTTCAATCCCTTGGCCACGGCCACGCCTTCGGCCCAGAATTTCATGTCGCTGTCGGCAATCGACAGCCAGATTTCATCATCCTCAACCTGCAAGAGGACAGGATCATTGATAAGCGTGCCGATCGAGTTGGTCATCGGCACATATTTGCCGACACCCGGGGTCAGGTTATCGAGATTGCGCGGCGTCAGCAGCCGGGCGAGTTCGAGCGCATCAGGGCCTTTCAGGCTGACCTGACGCTGGCCCGCGACATCGCGCATATCCACCCCGTTCATGAGCCGGTCGTATTCGGCCTGCGGGTCACCATAGGAAACCGGCATATACATGTGATTATAGGTGGTAAAATGCGATACCCCAGCCTTGACGGTGCTGTTGTAGAACGGTGATTTTCTGATGCGAGGCCCAATGGCGATTTGAAACGACATGGCGGTTTTCCTTCGGGGTTATACCAATAGAGTGACTGACAAAATTTGCATACGGGGTTGGTCTGGTGGCTGGTCTAACGGGATTTACTGATAGTGACGGGTTCCTATAGAGACGGGTTAACGACAACGCGGCCCTTGACCTTGCCTTCGAGGATGGAGGAACCCAGTTCCATCATCTCTTCAAGGCGGGTTTCACGGATCATGCTGTCAAGGGTGTCAAGCTGCATCCATTCACCGGCATTGTTCCAGCACCGCATCCGGTTTTCATAAGGCTGCATGACGCTGTCAATGCCAAGCAGGTTCACCCCGCGAAGCAGGAAGGGCAGGATATTGGTTTCCAGCCCGATACCACTGGCATTGCCGATGGCGGCAATCGTCCCGCCATAGGCCATCTGGGTGATGATCCGCGACAGCATGGTTGACCCGACACTGTCAATGCAGCCCGCCCAGCGTCCGCTTTCGAGCGGCTTGGGTGACGGTTCGGACAAGTCTTCACGCGCGATGACGGTTTCGGCACCAATGGATTTGAGGTAATCGGCAGCATCGGCCTGACCCGTGACGGCGGCGACACGGTAGCCGCGATTGGCCAGCATCGAAACCGAAAGCGAACCCACCCCGCCGGTTGCACCGGTGACGATGACCTCGCCCTTGTCGGGGGTGATGCCGTGGTCCTCAAGCGCAGCAACGCCCAGGATAGCCGCCAGCCCGGCGGTTCCAATGGCCATGGCCTGGCTTGAGGTCAGGTTTGCCGGCATCGGCACCAGCCAGTCAGCCTTGACCCGGGTTTTCTGGGCATAACCGCCCCACCAGATCTCACCATAGCGCCAGCCGGTCAGGATAACGCGATCACCGGGCTTGTAGCGATCATCACCGCTTTCAACAACGCATCCGGCCATATCGACCCCCGGGATATGGGGGTATTCACGGACCAGCCTGCCGCCACCGGTCATGCACAGGCCGTCCTTGAAATTCAGCCCTGAACACTCAACCTCGACCAGCACTTCACCATCCTGGGGGAGGGTATCTTCATTCAATTCCTCAACAGCGCCGGTTACCGGCCCGTCGCCATCTTTCCTTACAACCAGTGCACGGAATGCCATCGCTCCCTCCCTCCAGAGACGTTTAATAAATATGGGTCACTCTTACCCATGGTGAAGAGGGAAATCAAAGGCTTTTTGCGCCTGTCAGCATCGTCTTGCCCGTGGTTATCTGAGCGGCTAGTGTGGCAGGGGATAATCAGGGGTGAGGATTGACGATGTTTGAGGGGTTTGAAGAGCGCAAAGTGGCCACTGCCGAGGGCGAAATGTTCTGCCGGATCAAGGGTGACGGGCCACCATTGCTGCTGATCCATGGTCACCCCCAGACTCACCTGATGTGGTACAAGACCGCCCCGGCTTTATCGGAGCGTTTCACCGTCATTGCCGCGGATATTCGCGGTTGCGGCGATAGCATGGCCCCTGAAAGCGATGCCACCCATTACGCCTATTCGAAACGCCGGATGGCGCTTGATATGGTGGAGATGATGGAAGCGCTCGGCTGGTCGCGGTTTTTTGTGGCGGGCCATGACCGGGGCGGGCGGGTTGCCCACCGCATGGCCAGGGACCACCGTGACAGGGTGGCCGCGATGAGCGTGCTGGATATCTGCCCGACGCTGGATATGTACGAAGACACCGACATGGATTTCGCCACCGCCTATTTCCACTGGTTCTTTCTGATCCAGCCCTACCCCCTGCCTGAGCGGATGATTCTCGCCAACCCGCGCAAATGGATGGACAGCTGTTTGCAGAAATGGTCAGGCGGGCATGAGTTCGGCCCGGTTGAGGAAGCCTACCTTGAGGCCTTCAGCCCGCCCCACAAGGTGCATGCCTGCTGTGAGGATTATCGTGCCTCCAACACCATCGACCTTGACCATGATCGTGAGGACCGTGACCACAAGCTCACCATCCCGGTTCATGCCCTCTGGGGAGGGCGCGGTGTTGTCGGGCGAAAATGGCAACCGCTGGAGGTCTGGCAGCGTTATACCACGGGCAATGTGACGGGCCGGGCCATGAACAGTGGCCATTTCATCCCCGAGGAAGACCCCGAGGCAACGATTGCCGAACTGCTCGAATTTTTCAGCCGCCAGTCGCTCTGATCACCCTTTGAGGCATTAAGCTGAAAGGTCATTTAGGGTCTTGGCATCACCGGCCATGTAGTGCAGTCTCTAACAGGTAATAATACATTGGAGGATTGCTATGAAAACCCGCGCCGCTGTTGCTTTCGAAGCTGGCAAACCGCTTGAGATTGTGGAGGTTGACCTTGAAGGTCCAAAGGCCGGTGAAGTGCTGGTGGAAATCAAGGCCACCGGTATCTGCCATACTGATGAATTCACCCTTTCGGGTGCTGACCCTGAAGGGCTGTTCCCTGCGATCCTCGGCCATGAAGGCGCCGGTGTTGTGCTGGAGGTAGGCGCTGGCGTTACCTCGCTCAAGCCGGGTGATCATGTTATCCCGCTCTACACCCCTGAATGCCGGGAATGCGATTATTGCCTGCACCCCAAGACAAACCTGTGTCAGGCGATCCGCACCACCCAGGGCCAGGGGCTGATGCCTGACGGAACCTCCCGTTTCTCCCTCGATGGCAAGCCGATCTTTCATTACATGGGAACATCCACGTTTTCGAACCACACCGTCGTGCCTGAAATCGCGCTCGCCAAGATCAACCCGGATGCGCCTTTTGACAAGGTCTGCTACATCGGTTGCGGCGTGACCACGGGTATTGGTGCCGTCATCAACACCGCCCAGGCGGAAGCAGGCTGTAACGCTGTGGTGTTCGGGCTTGGCGGCATCGGGCTCAACGTCATTCAGGGGTTGAGGCTGATCGGTGCCAACAAGATTGTCGGGGTTGACCTCAACAACGACAAGAAACAGTGGGGCGAGAAATTCGGCATGACCCATTTCGTCAATCCATCGGAGGTTGATGGTGACCTGGTTCAGCATCTGGTTGAGGTGACGGATGGCGGTGCCGACTATTCCTTTGAATGCATCGGCAACACCAAGGTCATGCGGACAGCGCTGGAATGCTGCCACAAGGGCTGGGGCGAATCGATCATCATCGGCGTCGCCGGTGCCGGTCAGGAAATCTCAACCCGGCCGTTCCAGCTGGTGACGGGGCGGAGCTGGCGCGGGACTGCCTTTGGCGGGGCGCGGGGCCGCACCGATGTGCCGAAAATCGTTGACTGGTACATGGATGGCAAGATCGATATCGATCCGATGATCACCCACACCATGCCGCTGGATGACATCAACAAGGGCTTTGATCTGATGCACGCTGGTGAAAGCATCCGGTCAGTGGTGCTTTACTAAGACAATTATTCTCAGGTGACGATGATGGAAATTCTGGTTGATACCGCGCTCCATGGCGGGCGCCATCAGGTTGTGCGGCATGACAGCGGCATCACGCAATGCCCCATGGAATTTGCTGTCTTCACGCCCCCGGGTGAAGGGCCGTTCCCGTGCCTCTATTACCTGTCGGGGCTGACCTGCACCTGGGAAAACGCGGCCACCAAGGCAGGCGCGCAGGCCTGGGCGGCTGAACGCGGCATGGCGCTGGTTTTCCCGGATACTTCACCAAGGGGCAAGGGCGTTGCCGATGATGAGGCGTTTTCGCTTGGTCAGGGGGCGGGGTATTATATGTCCGCAACCAAGGCACCATGGGCGCCGCATTTCGCCATGGACCGCTACATCACCGAGGAATTGCCGGGGCTGGTGGCTGAGCTGGCACATGTGGATACAACCCGGGTCGGGATCACCGGGCATTCGATGGGCGGCCACGGGGCCTTGACCCTGGCCATGAAAAACCCGGGCCAGTTCCGGTCGGTTTCGGCCTTTGCCCCGATTTCGGCCTTGTCGCAACTGCCATGGGGCAAGATCGCGCTGGATGCCTATCGCGGTGACGACCCTGACAGTTTCGCGCTCTTTGATGCCGCCGCCTGCATGCGGAGCCATGGCTGGAATGGTGATATTCTGGTGGATCAGGGGCAGGATGACCCGTTTCTTGATGAACATCTCCGCCCTGAACTGTTGGCCGATGCTGCCAGTGAGGCGGGGATTGAGCTGATGCTGCGGATGCAGCCGGGCTATGATCATTCCTACTGGTTCGTGGCCAGTTTCATGGCGGATCATATCAACTGGCACGCGAGCCGTCTGCAATAACGGTCACAATGGCAGACTGGGATTACATCATCATCGGCTCAGGTTCGGCCGGGTCTGCGCTGGCTTACCGGCTTGGTGAAGATGGCAGCAAACGGATTCTGGTGCTTGAATTCGGCGGCACCGATGCCGGCCCTTTCATCCAGATGCCGGCGGCCCTTTCCTATCCCATGAACATGAAAACCTATGACTGGGGCTATCGGGCTGAACCCGAACCCGGGCTTGGCGGCAGGCGGCTGGTCTGCCCGCGCGGCAAGGTCATTGGCGGGTCATCATCAATCAACGGCATGATCTTTGTCCGTGGCCACGCGCTCGATTATCAACACTGGTCGGATCAGGGCGCATCCGGCTGGGATTATGCATCGGTGCTGCCCTATTTCAGGCGCATGGAAAATTCGGCCGCGCTCAGGGACGGGTCATCCGATGGGTCGTTCCGGGGCGGTGATGGCCCGCTCCACGTTACCCGGGGGAAGCGTGACAACCCCCTGCATCAGGCCTTTGTTGAGGCCGCGACCGAGGCAGGCTATCACGCCACCCCTGATTACAACGGCCAGCGTCAGGAAGGGTTCGGTCCGGCTGATATGACAGTCTGGAAGGGCCAGCGCTGGTCAGCCGCCAATGCCTACCTGAAACCGGCGCTCAGGCGCGGCAATGTCAAGCTCATCACCCGGGCGCGGGTTGATCGCATCCTCTTTGATGGCAAGCGCGCAACCGGTGTGCGCTGGACCCGCCATGGCAAGGTCCATGAAGCCAGCGTTGCGGCTGAGGTGATCTGCGCTGCCGGGGCGATCAACTCACCGCAGATCCTGCAACGCTCCGGCATTGGCCCCGGGGCGTTGCTGCAATCCCATGGCATTACGCCGCTGGTGGCGCGTGACGGTGTGGGTGAGAATTTGCAGGATCACCTGGAGGTGTATTTTCAGGTTGCCTGCCTCCAGCCCATCACGCTCTACAAATACCTCAACCTTTATTCCAAGGCGCGGATCGGGCTGCAATGGATGCTGACAGGCGGCGGCCCCGGCGCAACCAACCATTTTGAAACCCTCGGTTTCATCCGGTCGGCGGCGGGGGTGGAATACCCTGATATCCAGTATCACTTCCTGCCCGTGGCGATCCGTTATGATGGTCAGGCCCCGGCCGAGGGGCATGGCTTTCAGCTCCATGTCGGGCCGATGCGTTCGCGCTCCCGTGGCTGGGTCCGGATCACCTCACCAAGGGCCGAGGATGCCCCGCAAATCCGGTTCAATTACATGAGCCATGATGAAGACTGGGTTGAATTCCGCCGCTGTGTTCGCCTCAGCCGGGAGATATTGTCCCAGGCCGCGATGGACCCTTTCCGGGGTCATGAAATCCAGCCCGGTGATGATGTCACCAGCGATGAGGCGATTGACGGTTTTATCCGTGATCATGCCGAAAGCGCCTATCACCCGTGCGGGACCATGCGGATGGGGGCAGCTGATGATCCGCTCGCCGTGGTTGATCCTGAATGCCGGGTGATCGGGGTGGACGGCCTGCGTGTCGCCGACAGCTCGATCTTCCCGCGCATCACCAACGGCAACCTCAACGCGCCGTCGATCATGACCGGGGAAAAGGCGGCTGATCATATCCTAGGCCGAGCCCCGCTCCCCCGCGCCAACGCCGAGCCATTCCACCACCCGGACTGGGCTTCCTCCCAGCGTTAGGATCTCCCAGCCTTAGGGTCGCCCGGCGTTAGGGTTTGGTGCAGAGTCATCAGATTTTAAACCCTGAACACCCTACCCGAATTCGGCATTGGCCTTCATGGCTTGTTGGGCGTTGTGATTGCGGGCCTCGAGCTGGGTGAAATCTGCACTGGCATGGAGCTGGACCTTGCGGCCTGAAAAGAGCGGCTGGGTGCCTCGGAAACGGAACCGGGACAGCACGCGGCTTCCCCTCAGGTCAGGGGCGATCCCTTCCCCGGTGACAGCGCCGGTTGCGGTCAGGGCCAGCATCATGGCGGTGAAAGGCCCGTGGGTAACCAGATCGGGATAGCCCTCATTCTGGCGGCAGTGATCAGCATCATAATGGATGCGGTGACCATTCCAGGTGAGGGCGGAAAACCGGAACAGCTGGATGGCATCAGGGTGCCAGGTGAAATGATGCTGCATGCCATCCTGCCCCGGCATATCCTGGCTTTCGGGGGCAATCGCGGTGGTGGCTGGCGGTTCCCTGTAAACGATGGTGCGTTTTTCGGTAACGCGGCCCGATGCTGCCTCAATGACGCGCTCAACATTGACGAAGATAAGCGGGCCGGTGCTGCCCTTTTTTTCCTCAATCGAGGTGATGGTGGAGGTGCGTCTGGCCATCTCACCGACACGGAGATGACCGTCAAAGCTGATATCACCCGCCGCCCACATCCGCCTGACCACGGGCTTGCCCTCAAACGGGCCGGCGCTGGTCACGTCAGGCATGAAACCGCCCAGCTTTTCATGACCATCAGGGTTGAGCGCCCCGGCATCACTGGTGTTGTTGGTGAAAAACAGGTGGAACAGCGGCGGCAGGGCGGTGCCTTCCCCCGACAGGGTATCGGCGGCTTCCCTGCCAAGCCCCAGCATTGCCGCTGCCTGGGCCATGCGCATGGGGTGAATGGTTTCATTGAGGGTTTCAATCCTGCCGATATGTGATGCAAATGCGCCTGTCATGCCACTCCGGACCTTTCCTTGACGTTGCCAAATGGATTAATTGCTGGCTTTTTCCATGCCACCGGGCTAGAGAGAGCCATTCTTTCAGCCTTACATTCGCAGGATACCGCATGAAATCCAATCTCCGCAATGTTGCGATTATCGCCCATGTTGACCATGGCAAGACCACGCTGATTGACAGCATCATGAAACAGTCAGGCATGTTTCGTGAAGGTCAGCAGGTGGCGGAACGCCTTATGGACAGCGGCGATCTGGAAAAGGAACGCGGCATCACGATCCTGGCCAAGCCGACCTCAATCCAGTGGGGGGATGTGCGGATCAACATTATCGACACCCCGGGCCACGCTGATTTCGGGGGTGAGGTTGAACGTGTCCTCAACATGGCGGATGGCGTGATTCTCCTGACCGATGCCGCCGAAGGCCCGATGCCGCAGACCAAGTTCGTGCTGGGCAAGGCGCTGAAACAGGGCTTGCGGCCTATCGTCATCATCAACAAGATTGATCGCAGCGATGCCCGCCCCGATGAGGTGGTTGATGAGGTCTTTGATCTCTTCGTCGCGCTCGATGCTGATGAACACCAGCTTGATTTCCCCATCATGTATGCCTCTGGCCGTGATGGCTGGTGCGTTGATGACCTGGGCAAGGACCGGGAAAACCTGCACCCCCTGCTTGACCTGATTATCCAGCATGTTCCCGCCCCGGGGCTGGATGCCGAAAAACCGTTTGCGATGCTGGCCACGCTGCTCGACAAGGATACTTTCCTTGGCCGTTGCCTGACGGGCCGGATCGTTCAGGGCCGCGCCCGCGTCAATGACAGCGTCACCGCCATCAATCTGGATGGCAAGGTGGTGGAACAGGGCAGGCTGACCAAACTGCTCCGCTTTGAAGGCACGGAACGCGTGCCGGTGAATGAGGCCAATGCCGGTGATATCGTCTGTATCGCTGGCCTGACCAGGGCTTCGGTTTCCGATACCATTGGCGCATCCGGGCTTGATGCACCGATGCAGTCAACGCCGATTGACCCGCCCACCATGTCGGTGACGATCATGGTCAATGACAGCCCGCTGGCCGGGCGTGAGGGCAAAAAGGTTACCTCCACCATGATCCGTGAACGCCTCCTCGCCGAAGCGGAAACCAACGTTGCCATCACCTTCAGTGAGAGCGCGGGGCGTGATGCGTTTGAAATCGGCGGCCGGGGCGAATTGCAGCTGGGCGTGCTGATTGAAACCATGCGCCGTGAAGGCTTTGAGATGACGGTATCGCGCCCCCAGGTGCTGCTGCGCCATGAAGGCGGCCAGAAGCTGGAGCCGATCGAGGAAGTCATCATCGATGTTGATGAGGATTATTCCTCCACCGTGATTGACAGCATGAACCGCCGCAAGGCCGAAATGGTCGATATGCGCCAGGCCGGGGCAGGCAAGACACGGGTGACGTTCCATGCCCCGTCACGCGGGCTGATCGGCTATCAGTCGAAATTCCTGACTGAAACCCGAGGCACCGGTGTGCTGAACCGGCTGTTCCACAGTTACGCGCCGTGGAAAGGCGAGATTGCAGGCCGCCGAAACGGTGCGCTGATTGCCAATGATATGGGTGAGGCGGTGGCCTATGCGCTCTTCAACCTGCAGGATCGCGGGGTCATGTTCGTGCATCCCCAGGACATGGTCTATCAGGGCATGGTGGTGGGTGAAAACAGCCGCGACAATGACCTTGAGGTCAATGTCCTCAAGGGCAAGAAACTGACCAACGTTCGTGCCTCTGGTACTGATGAGGCGGTTACCCTGACACCGCCCCGCAACATGTCGCTCGAGGACATGATGGCCTGGATCAATCCTGATGAATACCTTGAGGTTACCCCCAAGAGCCTGCGCCTGCGCAAGGTCTGGCTGCTGGCGCATGAGCGCAAGAAACACGCGAAATCAGCGTCCTGATCCGCCCAGCCTGCCCGCCAGCTGATTGATCTCATCAACGCTGGCATTGGCAAAGGCAATGCGCAGGAAACCTTCCTGCCCGTCCCCGAAAAACCCGCCCGGGATGGTCAACACCCCGGTCTCTCGCATCAGGTATTCGGCCGCCTCGGCACTGGTCATCTCAAACGGATGACGGGTAAACCCGAAATACGCCCCCATTGAGGCGATGTGCCAGCCGTTGAGCTGGGCGAAAGCCGCCTGAAAGGCCTTGCCGCGTTCCACCATCTCAACCCGGTTGGCTTCACGCCAGTCGGCCAGATGCGCGATCATCGGGGCGGTGGCGATCTGCGCGGCGCGGGGGGCGCAGACCTGAATATTATCCATCACCTTGGCCATTTCAGCGATGGTGGCCCGGCCCGCAATGGCCGCCCCCAGCCGATGCCCGGGAATGGCATAGGCCTTGGAAAAACTGTACAGCAGGATCAGTCTGTCCTGCCACCCGTCCCGGTTGAGGAGGTGATGCGGCGGTTCATCCGATGGCATGCAATCGCGGTAGGTTTCATCAAGGATGAGCCAGATATCCCTCTCAACGCAGATATCCATGATCGCCTGCATCACATCATCAGGATAGATCGCCCCGGTGGGGTTGTTGGGGCTGACCAGCGCGATGGCCCTTGTCCCCGGCGTGATGGCGGCGCGGATAACCTCAGGATCAGGCATAAAGCTGTCTTCGGCGAGGGTATCGGCCCAGGTCACATTGATCCCGGCCATGCCGAGCGTGGAGGAATGGTTGAAATAGCAGGGCCGCAGCATCAACACGTCATCACCCGCGCCAGCCACGGTCAGCGCAGCAAGGATAAAGGCCTGATTGCAGCCCGCCGTGATCATGACTTCCCCTGGGTCAACCGACGTGGTGTAGAGGTTGCTGCAATGGCTGGCATAGGCCTGTCTCAGCGTATCCTCCCCCTCAATCGGGCCATAGGATAATGCCGACGGATCAGCCGCGGCGGAACCGAGCGCGGCCAGCATATCATCATGGGCAGGGTAGCCGGGAACAGCCTGGGACAGGTCGATCAGCGCCCCCTTGCTGCCGTCATACTGGCTGATCCACTGCTGGACAACGGCTACAGGTGGTGCCGTCAGCCGGGCAACAGCGGGGTTGAAACGCATTAAAATAAATCCCTTTTATGAGCCGCAGGTTTGGTCCAGCCTCAGCCTTTGTCGGTTACGCCATCATACATGGCTTCGTTCTGAGCGTCGAGAATACGCGCATGGGTGGCGAGTGCCGCTTCGGTCAGGTCATCTTCGGGCGGGTCCACCAGCTCAAAATTGCCGAACCTGTCCTCACCCCTCACCAGCATGGCGAAATCCTTTGTTGCCACTTTCTGTTCGACATGCGGGGCGATGAACTGGACCGCCAGGCCGATGCGCCGCCGATCAGACCGGTTGGGCGGGGAGGCGTGAAGCAACTTGCCATGGTGGAAGGAAACCTGGCCCGGATCCAGCTCAACATGGACGATGGCATCTTCATTCAGATCGAAACTGGCTTCCTGGCCACGGGTCAGGATGTTGCCCTCATCAAAAGTGTCACGGTGGCTTAGCATTTCGCCCTTGTGGGTGCCGGGCAGAAACTGCATGCAGCCGTTATCCTGCTTGACATCATTAAGGGCGATCCAGGCGCTGACCTGACCGTTTTCATCGCTCAGCCCCCAGTATTTGAGGTCCTGATGCCAGCTGACAAAGGTATCGGTCCCCGGCTCCTTGATAAAGAAGGTTGATCCCCAGATCAGAATATCCGGGCCAAGGATAGCCTCAACCGCATCGAGCAGTTTTTCGTTGCGGACCATTTCATTGGCAAAACGAAACAGTAAATGACCATAGTTAAGCTGGTTTTTATTACCGGTGGCAAGCCCCTTTAGGCGTTGTTCCAGGTCTTCCAGACTGTTGCGGTAACCTGTAATCTCATCATGGCTGAAAACGTCAACGGGAAAAAGGTAACCCTGGTCAAAGAAACGCTCACCGAGCGTGTTGGCCTTGCCTGTTGTGCTGCTGATTTCTGTCATGGCTTGATCTCCTGAAAAAGCGATGCATATTCCGGAACGCTAGATCAGTTTTTCGCTGCCCGCAATCGAAAAAATCCCCTTTTTAAAGGGGGATGCACCAGCGCAGATTGCGCTTGGCACCCGGCGCTTATCTAGGCATGATGCTGATGCGTTCAATCCGTGCAAAGGCAAACAGATGGCAATAGGTTTTCTGGGTCGCATCCCGCTGGAAATCCGTGGTGGCATGATGCTGGCCACCGGCATTTCCATCTTCGGGTTGACGGATAACCTGACCCTGTTTGTGTCCGATACCATCAGTGTCGGGCAATTTCATTTGAGCCGTTCACTGATTGCGATTGTGCTGCTGATCATCGTCGGCTGGATGAGTTCCACCAGCGTCCTGCCCCGCAACTGGCTGGCGGTGGGGTTAAGGACGCTCTTTATCGTCTCATCGATGATGCTCTATTTCAGCGTCCTGCCCATGATGCCGCTGGCTGAGGCGGGGGCAGGGCTTTTCACCTCACCGATCTTTGTGCTGCTGTTCTCAAAGCTGATTTTCAAGGAAAGCATCGGCTACCGGCGGGTCATGGCGGTGGCGGTTGGCAGTATCGGGGTTCTCCTGGTGCTGAAACCGGGGGGCGGCGGGTTCACGCCCTATCACCTCCTGCCCACGATTGCCGGCGCGCTCTACGCCATGTGTTCGATCACCACCTACCAGTATTGCCGCAATGAAAGCCCGCTTGCCCTGACCATGGGGTTCCTTGTGACCATCGCGGTGGTGGGGGCCGTCAGCACCAGTGCCATGACGGTGTTTCCGGCCTCAGACCAGCTGCTTGCCGAGGCGCCGTTCCTGTTTCGGGGCTGGGCTGAGGTGGATGGCATGTTCTGGCTGATCATGATGGCAATCGCAGGCGCGGGCATGATCGCCATGATCCTCATCAACAATGCCTATCAGGTCACGCCCACCAGTTACGCCGTGGTGTATGAATACACCTACCTGATCGCGGCAGGGCTGGGCGGCTGGCTGATCTGGGGGTCGGTCCCCGATGGCTGGAGTTTGATCGGAATAGCCATGATCATTGCCGCCGGGGTGATCATCACACTGGCCCAGCAGGCAGCCCTTGAAGAGACGACCCCGGAGAAGACATCTGCCAAGGATGCCGGGAACCGTGCCGGGGACGGGACCGGGGCTGGGGATGAGTGATGGCCAGCCGTCAGGACAGCACCCCCGATCGTAATTCCCCCGATAGTAATTCCCCTGATCAGCCCGGGCTTTCCATCCCTGTTTACGTCATCTGTTTCCCTGATCCTGATCAGCGCGAGGCGATCACAGAACGCTACGCTGCCTTCGGGATTACCCCGCTTTTTATGGATGCTGTCAGCGGTGCCGCCATGTCGGATCAGGAACGGCAGGCGTTCACCCGATCGGGGCGTGAATACCGCTATGATGGCCCGATCCGTGACGGGGCGATGGGGTGTTCGCTGTCGCATCAGGCGATCTGGCGGGAGATGCTGGATGATGATATCCCGGCGGCGGTGGTGCTGGAAGATGATGCCCGCCCGATCAGTGGCACTGATCCCTCACCGGCTACAGGGTTGCACCGGGGCCTGATCCCCAGACTGAATGATCTTGCCGCCATGGCAGGCAAGCTGGACGTGGTTTTCCTGAGCGAGCGGTTCAACCGTCCCATGGTCAGGGTGGATGGCACCACCCCGCCAGCCCCGGGCCTGGCCCAGCCGCGTTTCAGTGACATGGGGGCTGAGAGTTATTTCATCACGCAGAAGGCGGCGGCCTATCTGTTGTCACGACCTGACCGTTTTGGTGTTGAAATCGATCTCTATCTGCATCACTGGTGGCGGCATGATCGCCACTATCATCCGCTGCATCACACACCGCCCCTGTTTGAGGAGGATGGCAGGCCAACCCAGATCGGCTATGACGATACCCCGCGTTATGCGGGGAGCGGGCTGCATCACCGGGCGGCAAGGCGTTTCCACCGCATCAGGGATTCGCTCATGAAGCGGGTCATGTTCAACGGGTATATCCGGAGGGCGAAACAGCGTCTTCAGGAATAGATGAATTCCTTCAGGTGACGGGCCTCAATTTCGTATTTTTCCAGCAGTCTTTTGACGACATCACCGATGGAAACGATCCCGATGATCCGCTCACCATCCAGGATGGGGATATGGCGGATGCGGTTTTCGGTCATGGCCTGCATCAACTCCGATGATGTTGCCTCAACGCCGGTGGTGATGACCTCACTTGTCATGATGCTGCTGGCGACATCATCCAGCAGGTCATCCCGGCCCGGCAAGGCCCGGACAATATCCCGTTCGGACAGAATCCCCGCCAGTCGGCCCTCACCATCGGTGATGACCACGGCCCCGATGCGGTGTTCTTTCAGCAAGTCGATGATCGAGCCGATCGTCGCTGTCGGGAGGGCGGAAACAAAGTTGCGCTGCAAAAGGGATTGAATGAACGGGGATGGTGCTGGTGTCATGGTCAGCCTTTCTTTTCCTGGAGGCACCCCTCTTTAGCGACCCCCTGCCTGAACCCGTCATGACGCGGCAGGGTGATCCCATAAAACCAGGGGTGCATCCGGATAGAACGCTGCTAGCCAGCCTCCTATCCGGAGCTGTTGCTTGGTGTCATCGCTGGCACCCCTTTTTGCTCAACATTGCTGGTATAGTGTGGTGCCGCATGGACCCCATTATCGTGCGACAACTTGCCGCGCCTGTCAATACATCCATGGTTCAATACATCCATGGTTCAATACGCCCTTGGTTCAATACCCATCATGGCGGGATCAGCGGGTGATCCGGTAAAGCCCGCCATCGTGTTCATCGCTGAGCAGCAGGACAGCACCATCAGGGGCAACCGCAACATCGCGTATCCGGCCAATCCGGCGTTTCAGCACGGCTTCCTCGGAAACCGGTTTGCCATCCTCAAGCCGGACCACATAAAGCGACCTGAATTTGAGCGATGGCACGAGGATATGCCCCTGCCATTCAGGGAAGATATCGCCTTTATAAAAGGCCATGCCCGATGGCGCGATGGATGGCACCCAGACCCAGATCGGATCGGTAATCCCGGGCGCGGATTTGAGTCCATCCCCCACGGTTGCGCCTGAATATTCCTTGCCATGGCTGGTGATCGGCCAGCCGTAATTGGCCCCGGGCTCAAGGATATTGATCTCATCACCGCCCTTGGGGCCATGCTCATTGACCCAGATCACGCCGCTTTCAGGGTGGATCGCCATTCCTTGTGGGTTGCGATGGCCGGTTGTGAGAACCTCGGCCGCCCAGCCATTGAGCCTCGGGTTTTCCGCCGGGGCCTCACCATCGGGGTGGAGCCGGACAACTACACCGGCATGGATTGACGGGTTCTGCGAATTGGTGCGATCACCGCGATCACCGATACTGGCGTGGATAAGCCCATCGCTCAAAACCAGCCGACAGCCGAAATGGTAGCCGCCGCCGCTACCGGCATTGGAGGTGAAAATGATCCGCTGATCAGTCAGGGTCGAACCGTCCAGCCGGGCGCGCATGATCGCCGTGGCGGCACCGTTTTCAACACGCCTGCTGAAACAGAAATAGACAGCTTCCTGATCACCTGATACCAGCACATCCAGCAACCCGCCCTGACCGCGTGCCACCACATCAGGCAGGCCGGATAGCGGCTGCCTGCCCCCGGTTTTCAGATCATAGATCCAGGCACTCCCCTTGCGTTCGGTGACAATCAGCCGGTCAGCCGACAGGAAATCCATCCCCCAGGGGTTGCGCAACCGCTCCCCGATACGCTCAACCTTATAGGGTTCTGCCAGCGCCGTGAATGGCAACAGCAGGGCAAAAACAGCAATCGCAAATCGCACCATGATCAGGGTCCTCCCGTGCTATCCAGACTACAGGGAAAATCAGGCCGCTTTAAGGGGGCGGCGTAATTTTTCTATTATGTTTTTTTCCCTTATGGCCAGCACAGGTTGCCCCGGTTAAATCACCGCTGCCTCGGCAAAGGGGGTGTTGCCGGTGATCCGGTCATAGCTGAACGCGCTCAGGTCAAGTGAGCGGTATTCGCCATAGGTAATCAGCTCCATCACCCCGCGCCCCATGGCCGGGGCCTGCTGCAATCCATGGCCTGAAAACCCGTTCATGAAGATGAAATTATCCAGCCCTGATGGGGACCCCAGCACGGCGTTGCAGTCAAAGGCATTATAGGCGTAATGCCCGACCCAGGCGTTGACCACTTTGACCCGCTCAAAGGCAGGGATGCGATGGGCAATCGCGGGCCAGAGCTTTTCTTCCCAGATGCCATCCTCGAAAGAGAAATCATCAGGGTCCATGGCGCGATCATCCCCCAGGGGCGGGCAGCCCGCCAGATAATAGCCGCCATCACTGCGGACATGCACACCCGACGGGTCAACCGTCAGGGGCAGATCACGGTCAAGCGGGGTGGCGGCATCAAAGATAAAGGTATAACGGCGGCGCGGTTCCACCGGCAGGCTGATCCCGGCCATATCGGCGATGATGGATGCCCGTGGCCCGGCGCAATTCACCACCCGCCCGCAGGTGATGCGCTCACCGGAACGGAGGGTCACTGATTGAACCCGCCCGCCGGATTGCCCGATGCCCGTGACTTCATTTTCAATATACTCGGCCCCCAGCGCCCTTGCACGCCGCCCCAGCCAGTGAAACACGGTGCCGCCATCCCAGTAGCCTTCGTCCCTGGTGTTGTGGCTACCAGCCCGGATCCCATCGAGGTTCAGGAAGGGGAAACGCCCCGCCAGCGCATCCAGCCCCAGCATCTCGGTCCCTGCCCCGAGCCGGGTTTGCAGGGCATGGGCGGAACGCAATGCAGCCTCAGCCTCCGCATCCCCGGCCAGGTAGAGATAGCCGAAATGATGAGCGTGAATCGCGGGGGCGTTGTCATCACCGATACGGGCCGGAAAATCACGGATAAATTCAGCGGCGAAACGCGATATCCGGATATTCACCTCATTGGAAAATTGCTGCCGCATGCAGGAATTGGTGTGCGCTGTTGATGATGCCTCATAAGACCCGTCGCGTTCCACCACCAGGATACGGCCATCATAATCCGGGTTATCAGCGAGGAAGAAGGCAAGGGCAGACCCCATCATCGCCCCGCCGATAATGACCGTATCGTAGCGGCGGTGTTGAGGCGCGGTATCAAAGCGGGCAGGCATGGAGCGGGTTTCCGTCAGGTCAGTTTCGCCATCCCTATTGAAAGCCATTTCGGCTGAAAAAGCCAAGGCATTGATGGCGGGCCATGAATTTATTTGACGTGATGATTTATCTCCAAAACCGTGGCGGCTTTGCCTATGATAAAACCTCCCCTTTATTCCGATGGAGCGCCTGATGACTGATTTCGTGATATCCCCCCCGGCAAGGGCGGTGCTGCCTGTGCGCGGCAGTGATGCTGTTTTCCCGGTGCGGCGGATTTACTGCATCGGGCGCAATTACGCTGACCACGCGATTGAGATGGGGCATGACCCTGACCGGGAGCCGCCTTTTTTCTTTCAGAAGAACGCCGATAATATCGACTGTTCGGGTAAATTTCCCTACCCGCCGGAAACAGCCGATGTTCATTTCGAGATGGAAATGGTCGTGGCATTAGGTTCAGGCGGCCGTGATATTGCCGAGGCTGATGCACTGGCGCATGTCTGGGGCTATGGCATGGGGCTGGACATGACCCGCCGTGACCTCCAGGGCGTGGCCAAGAAAATGGGCAGGCCATGGGAAATCGGCAAGGCGTTTGAAAAATCCGCGCCAATGAGCGCGCTGATCCCGGCAACGGAAATCGGTCATCCTGATGAGGGGGCGATCACCCTCAGCGTCAACGGGGTTGAACGCCAGGCTGGTGACCTCAACCAGATGATCTGGAAAGTGCCGGAACAGATCGCCTATCTGTCGCGGTTTTATGATATTGCCGCTGGCGATATTATCATGTCCGGCACCCCCGCCGGTGTCGGCCCGGTTGAACGCGGTGATGTGCTGATCGGCAGGGTTGACGGGCTGGGTGATTTCACCACCCGCGTCACATGACTGGCCCTGTCCGAAATAAAAATCATGACGGTTTAATATTTTTGCAATGTTGAGGCTTTTGTATGATGTCGTTCTGATCCTGGAAGACCATCAATGAAAAAAGAACTCAGCAGCAATGGCCCCCTGATCCATGCGGATTGCCAGATCAGGAACGCCACCTTTGGGGCCTATACCGAAATCGGTCAGGGGTCGCGTGTTCTGAACAGCCATATAGATGATTACTCCTATTGCGATCGCTACGCTGATATCGCCAATGCAAGGATCGGCAAATTTGCCAATATCGCCAGTTTCAGCCGCATTGGCCCATCCGATCACCCGATGGACCGGGCCAGCCTGCATCATTTTCTCTATCGGTCGGCCAGCTATTTTGAAGGCCGTGAGGATGACCCCGATTTTTTTGATCATCGCGCCTCCCGGCTGGTCCGGATCGGGCATGATACCTGGATCGGGCATAACGCCATCATCCGGCCTGAAATCACTATCGGTGATGGCGCGGTGATCGCCGCCGGTGCCATCGTCACGAAAGACGTTGCGCCTTATATGATTGTCGCCGGTGTTCCGGCATCACCATTGAGGGAGCGTTTCCCGCCCGCAACAGCCGAACGCCTGATGGCACTGGCATGGTGGGACTGGCCGCATCATAGGCTGGATGCCGCGCTGGATGATTTCCGGCATCTTGAAATTGAAGCTTTCCTTGAGAAACACGAATCCGGGAAAAATCCGAAGCCGGGAAAGATGAACGCGGTTGTTGAATGATGCAGGCAGGTATAAAATCAGTTGAGTGTTTGGACGGATAGGAATGGATTCTTTAAGCAACCAGAATGAAGAACGTCACCCCGGTCAATGGTCGCGCCAGCAATGGCTGGGGCTGCTGGCCCAGTCCGGATCGGATGAGCTGCTTTCCCATTGGCAGCAGCTTGATCTTGACCCCGGCCATCGTGTCCTGAGGGAAGCGGAAATTGGCAGTGTCATGGTCCGTGGCCGCATTGGCGGTGAGGGCGATGCCTTCAATCTTGGTGAGATGACGGTAACGCGATGTTCGGTTGCGCTTGATGATGGCACGGTCGGCCATGGTTATATTCAGGGCCGGTCCCGCAAGGCGGCGATGGTGGTCGCCCTTGCCGATGCGCTGCTCCAGACGGATCAGAAACCGAAACTGGCAGAGGGGCTGCTGCTGCCCCTGCATGAAATCAGGCAGGCCCGTGAGCTTGAACTTCAGGCCAAGGCCGCGGCCACCAAGGTGGATTTCTTCACGCTGGTGAGGGGGGAGGACTGATGGCTGAAAACTCCCTCGCAGGCGGTTTTGCCGCCCCGGCTGTTAACTCGGCCGTTGCCTTTCGGGGCATCATGATGGCGATGGCTGAACCGGGCCGCATCATGCCGGTTTCTGGCGGCATCCCGCCCCGGCCGATGGATAGTGCCGCCGGTGTGCTGGCCCTCACACTATGCGATCCCACCACGCCTGTCGGGCTGATGCCATCCATGGACCAGCCTGCTATCCGTGAATGGCTGACCTTTCATACCGGCGCGCCGATCATTGCCCCGGGGGAGGCCGAATTCGTCTTTGGCCGATTTGATGAGATGGCTGATTTCACCGTCTTCAGGCAGGGCACGTCGGAATACCCTGACCGGTCGGCCACGCTTGTTGCCGCAGTCGCCAGCCTTGAAAATTCGGGTGCCGTGCTGCGCGGCCCCGGGATCAAGGAAAGTCGCGCCCTGAACCTGCCTGATGTGACCCCGTTTCAGGCCAACGCCGCGCTCTACCCGCTTGGGGTTGATGTGGTGATGGTTGCAGGCGGTGATCTCGTGGCTATCCCGCGCAGCACCAGAGTGGAGGTTGAATAATGTATGTTGCGGTAAAAGGTGGCGAAAAGGCCATTGATAATGCCCATCGCTGGCTTGGTGAAATGCGCCGGGGTGATCGCCGTGTCCCTCAACTTGAAACTGCCCAGATCAGTGAGCAGATGACCCTTGCGGTGTCGCGGGTCATGGCCGAAGGCTCGCTCTATGATGCCGAATTGGCGGCACTGGCGATCAAACAGGCCCGTGGTGACCTGATTGAGGCGATTTTCCTGATCCGTGCCTATCGCACCACCCTGCCCCGGTTTGGCTATACCAGCCCGATTGAAACCGCGCGTATGCGGTGCCGCCGCCGCGTTTCCGCAACCTTCAAGGATGTACCGGGTGGCCAGATTCTCGGCCCGACCTTTGACTACACCCACCGCCTGCTTGATTTCAAATTGCTTGCCGAATCCGAAGATGAGCAGGCTGAGGAGGCAATCCCACAGGACAGTGCTGATGTGCCGCATGTGCTGGGCCTGCTTGATCGTGACGGGCTGATCCAGAAAGAACACCGCACCGATGAAGAGCCGGTTGACATCACGCGGGAGCCGCTGGAAATGCCCGCCAGCCGCGCTGCCCGCCTGCAGGTTCTGGCGCGGGGTGATGAGGGTTTTATCCTCGGCCTCGGCTATTCGACCCAGCGCGGTTATGCCCGCAACCACGCCTTTGTCGGGGAGTTGAGGATCGGTCTTGTCGATGTTGAAATGGAAATCCCGGAGCTGGGATTTGCCATCTCGCTTGGCGTTATTGAGGTGACGGAATGCGAAACCGTCAACCAGTTCATAGGCTCGAAAACCGAACCGCCTCAATTCACCCGGGGCTATGGGCTGGTGCTGGGCCAGCAGGAACGCAAATCGATTGCGGTGGCGCTGGTTGACCGGGCGCTTCGCTGGAAGGAACTGGGGGAAGATTTTCTCGGTGCCGCTGCCCAGGATGAGGAATTCGTTCTCTACCACGCTGACAATATTCAGGCGACGGGGTTTGTCGAACACATCAAGCTGCCGCATTATGTGGATTTCCAGTCCGAGCTTGAGCTGGTGCGGATGATCCGCAAGGATGCCGAGGCCGCAAGGGAGAAGGCTGATGACTGACCCATCTGATACTTCCCTTGGTGATACTCCTCCTGAAGGCACGCACGATCAGGATTACAATTTCGCCTATCTCGATGAGCAGACCAAAAGGATGATCCGCCGCGCCCTGCTCAAGGGGCTGGCGATCCCGGGGTATCAGGTGCCTTTTGCCTCCCGCGAGATGCCGATGCCTTACGGCTGGGGGACAGGCGGGGTTCAGGTTACCTCAGCCTGTCTTGTGCCGGATGATTGCATCAAGGTCATTGATCAGGGGGCTGATGACACCACCAACGCTGTTTCAATCAGGAAGTTTTTTGAACGCACCGCCGGGGTCAGGACAACCGAAAAAACCGGTGAGGCCAGCCTGATCCAGACCCGTCACCGGATCCCTGAAACGCCGCTGGAGGAAGGCCAGATCCTGGTCTATCAGGTGCCGATCCCTGAACCGCTCCGCTTTCTTGAGCCGCGCGAAACCGAAACCCGCAAGATGCATGCGCTCGAGGAATACGGGCTGATGCATGTCAAACTCTATGAGGATATTTCAAGCCACGGCCATATTTCCACCGCCTACGCCTACCCGGTGAGTGTGGAGGAACGCTACGTCATGGACCCGTCGCCGATCCCGAAATTCGACAACCCGAAAATGCATCAATGCCCGGCGGTCCAGCTGTTTGGTGCCGGGCGTGAGCAACGCATCTATGCCCTGCCGCCCTACACCGATGTGGTCAGCCTCGATTTTGAGGATCACCCTTTTACGCGGTTGCGCAATGATGGTGTCTGCGGTCTCTGCGGGGCTGATGACACCTATCTGGATGAAGTTATCATGGATGATGAAGGCACCCGCATGTTCGTCTGTTCCGACACCGATTACTGCGCCACCCGCATTGAGGAGGCAGCGGAATGAACCCGATCTTTTCCGTCCGTGATATCACCAAATTCTATGGCAACCAGAAGGGATGCGAGGGGGTCAGTTTCGATCTCTACCCCGGTGAGGTGCTGGGTATCGTTGGTGAGAGCGGGTCCGGCAAATCAACCCTCCTCAACGTGATTTCGGGTCAGCTTGAACCCGACCAGGGTGATGTGCTGTTTGATACCAGGCATGCGGGTATGGTCAGCACGACGGCCATGGCCGAACCCGAACGCCGCATGCTGGCGCGCACCGACTGGGCCTATGTTCACCAGAACCCCCGTGACGGGCTGCGCATGGCGGTGAGTGCGGGCGGCAATATCGGCGAAAGGCTGATGAATATCGGCGCCCGGCATTATGGTGATATCCGGGAGACGGCATCAGGCTGGATGGGGCGTGTCGAACTCGATACCGGCCGGATTGATGACCGGCCCTCAACCTTTTCGGGCGGCATGCAGCAACGGCTTCAGATCGCCCGCAATCTTGTTACCGGCCCGAGGCTGATTTTCATGGATGAACCCACTGGCGGGCTTGATCTGTCGGTTCAGGCCCGCCTGCTTGACCTGCTCCGCAATCTGGTGCGTGAACTGGGTCTGGCGGTGATTATCGTGACCCACGATCTCGCCGTGGTCAGGATGCTGGCGCATCGCGTTATGGTGATGCAGCGCGGTCAGGTGGTGGAAAGCGGGCTGGCTGATCAGGTGCTTGATGACCCTCAGCATCCTTATTCCCAGTTGCTTGTTTCCTCAATCCTGCAGGTGTGACGATGTTTGAAATCAGCGGTCTTTCCAAGGAATTTCATCTTCACCATCAGCAGGCGGCCCGGATCAAGGTGCTTGAAGGAGTCAATTTTTCGGTGCTTGCCGGGGAATGCGTTGCCCTCACGGGTGAAAGCGGTTCTGGCAAATCAACCGTGATCCGCCTGCTCTATGGCAACTATCTGGCCAATCAGGGGGCGATCCGGATTGGCGGGCTGAATGTGGCCGATGCCGAGCCGAGGGAAATCCTCGAGATGCGCCGCATCACCCTTGGTTACGTCAGCCAGTTTCTGCGGGTGCTGCCCCGGGTGCCGACCCTGTCGGTGGTGGCGGAACCGATGATGAATGCCGGTGCGGGGGAGGCTGAATCCCTCGATAAGGCCCGGACACTCCTGACCCGGTTGCGTATTCCTGAACAGCTCTGGTCACTGTCGCCGCTGACCTTTTCGGGTGGTGAGCAGCAGCGGGTCAATATTGCCCGCGGGTTCATCCATGACTACCCGGCCCTGTTGCTGGATGAACCGACAGCCAGCCTTGATGCTGTCAATCGCGCAACCGTGCTGGACCTGATTACCGAGGCCAAGGGGCGAGGGGCCGCGATTATCGGGATTTTCCATGATCAGGCGGCGCGTGATGAAGTCTGTGATCGCAGCATTGATATCAGCCAGTTTGCGGCAATGGCCTGATGCCGCGCCTGATCGCCATGCTGGGGCCATCCGGTGCCGGTAAGGACAGCCTGCTCGATTACGCAAGGGCCAGAATGCCCGATCTCTATATCCAGAAGCGTGTCATCACCCGGCCACCCCATCCTGATAGTGAGGATTATATCTCGGTGGATGATGCCGGGTTTGCCGCCATGGATGCGGCGGGGGAATTCCTGTTCCGGTGGCAGGCGCATGGTGTCGCTTACGGTATCCCCAGCGCTTGTCTTGATGCCATGGCGGATGGGCGGGTTGCGGTGTTCAACGGGTCACGCTCGGCCTTCCCCCGGATGCGTGAAGCCCGCCCTGATCTCGAAGGTGTCTGGATTGAGGTGAGCGTTGATATCCTCGCCAGCAGGCTTGCCGAACGTGGCCGTGAAAGCCTTGACGACATCACCAAAAGGCTCCTCCGTCAGGCCCCGCTGCCGCCGGAGGGGGCCACCGTGATCAGCAATAACGGTGCGCTGGAAGACGCTGGCAACGCGCTGGTTGAATTTCTCAGCCCGTGAGGGCAAAGCGCCGGATCAAGTGAAAGCGGCCATCGCTGGCTTCACCGGCCAGCGCAACATCGGATACCCTCAGCGGCACCCCGATAATGCCCTTCAGCGCATCATCAAGCGCTGGCATGAGGGTACTGATAGTGTCATCATCCAGCCTCCCCGACAGGGTCAGGTGAAACCGGAATTCGTCCATGACATAGGGATAGCCCCATTTCTGCAACAGCACCTCCTGCGCCGGGCTTAGTCCGGCGGCGCGGCGGCGGGCCAGTTCAGCATCATCAGGCAGGGCGCGGAAATCATCCATCCCTGCCACCAGGGTTGCGGCCAGATCAGCCATCGCGCCATCATTGCCATCGGTGGTGAGGGCGAGGAAGCCGCCCATCCGGGTCAGGTGCAGGGGGGCCAGATCAAACGGCGCGATCCGGGCGGTGAGGACCTCGGCGGCGCTCATCAGCGCATCGTCGGTTTTGCCCTGACGCAATCGCATCGGCGGTTTCAGGGTTCCGTGAAATCCGTATTTCCGGGGAGTGGCGGTGATGGCGGCGATATCCACAGGGCTGAACCCGGGCAGGGCAGGATGCGGCATCGGCAGGGATTGCAGGGCGCTCCACCCCAGCCATGCCTCCCCGAATTCCGATAGCGGTGTTCCCCCCTGGGGCATATAGAAAAAAGCGTAACGTTGATGCATGAATTCAGGCCCCTGCCATTCGTTCCCGTGCCATTCGGTCTAAATGAAATGTGTCACTTAATTTTCACATTACTTGCTTAAAAGAATTTCCTGTAAATATTATGACCATAATTCCCGGATATGACATGACCATGACTGAAACCATCCTCGCCAATGCCCGTATAATCACTGATGACGATGATTTCATCGGCCATATCCGTTTCAATGAAGACGGCATCATTGATCTGGGCAAGGGGGCTGATGTGCCGGCGGGGGCGGTGGATTGCCTCGGTGATTACGTCAGTGCCGGCCTGATTGAGCTGCACACCGATAATCTGGAACGCCACATGCAGCCGCGCCCCGGTGTAACATGGCCCAAAAAGGCAGCGGCACTGGCGCATGACCGGGAGCTGGCAGGGGCAGGCATCACCACGGTTTTTGATGCGCTGCGGGTTGGCTCAATGAGCGATGAGAAAGAACGCACCCACGGCTACAGCAAATACGCCCGTGAGGTAGGGTCGGTGATCCTCGATCTGGTGGATAACAAGGTGCTGAAGGTCAGCCATTTTCTGCATCTGCGGGCCGAGCTTTGCACGGAAACCCTCGCCGATGAGATGGAGGAATTCGGGCTGGAGGACAGGGTCGGCATCGTTTCCCTGATGGATCATACCCCGGGCCAGCGCCAGTTCCGCGATATCAAGAAACTGCGCGAATACCTCAAGGGCAAGCATGGATACAGCGACCAGGGCGTTGATGAACATTTTGCCACGCTGAAACATCAACAGGCGATCTATGGTGAAAAAAATCGCCGTTTTGCGATTGAAAAAGCAGGCCAGCTTGGCTCCATCCTCGCCAGTCATGATGATACGACCGAAAGCGATGTCGCCTCATCCGCGTCTGACCGGATCATCATTGCCGAATTTCCCACCACCATGGAAGCCGCCCGAAAATGCCGTGATCATGACCAGATCATCATGATGGGCGCGCCCAATATCATTCGCGGCGGATCGCATTCAGGCAATATCGCGGCGGCCGAACTGGCGGATGCCGGGCTGCTTGATGTGTTGTCATCGGATTATATCCCGTCATCCCTGCTGATGGCCGC
>NTKX01000008.1 GCA_002457135.1 SAR116 cluster bacterium MED-G04
TGTGGCGACGGCACCATCAGATTTTTCCGTCCCGGGCAAAACCCGATAGTCAAGCAAGCACAACATGGCGTTATCCTTTGTATGGCAGCTTATAAGGATGTTCTGCTGACTGGCGGGGACGATGGCCGGTTTCTCAGAATTTCACCTGATGGTATTATGGAAGAGCTTGCCGATTTTGGCACAAAGTGGGTTGATTGTGTTGCCGCCAGTCATGGGCTGGTCGCTTGTTCATCCGGCAAAAACGTCCGTGTGTGGGTTACCGGGCAACCCAAACCGTTAAATTTTATCCACTCCAGCACCGTTGGCGGGCTCAGTTTTGATGCCAAGGGTCAGCGACTTGCTGTTGCCCATTACGGTGGCGTTACAATGTGGGAGCGCGGCAAGCGAAGATGGAAGTCTTCAACTTTCGCATGGAAGGGTTTTCACGGTTCGGTGACCTTTAGTCCTGATGGAAAATATCTTGTTACGGCCATGCAGGAAAACGCCCTTCACGGGTGGAGAATACGCGATAAGGGCAGCCTTGCAATGGCGGGGTACCCTGCCAAGGTCAAGAGCTTTGCATGGGTTGGCGACACACCCTTTCTTGCCAGCTCAGGGGCTGACCAGGCCATATGCTGGCCCTTTGATGGCAAGTTTGGTCCGATGGAGCGGTCTCCTCTATGCGTTGCTTACAATCGCAAACAAATTGCAACATGTGTTCAATCCTTACCAGACGAAGAGGCTGTTTTTGCCGGCTTTCGGGATGGGTCAGTGTTATTGTCAAAACTTGATGAAACAGAGGAAACCATTGCCATTCGAGGGTCTACGGAAGCAGAAGTTACCGCGATTGTGGTTTCGCCAACGGGATCACACTTACTGGTCGGTGACGCAAAAGGGAATGTTCTATGGGTGCCACTATATTTCGGAGGCCAGCTTTAGTGCGCAAGAATTGTTTTACAGGGCACATTCATTGTAACACCGCCGGGTAAGTCGGCAGATGAAACACCGCAGGCAAAACACCGCAGGCAAAACACCGGGGTATCCATACTATTCAGATGTGTGGATGGCGCGCTCGGGAAGATTCGAACTCCCGACCCCCAGATTCGTAGTCTGGTGCTCTATCCAGCTGAGCTACGAGCGCGTGTCGGTGTTCTTAGAGGCTTTTCGGCGAAAACGCAAGCCCTATCGGGGCGATCTGACGTGACAGTCAGCCCGGCTTGGGCTAGATTCCCCGCCATCAGTCAAGCCGCACCACCCGTGCATAAAAAGGAGCGTTTTTCATGACCGGCACCGCCGCACCCAAATCCTTCCCGGTATCGTGGGAAGAGCTCCACCGCACCTCCAAGGCACTGGCCTGGCGGCTGCTTGAGAACGGCCCCTTCAAGGGCATTGTCGCTGTCACGCGAGGCGGGCTGGTCCCCGCTGCAATCGTCGCCCGTGAGCTGGAAATCCGCCTGATTGAAACCGCCTGCATCGCATCTTACGACAACCGCGACCAAGGCTCGCTCCAGGTGGTGAAGGCGGCCCCCGAAGCCGGTGATGGGGAAGGCTGGCTGATTGTCGACGATCTGGTTGATACCGGTGAGACCGCCAAGGCCCTGCGTGCGATGCTGCCGAACGCGCATTTCGCCACCACCTACGCCAAGCCAGCCGGGCGGCCGCTGGTGGATACGTTCGTCACCGAGGTCAGTCAGGACACCTGGATTTATTTCCCCTGGGATCTGGAACCCCAGCCGACAACACCGATTGTCGGGCTAAGATCGAAACGCTGATCACTCCCACCAGCGCATTCGGTCCGTATTGCCCAGCACCTCAAGCGGCAGGCGCAACTGGAATTCACAGCCAAAGGAATTGCTGCGGCTGAGCTTGAGGTCACCGCCATGGTTGACGGCAATTTCACGGGCGATGGAAAGCCCTAGCCCGCTGCTGCCACTGGTGGAACCGACAAAGGGCTTGAACAGTTCGCTCAGCATGGACTCGCGGATGCCGGGGCCGTTATCGGCAATATCCATGACCGCCGAATTGCCAACCCGCCAGACCGTGATGCGAACATGATTGGCCCCCGCTGATGAAGCGTTGCTGATCAGATTATGCAACAGCCTGAAAAACTGGCTGGCATCCACCACCAGCTCATCCGGGCCGACATAATCAACCTCAATACCGATGGCTTCACTGCATTCCTCAATCAGCTTGAGGATATCGGTTGGCATCTGCCTGGCGTTACCGGGGGATTTCAGGAAAGACAGGATCTGCCCGCACATGTTCGTTGCCCGCTGAATAGCCTTGGAGACCACAGGCGCAGCCTTGCTGACATGGGGATCAGAGCTGTTTTCCAGATTATCGGATAACAGCACCGCGGAGCTGAGGACATTGCGCATATCATGATTGATCTTGGCAATCGCCTCACCCAATGAGGCCAGCTTGTCGCGCTGGACCAGTTCATTGCGCGCCGTGGTGGCCATGCAGTTGAGCGCGTCTGCCGCTTCCGACATGATGCCGTCAAATTGCACCGAATGGGCGTGATCGGTGGGCCTGTAGGGGTCTTCGGCGAAGGCCGCCATGCTCATGATCATGCTCCTGAGCGGGGACATGACCAGCCATTGCAGCACCATTGCAAAGGGAACCCCTATCAACACCGCCGCCATGATAACAAGCACGACCCCGGTGAAGAGAAATCGATAGAGGGCCTTGGTCATGGCATTGGGCGGAAAGGCCAGATGCAGTTTTTCATGCATCTTGAGGCGTGAATGCACGCCCTCCCGTGTCAGCATCTTGGTTTTGATGCTGATCAGCGCAGGGGATGTTTCAGCCCCTGCCAGCGCGCTCAGTGCCAATGCCATCTGGGCAGGGAAACGATCATCCCATGCCCGGGGTGTCATGCCTTCGACCAGGGCGACGGTGTCGGGATGGCCGAACCATCGCTCCTTGCCCTCGGTTGACAGCACGGCGATCCCGCAACCCGGCTCAATCGGGGTCAGCGGCATCCCGGCCTCGCTTTCAAGAATATTGAGTTCGGCCAGATAGACCAGCTCACGCATCCGGTTTTCCATCTCGCGTTCATGGTAAACCGACATGGCCGGGATCAGGATCGTCAACCCGACAGCCAGCATCAGGCTGATAATAACGCTGATCAATCGAAACGACAGTGTATTAAAATTGGAGACAAATGGCATTATTATCATTAATATTAATAGTAATTTAAATTCATGCACGATATTACTTAATAAAACTTAACTATTAGATACCCTTTTTGTCAATACTTTCTGTGTTGATGACGCAACGCCGGGGGGCAAGGCGGTTTGGCGTTGACTAAAGCCCGGGCTTTTATTATAAAGCCGCTTCACTGATTGAATTATCACACGATCGACGGGAAGGAGTGCCCTGTCATGAAACGGACTTTTCAACCAAGCAATCTTGTGCGCAAGCGGCGCCATGGTTTCCGTTCGCGCATGGCCACTGTTGGTGGTCGCCGTGTACTCCAGGCCCGTCGTGCCAAAGGACGCAAGCGTCTCTGCGCTTGAGGATGGCCGGTTATGCCGGAAACCCGTAAAATGCTGAACCGAAGCGAGTTTGTCGCCGCCGCAAGGCATGGCCGCAAGCTGGTGTCATCTTCGCTGGTGGTGCAGATCCACAACCGGGGCGATGACGCGCATCCGAGAATCGGTATCACCGCCACCCGCAAGATCGGCAATGCCGTCACCCGGAACAGGGCCAAGCGCCGCCTGCGGGCGCTGGCCCGCGATGTTCTGGCCCGTCACGCCCGGCCAGGGCATGACTATGTGCTGATTGCCCGACACAACACCCCGACCAAGGCATGGCCGGTCATGCAGGCGGAATGCGACCGGCTCATGGCCGACCATTCCCGACACCAGCCCTGATGGCATCCAGCCAGTCCGGTCAGAAGTTGCCAGCCTGGTCAGAAATTGCCAGTCTGGCCAGAAGTTAAAAGAGGCGGAAATTGCTGCTGCGTATCCTCGGAAAATGTGCTGAAAGCGTGATCATTCTGCCCATCTGGCTTTACCGGATGGTGATCTCACCCCTGACCGGCGCGAATTGCCGGTTTGAGCCAAGCTGTTCCCGCTACGCAATCGAAGCAATAAGGTTGCATGGACCGCTCAAGGGTGGTTATTTAGCAACCATCAGGATCATGCGTTGCCACCCGTTCGGGAGTAGTGGTTTTGATCCGGTTCCGGCTCGTGACATTCCAGCGGAGAAGGACACGGCCGATATAGCGTTAAAGACCCAGGAAAGGGAACGGGATGAAAAGTGACAACCGCAACCTGATTGCTGCAATCGCGATCTCAATGATGATCCTGATTGTCTATCAGATTTATTTCATTCCTGCCCCGCAGGACCCCGATCAGCAACAGGCAAGCCAGCAGGAATTCCCCAGCCAGCAGGTGGACCCGAACGCAACCGGCCAGAATTCTGGAGGCCTGAATACTTCTGGTCTGGCGGGCGGCACCAGCGGGCTGCAATCCGTGACCGAAATCCCCGCCGCCATGACCGCGCCGCGCATCCCGATTGTATCGGACCAGCTGGGCGGGACTGTTTCACTCGCTGGCGGGCGGCTCGATGACCTTAAACTGATGGATTACGCCCGTGATGATGCGCGGGATGAAAACAGGGTTGAGCTGCTGCGCAAGACCGGCGGCGATGACAGTTACTTCGCCGAGGTGCTTTTCCTCGACCCTGCGGGCAACCGGCTGGTCCCCAAGGATGCCGAATGGCAGGCCGGGGGCAGCACCCTGACCCCGTCAACCCCGCTGACCCTCACCTATATGAGCGATGCGGGTGTCGGCTACAGCATCGAATACCGGATTGATGACAATTACCTGATCACGATCACGGCCAGTGCCGAGAACAATTCGGGCGAGGCACTGGATATCCGCAAATTTGCCCGCCTGCGCCGGA
The DNA here is from genome assembly GCA_002457135.1 of SAR116 cluster bacterium MED-G04. Taxonomy (GTDB): domain Bacteria; phylum Pseudomonadota; class Alphaproteobacteria; order Puniceispirillales; family UBA1172; genus UBA1172. The sequence continues at coordinate 4,894 of NTKX01000008.1, forward strand.
ACATGCCGAGCAGCGGCGATATCTTTATTTCCTACGAAGGCCCGATCGGGGTTTTTGCCGAAGACCAGAAAACCGAAGTCGATTATTCAGCGGTTCAGGACCTCGGCCCCCAGGGTGAAAGCTACAGCAGTGAAGGCATCAAGGGCTGGATCGGCATCACCGACAAATACTGGCTGGTGGCGATGATCCCTGATGCTGAAAACCAAGAGGACTTTCAGTTCGGGTTCCGCCGCGCCGCCGGTGCCGGTGAACCCAGCCAGGTTGATATCAACGCCTCGGCCACACGGCTGAATACCGGCGCCAGCATGGAACGCGTCTTCCATATCTATGCCGGGCCGAAAAAGATCAACATGCTGCTGTCCTATAACGAAAGCCTGGGTGTCGAGCGGCTGGACCACGCCATTGACTGGGGCTGGTTCCCGTTCCTGACCAAGCCGTTCTTCCATGCGCTGAACTGGCTTTACGGCGTGCTGGGCAATTTCGGCCTCGCCATCATGGGGCTGACCGTTGCCGTCAAGCTGGCGTTTTTCCCGCTGGCCAACAAATCCTATCATTCGATGGCAAAGATGCGGAATCTGTCACCAAAAATTCAGGAAATGCGGGAACGCTACAGTGATGATCGCCAGCGTCAGCAGCAGGAAATGATGGAACTCTACCGCAAGGAGAAGGTCAACCCCGCCGCAGGCTGCCTGCCGCTGTTGTTGCAGATACCGGTATTCTTCGCGCTTTATAAGGTGCTGTTCGTGACGATTGAAATGCGGCATGCGCCTTTCTATGGCTGGATCACGGACCTGTCGGCGCTTGACCCGACCTCTATTGTCAATATCTTCGGGCTGTTGCCGTTCAGCACCGCTGGCCTGCCTGATCTGGTTAATCTCGGTGTCTGGCCGATTCTGATGGGCATCACCATGCATGTCCAGATGTCGCTGAACCCGCCGCCACCAGACCCGGTTCAGGCCAAGATTTTTAAATTCATGCCAATCGGATTCACCTTCCTGCTGGCGACTTTCCCGGCCGGGCTGGTGATCTACTGGACCTGGAACAACCTGCTGTCGATCCTGCAGCAGATGTACATCATGCGCTCGGTCAAGAAGGCCTCTGAAAAGGGCTGATCCATGACCGAAACAGGCGAGATCACCGAACAGGAGCTTGAAACGGGGCGCAAGCTTTTCCTCAAGCCATGTGAGTTCATCGCCGCATCCACGGCCATCAGCAACCTGCCGCCGATGGATGGCCCCGAAGTCGCCTTTGCCGGGCGGTCCAATGTCGGCAAGTCTTCGCTGGTCAACGCCCTCACCCAGCGGCGTACCCTGGCCCGCACCTCACAGACCCCGGGGCGCACCAAGCAGCTCAATTTCTTTAATCTTGATGGCCGTATCCGCCTTGTTGACCTGCCCGGCTATGGTTACGCCAAGGCATCAAAAACCGATGTCAGGGCCTGGACCAGCCTGACGCTGTCGTTCCTCAAGGGCCGCCAGACCCTGATGCGGGTGTTCCTTCTGATCGATAGTCGCCGGGGGATCGGGGACGCTGACCGGGAGATCATGAAGATTTTCAATGAGGCCGCGGTATCATGGGCGCTGGTCCTGACCAAGGGCGACAAGCTGAAGCCGCCGGGGCTGGAAAAGGTCGCCTCGGAATGCCGCCGGGAAGTCGCCACCCATGTGGCATCCTGGCCGGGTATCTTTGTCACCTCATCGCAAAAGACAACGGGGATTGATACGTTGAGGGCGCATATTGCCGGGCTGGCCCGCCCCTGATGCTTGCACCAGCCGGAAAATTGAGGCAAAACGCTCACTTCGGACCATAACAGGAGCCCGGGCAATGACGGACGAAAAAACCCAGAACAGTGATCCCCTCAATAAAGATCCCCTTAATAAGGATCCCCTCAACAAGGATCAGGGCCATGAGTGGCTGTCAAAGGCGGCGGTGCTGACCGAAGCCCTGCCGTTCATGCGGCGGTATTCAGGGCATCGCGTGGTCGTCAAATTCGGTGGCGGGGCCATGGGTGAGGCCGCAACCCTGACCAGCTTTGCCAAGGATATGGTGCTGCTGCATCAGGTCGGGACCTGCCCGATTGTGGTCCATGGCGGCGGCCCCCAGATCGGGGCCATGCTGGAAAAGCTGGATATCCCGTCGGCCTTTGTCAACGGGCTGCGCGTGACCGACCAGGATACTGTCTCGGTGGTGGAAATGGTGCTGTCCGGTGCCATCAACAAGGCCATCGTTGCGGCCATTCATGATGCCGGCGGCATGGCTGTCGGTATTTCGGGCAAGGATGGCCGCCTCATCACCGCGGGTAAACTGGCGGGCAAGGCCGATGAGGCCGGTTCTGCAATCGACCTTGGCTTTGTCGGGGAGCCTAAATTGATCAACACGTCGGTTGTCGATGCCCTGATCGGGGCCATGATGATCCCGGTGATCGCCCCTGTTGCCGCCGGTGAAAACAACGACACGTTCAATATCAACGCCGATACCGCCGCCGGTGCGGTTTCCGCTGCCGTGGAGGCAACCCGACTTTTGATGCTGACCGATGTGCCGGGCGTGCTGGATGGTGACGGCAACCTGATCCCGAAACTGACGATCAATGAGGCCTCTGCCATGATCGCTGATGGCACCATCAATGGCGGCATGATCCCCAAGGTGGAAACCTGCATCAACGCGGTGGCTGGCGGAACCGATGGCGCGGTTATTCTGGACGGGCGACAGAAACACGCAGTGCTGGTCGAACTTTTTACCGAACATGGTATTGGCACCATCATCACCCGCGACTAGTTTAAGACAACAGTTGAACAGTGTGGGTTGATACAATGCTAAAGCCGGTTTCGCGTTTTCAGGCCGACGCTATCGACGCCTGGATATTTGATCTCGATAACACGATCTATCCTGAGCGGTCCGGTCTATTCGATCGTGTGTCCCGGCGCATGACGCTGTTCATCCAGAATCTCTTTGATCTGGACAGGGACCGTGCCTTTGCCTTGCAGAAAGACCTGCTCAACCGCTTTGGCACCACGGCATCGGGCCTGATGCAGGAACACAATATCGACCCGTCGGATTTCATGGCCTTTGTCCATGATATCAACCTTGATGATATTGACCATGACCCTGAACTGGACCAGCTGCTGGCTGGCCTGCCCGGCACCAAGGTGATTTTCACCAACGGCACCGAACGCCATGCCGAACAGATTCTGAACGCTTTCGGGATCAGTCACCATTTCAGCGGCTGTTATGATATCATCAGGGGGCAGTTTCGCCCCAAGCCTGACCCCGTGGTTTATCAGGAACTCCTGCGACATCATGGTATCACCCCGGGGCGGGCTGTCATGGTTGAAGATATGGCGGTCAACCTGAAACCGGCCTATGATCTGGGCATCACAACGGTCTGGTTGCAGCAAGAACTGGATCTGTCCCGTTCAAGGATGGATAACGGGCATATTGATTTTATTGATTACGACCTTAAAACTTTTCTGCGCAAGGTCGCGTAGAACCCGCATCGCAACCAACACGCACCGCAACTGACCGGAGACAAGCATGACCACCACCAATCTAGAAACCACCATCAACGCCGCCTGGGATGACCGTGACAGTATCGGTTTTTCCACCACCGGTGATGTTCGTGATGCCGTGGAAAAGGCCCTTGAAATGCTGGATTGTGGTGAGGCCCGTGTCGCCGAACAGCAATCCCCGGGCAACTGGGTTGTCAATCAGTGGCTCAAGAAAGCCGTGCTGCTCTCCTTCCGGCTCAACGACATGGTGGTGATCCCCGGCGGGCCTGATACCCCCGGTGCCGGTGCCTCAACATGGTGGGACAAGGTGCCTTCGAAATTTTCAGGCTGGGATGAAGCGCGGTTCCGCGCTGCCGGTTTCCGCGCCGTGCCGGGATGCGTTGTTCGCAAATCCGCCTATGTTGCCCCGGGGGTGGTGATCATGCCAGGGTTCATCAACCTCGGTGCCTATGTCGATAGCGGCACCATGGTTGATACCTGGGCCACGGTCGGGTCATGCGCCCAGATCGGCAGGAATGTTCACCTTTCCGGCGGTGCCGGTATCGGCGGTGTGCTGGAACCCCTGCAGGCTGGCCCCGTGATCATTGAGGATGACTGTTTCATCGGTGCGCGGTCCGAAGTGGTCGAAGGCGTGGTGGTGGAACAGGGTGCTGTTCTTTCCATGGGTGTGTTTATCGGTGCCTCCACCAAGATCGTTGATCGTGAGACGGGTGAGGTTCACATGGGCCGTGTGCCGGCCTATTCGGTGGTGGTTCCCGGCACCCTGCCCGGCAAGCCACTGGCTGATGGCAGCCCCGGCCCCAATCTGGCCTGCGCCGTCATCATCAAGAAAGTGGATGAAAAGACCCGTTCCAAAACCTCGATCAACGAACTCCTGAGGGACTGACCGGATGGCCTGCCTGCCCCCCGAAATTGAGCTGCTCCAGGACCTGATCCGCTGCCCCTCGGTAACCCCTGAGGAAGCCGGAGCGCTCGACCTGCTTGAAGGATGCCTCAAAGGGGCAGGCTTTGCCTGCACGCGCCTGCCGTTTGGTGAGGGCGAGGAGCGGATTGATAATCTCTTCGCCATCTGGGGTGAGGGCGAACGGCATTTCGGCTTTAATGGTCATATCGACGTGGTTCCCGCCGGTGATGCCGGGGCCTGGACGCATCAGCCCTTTGGGGCGGTGATGGAGGATGGCCGGCTCTATGGACGCGGTGCCGTTGACATGAAAGGCGGGGTCGCCGCCTTTATCACCGCCGCGATCGAATGGATCGCCGCCGGGGCCAGCCCGACGGATGCCCGCATCAGCCTGCTGATCACCGGTGATGAGGAAGGCGATGCCATCAATGGCACCAGGCCGATGCTGGAATGGGTCGCCAACAAGGGGCTGATGGCGGATGTCTTTCTGGTGGGGGAGCCGACCAACCCCGGCGCGATCGGTGATGTCATCAAGCATGGCCGCCGTGGCTCGCTGTCAGGAGAGCTGACTGTTCACGGCAGTCAGGGCCATGTCGCCTACCCGCATCTGGCCGATAACCCGATGCCGCGACTGATGCGGATGCTGGCCCCGCTGATGCAGGGCGAAATTGATCAGGGCAATGCCCATTTCAGCCCCAGCACCGCCGCCGTCACCAGCATCGACACCGGCAATAATGCCCGCAACGTGACCCCGAACAGCACCCATGCACGGTTCAATATCCGTTTCAATTCGGATCATACCGCCGACAGCCTGAAAGCCTGGCTCAATGCCCATTTTGAGGAGGTTGGCGGCGACTATGACATCACCTGGATACCGACCAACGCGCATCCCTTTGTCACCGAACCGGGCGCGTTCACCGAGCTGATCAGCAGCGCGGTGGAAGATACCGTTGGCCGGCGGCCCGAGCTGTCAACATCCGGCGGCACATCCGATGCACGGTTTGTTGCATCCTATGCGCCGGTGGCTGAATTCGGGCTGGTCGGCAAAACCATGCACAAGGTTGATGAATTCACCACGGTTGAGGATATGACGACACTGAAAACCATCTACAGCACCATTCTTGACCGATTTTTCATGGAAGCCACGGCATGATCCCGCCATTGCCAACCCCTTCCACCGTGGTTGACGGCATAACCTATGCGCTCCGCATGGCCATCCGTCAGGGCGAACCCGGCCAGCTGGAACCAACCAATCGCGCCATCTGGGATGCGTTGTGGTTCCGTTTTTTCCTGATCTTCGCCAACAGCATCGTGATGCTGGGGATGGACCATGCCTGGCTGATCCCGTTGCTGGGGGTGATTGCGCTGGTGGATACATTATCCTATCCCGTGATCAGCCATTTCGTCTTGCAGTTGACGGGATTGACGGGGCGTTTCCCGCTCTTCATTCTGGCGACAACATGGATCGGCAACCTGCGGGTGATTATCCTGTTTCTGATGCTGATGATCCTTGGCAGTGACAGCCTTGGCGGCAACTTCCTGCTGCTGGTGGTGGCAATCTGGATGATCTGGGCGGCCTGGTCGGTGGCGACACGCAGCCTTGGTCAGGGCGGTTTTGCCGGTGCCGGGATGGTGATCCTGATGATGGTGGTTGAGGTGATGAACGCATCGGTCATCATCGGGATGATCCACCCGCTGGTCGCCAACACTCCTTAAGGCCCCCGCTCATTATTGGGGTCATAATTGGGGTCAGTCTTGCGGGTAATCCACCCTTGTCAGGTACAGCCCCTGCGGCGGTGCTGTTGGCCCGGCCGCGCTCCTGTCCTGGGCCGCGAGCGCATCCCTAACATCAAGCGGGGTCCATTTACCGCGCCCGACCAGCACCAGCGTGCCGGTGATATTCCTGATCTGGTGATGCAGAAAGGACCGTGCCTCTGCGATCAGCGAAAGGCCATCATCCTCAACCTCCAGGCGCAGGGTATCGAGCGTCCGGACAGGCGATTGCGCCTGACAATGCGTTGCCCTGAATGAGGTGAAATCATGCCGCCCGATGAGGTGCTGTGCAGCCTCGGTCATGGCAAGATGATCAAGCGGCTGGCCAACATGCCAGACCAGCCCGCGCCCAAGCGCAGGGGCGATGCGGCGGGTCACGATCCGGTAGCGATAGGCCCGGCCAATGGCATCAAAGCGGGCGCTGAAATCATCATCAACCCCGCGCGCCGACAGCACTCGCACCGTATCAGGCAGATGCGCGTTGAGCGCAAGCGGCAAGCGGTCAGGGTCAAACGCATCAGGCAGATCAAAATGGGCCGCCTGCCCGGTGGCGTGAACCCCGGCATCGGTGCGGCCAGCCCCCTGAACCGCAACCGCCATCCTGCCGCCAATGATGGCTGAGGCCGCCTGTTCCAGCGCAGCCTGAACAGACGGGCCATTATCCTGACGCTGCCAGCCGACAAAATCACCGCCATCGTATTCGACCGTGATGCAATAGCGCGGCATCAGCCCTGCCCCCTTAAATTGAGGGCGGGGTCAATCCGGTCCGGCAGGGCATTGCCATTGAGGAAGGCAGCCCCATCCATCACCGGCTTGCCCTGGGGCTGTATCCGCATCAGCTCCAGCGCGCCAGTGCCGCAAGCCAGCACCGGCCCGCCGGCCTGACCGCGCCCCAGAACCTGCCCCGGCTGGCCCTTGCCATCAACCCTGCGAGCAGCCAGCACCTTGATCCGGTGCGGGGCATCAGCGTCACGCGGGATCGCAAACCACGCCCCGGGGAAAGGCGCAAACGCCCTGATGCGGCGTTCAGCCTCTTCGGCCGGCAGGGTGAAATCCATTTCGGCCTCGGCCGGGGAAATCTTCTCAGCCCATGTCACCGCGCTTTCATCCTGCGGTGTGGGGGTGAGGCTATCAAACCGGTCCACGGCTTCGAGGAGGGTTGTTGCCGTCAGGTCAGCCAGCCGGTCATGCAGGCTGGCGGCGGTATCATCGGTGCGGATTACCTCTTCTCGCTTGACCAGCATCGGCCCGCTATCGAGCGCCCTGGCCATCAGCATGGCGGTGGTGCCGGTGATGCTGTCACCGGCTGCAATCGCACGATGGATCGGCGCGGCCCCGCGCCAGCGCGGCAACAGGGAGGCATGACCATTGATGGCCGCCTTCGCTGGCAGGGCAAGAACAGGTTCGGGCAGGATCAGCCCATAGGCCACCACAATCAGGAAATCCGGGGCATGGGATTTGATCATCGCCATGGCCTCATCATCCAGTTTTTCCGGTGTCTCCACCGGCAGCCCGAGCTGGTCCGCCATGGCGTGAACCGGTGATGGCCTGATTTTCATGCCGCGCCCGCCTGGCCGTGGTGGCTGGCTCATGACCGCCTTGACGTGATGCCTTGCCGCCAGCCGCTGTAATGACGGCACGGCGAAATCCGGTGTTCCCATGAAAACGATGGTTGCACCTTTTGTCATGTTGCGACCCTTGTCATATTCAGCCCCGGTCCATCCGGAATTCCTTGGTCATCTTGCGGGTGATCATGTCGCGTTTCAGCCGTGACAGGTAATCAATGAACAAAACCCCGTTGAGGTGATCAATCTCATGCTGGATGCAGATCGCCAGCAGACCGTCAAAGGCGCGTTCCTGCACCGCGCCGTCCCTGTCAAGATAACGAACCTCGATGCTCGCCGGGCGGGTCACATCACCGCGATGCCCGGGGATTGAAAGGCAGCCTTCCTCTATGGTGCAGGTGTCGTCACCGCTGGTGAGGATTTCAGGGTTGATCATGCCGATCGGCTCGGCCTCAACCTCATCATCGCTGCAATCCATGACAATGATGCGTTTTGAGATACCGATCTGCGGTGCCGCCAGCCCGATCCCCGGGGCATCGTACATGGTTTCCAGCATATCATCCATCAGTTGCCGGATGGTATCATCAACGCGCTCAACAGGTTCGGCGCGCTTGCGCAGGATCGGATCGGGCAACAGAACTATCGGAAGCACGGCCATGGAGATTCCCCTTGACTGAAATATCTTGTCAATGGGGTAATTGAGGCATCAAACTAGGTCAACCCCTGATTGCCACAATGAAGTCTTCACGCCACCATCCAGCCCCGCGAGGAAACAGCCCATGGAAAGCCTGACCATCATTCTTGTTGTTGTCGTCGTGATGATGGCGGCGGGGATGGTTTTTCTCGCCCTCCGCGGTCAGGGCGGGGCGCAACAGGACGCGGCCAGCGTTGGCGAGATCAAGGGCCAGCTTGACCAGATTGCCCAGCTTGCCGCCTCAATGCAGCAGAACGTGACCAGCCAGCTCCAGAATCAGGAACGCGCGCTGCATGAAACCCTGCGCAAACAGGGGGAGACAACCGGGCAGAAACTGGGTGACCTGCAAACCCGGCTGGCGGTGATCGACAAGGCCCAGGCCTCACTCAATGAGCTGTCGGCACAGACAACGCGGCTTGAAAACGTGCTGTCGAACAAACAGGCTCGCGGCGCCTATGGTGAAATGCAGCTCGAAAACCTGGTCCGCCAGATGCTGCCCCCCAACGCCTATCGTTTTCAGCAGACACTGTCCAACGGCTCCCGCCCCGACTGTTTGCTGAACCTGCCGAACCCGCCGGGGCCGATTGTCATTGATGCCAAATTCCCACTTGAGGCGTGGTATCAACTTGGTGAAGCCACCGATGATGATGGCCGCAAAGCCGCCCGCAAGAACCTTGCCGCCGCGCTGTCAAAGCATGTTGAGGATATCGCCAGCAAATACATCATCACCGGTGAGACCGCCGAGAGCGCGATGCTGTTCCTGCCATCAGAGGCGGTTTATGCCGAGTTTCACACTCACCTGCCGAAAGCGCTTGAGGACAGTTTCAAAAAACGCGTCTACCTGGTTTCCCCCACCACGCTGATGGCGACGCTCAACACCGTTCGCGCCATTCTGAGGGACGTGCATATGCGTGAACAGGCCGCTGTCATTCAGGCCGAGGTGAGCAGGCTGCTCGACGATATCACCAGGCTCAATGACCGGGTCGGCAATCTCGACCGGCATTTTGATCAGGCCAGGCGGGATATCGACCAGATCAAGACCACCACCGGCAAGATCAGCAGCCGCAGCGAAAAAATCGAAAGCATCGAGGTGGAAGACCTGAAAGAAACCCCCACCGTCCCCACCGAGCCGAAGCTGCTGGATTAATCACCCGTCAATGGCGCGGCGGGCCTTCATGGCCTGGGCCAGGGTGCCTTCATCGAGGTAATCGAGCTCGCCGCCTACTGGCACGCCGTGGGCAAGGCGGGTGACCGCCACCCCTGCGCCTTCCAGTTTTTCGGCGATGTAATGCGCGGTGGTCTGGCCATCCACGGTGGCGGAGGTGGCGAGGATCACTTCACCGACACTGTCACTGGATGCCCGTTCAACCAGCAGCGGTATCCTCAGTGCATCGGGGCCAACGCCGTCAATGGCGCTCATCACCCCGCCAAGCACATGGTACAGGCCTGAAAAAATCCCGGCGCGTTCCATGGCCCAGAGATCAGCCACATCCTCCACCACACAGATACGGGCATGGTCGCGATTGCCGCTGGTGCAGATGCGGCATCGGTCGGTGGTATCAAGGTTGCCACAATCAACGCACGTGCGGATGGTGCGGGCGACATTATCCATTTCGGCGGCAAGCGGCAGCATCAGGGCATCACGGTTACGCATCAGGTGCAGGACAGCGCGCCGTGCCGACCGGGGGCCAAGCCCGGGCAGCCGCGCCATGCGCCGGATCAGTTGTTCAAGGGGACCATCGGATTGATACATCAGTGCCTCACCCCGATGCTCAAAACGGCAGGTCGAGGCCGGGGGGCAGGGGCAGGCCGCCGGTAATCTCTTTCATCTTCTCGGACCGGGCCTGATCCGCCTCGGCGCGGGCGTTATTGACCGCCACCACGATCAGGTCTTCCAGCAGGGCGATATCATCAGCGTTGCTGCAACCGGCAACACCAGGGGCCAGCGTCACCTGATGGAGCTGGCCGCGCCCGTCGGTTTCAACCCGGACCGAACCACCCCCGCTTTCCCCGGTAAAGCGCATTTCACCCAGCTCCTCTTTCATGCGGGCCATGTCTTCCTGCACGGATTTGGCTTTCTGCATCATGGCGGCAAGGTTGCGCATGGGGGTTATCCTTCCATTGCCTTCAGGGGGTGATCATCATCACCTGAAGCGGCATCATCAACAGGGTTATCGGGGGTATTTTCATCAGCGTTATCATCGGGGGCGCTTTCCGCCTCAACCGGGCGGATTTCGGAAACGCTGGCACCGGGAAACGCCTCCAGCGTCGCCGCCACCAGCGGATGCGTTGAAACCGAGGCGATCGCCGTTGCCTTTTTCTCGGCATCAATTTCAGCCAGAGTCTGGCCGCCCTCGGCATCAGAGAAGGCAACCCCCCAGCGCAGGCCGGTCCATTGCGTCAGGCACTGGGCGATTTCCCGTGTGACATTGGGTTCAATCCGGCCATTGGGGGCAAATTCCAGCCGCCCGGGTTCCAGCACCACAGGCCGGACCCTTTCCCTGATCAGCGCCGCCAGCAAAGGCTCCCCCTGATCCTCAAACAGCGAGGCCAGCTGGCTCAGGCTTTCAGGGACAGGCACGGTTTCAGCAACAGGCTCAGGGGCCAGAATAGGTTCCGGTGCAGGCTCAGCCAGGGTTGCAGGTTCAGGTTCAGGTTCAGGCTGAGGCTGGGGCTGGGGCTGGGGCTGGGGTGCAGATTGGAGTACAGATTGGGGCTGGGCAACTGCCTCCTCCTGCTGCTGTGACGGGGGCATTTCCGTCATCGCCGATGCTTCAGAAGTTGAGGCTGGCGTTGAGGCAGGAGACGTTGTTGGGGTTGTTGTCGGGGCTATTGTCGGGGCTGCCGAAGAAGGGGGCTTGCCCTCCAGCTTGCGGATGATATCCGATGGTGGCGGCAGGGTTGAGGCATGGGCCAGCCGGATCACCACCATTTCCGCCGCCGCCGCCTGATCAGGGGCAAGCGCCAGCTCACCATGGCCCTTGAGCGTGATCTGCCAGGCCCGGGCCAGCCGGGCAACACCATGCGTGGCGGCCATGGACTTGAGGCTCTCGGCCTCACCCTCGGGGGCATCGCCCAGCCCGCCACCCGCCGCAACCCGCGCCGCAAGATGAAGCAGGTCAAGCATGTCACGCAGCACCATCTGGGGTTCAGCCCCCCGGCCGGTGGCGGCGGCCATAACCTCAAGCGCAGACGGGGTTTCGCCTGCAAGGGCATGGCGGGTAATGGCGAGGGCTTCCTGACGGCCAGCCTGACCGAGGATGGAAGCCACCGCCGCATCGGTGATCGTATCCGCGGTGAGGGCAGCCGCCTGATCGAGCATCGACAGCGCATCACGAACCGAGCCTTCGGCGGCACGGGCAATCCGGGCCAGGGCCTGTTCATCGGCGGTGATCGCTTCCTTGCCGCAGATTGAGGCGAGATGCTTAACCATCATGTCCATCGGAACACGGCGCAGGTCAAACCGCTGGCACCGCGACAGCACCGTCACCGGCACTTTGCGGATTTCGGTGGTGGCAAAGATGAACTTGACCGCCTCAGGGGGTTCTTCCAGCGTTTTCAGGAGCGCGTTGAACGCGTTCTTGGACAGCATGTGGACTTCATCAATGATGTAGATCTTGTAGCGGGCCGATAGCGGGCGATAACCGACACCGTCAATAATCTCCCGCACATCATCAACCCCGGTGTTGCTGGCCGCGTCCATCTCGATTACGTCAACATGGCGGCCATCAGCAATACCGGTGCAGGATGAACAGACCCCGCAGGGGCTGAGCGTCGGCTCACCATGGCCATCAGCACCGGTGCAGTTCAGCCCCTTGGCAATGATCCTTGCTGTCGTGGTCTTGCCGATGCCGCGAAGCCCTGTCAGCACAAACGCATGCGCCAGACGCCCCATTTCCAGCGCGTTGGAGAGGGTCCGCACCAGGCTTTCCTGGCCGATCAGCTCATCAAAGCGGCTGGGTCGATATTTGCGGGCAAGAACGCGGTAAGCCTCGGCTGTACCCTTTTCCCCTTTATTCTGGGTATCCCCCGTATTCTGGGTATCCCCCGTATTCTGGGCGTTCTGGTTGGGCCTGGTATCCTGTTCGGGTGCAGGATCATTCATGCTGCCGCTCCATCAGGGGGTGAAATGAGCGGAAGACTGGACGACCCGACCTGACCTAGCCCTGGCTGCTGCCTCTCGGCCCTGACCGGTTAGACAAGGCGACCGTCCACCCAGCCTTCCTATTCCCTGTATGGGATATTGAGGCCAAAAGCGCAAGCCCCGGCTTGCCTTCGCAGCACGGCAAAAACGGGAAATCCGGGGTCAGCGTGATGCCCCGTTGCGTGCAGGATCAGCAGGATAGGTGCCGAGAATGCGGATCGACCCCGGGGTAGTGAAAAATTCCAGCTCCTCAATCGCAAAGCGGAAAGCATCACTGTCCTGATGCACCTCGGCATCAATATAGAACTGGGCTGCCGCAAAATGCCCCCCGACCATATAGCTTTCCAGCTTGGTCAGGTTGATCCCGTTGGTGGCAAACCCGCCCAGCGCCTTGTAGAGTGCAGCCGGAACCGACCGCAGGCTGAAAATCATCGTGGTGATGACCGGCCCGTTATTGACCGGCGGGTTGATCGCATCCCTGGCCATGATCAGCATCCGGGTTGTATTATGGCTCTGGTCCTCGGCGTTTTCCTGGAGGATATCAAGACCGTAAATCTCAGACGCAAGGCGTGAGGCAATGGCCCCCACTGATGGTTTGCCAAGCTCGGCACTATCACGCGCCGCACCCGCTGTATCAGGATGCACGATCGGTGTCAGATTAAGCCGGCGCAGGGTTTCACGGCATTGCGCCAGACCCTGGTCATGGGAATGCACCTCCCGCAAATCAGAAAGCTTGGCGCCCTTGACCCCGAGCAGGTGATGATTGACCCGCTGAAAATACTCACCAACGATGCAAAGCCCTGATGACGGCAGCAGGTGATGGATATCCGCAACCCGGCCAGCAACCGAATTTTCCACCGGCACCATGGCGTAACGGGCGCGGCCCTCAGTGACCGCTGCCAGCATGTTTTCAAACGACGGGTTCGGCATCGCCTCCATCTCAGGGAAAGCGCGAGTGCAGGCCAGGTGCGAATAGGCCCCGGGCAGGCCCTGATAAGCGATCGTATTATCCGGTGAACTATCGGGTGTACTGGTCTTGGTCATGAACTTCGGGTCCTTGGTTTTTTACTCAAACCGCAGGCGCGCGGCGGCAAGATCATCGGGAGTATCAATCCCCCCTGGGGCGCTGTCAACAACAAGGGCAGTTATCGCCATGCCGTCCTCAAGCGCACGAAGCTGTTCCAGCCGTTCGGTTTTTTCGAGCGGTGATGGCGGCAGGCTGACAAACCGGGCCAGGGCCTCCCGTTGCCAGGCATAAATGCCGACATGATGCCAGACCGGGGTTGCGGTGGTGCCGCCATGGGGAACAGGGCAACGCGAGAAATACAGCACCTGCCCTGTTGAACCGGCATCAGGCACCGATGCGGGGTCACCGTGAGGGAAAGCAATAACCGCCTTGACCACCTGATCAAGCCCGATTTCAGCCTCGGTGGCCGGGGCAACCGGGGTTGCGATGGCGGCGTTACCGGCGATCAGCGCATCCGCAAGCGGCCACAGGATTGAGGCATCAATTTCAGGCAGATCACCCTGCAAATTGATCACCACCCTGATCCGGCCATCAGGGTCAATCGCATCAATCGCCTCATGCACCCGGTCCGAACCTGACGGGTGTTGAGGGTCGGTCATCACCGCCTCCCCGCCATGGGCGGTCACAGCCTCGGCAATCGAGGCATCATCACAGGCCACCACCACGCGACTGCCGCCAGGCTGGCCGAACCCTGCTTCCATCGCGCGGCGCATGACCTGAACGATCATCGGGGCATCACCGATCATGGCCAGCGGCTTGCCGGGCAGGCGTGATGCCGCCAGACGGGCCGGAATAATCACGGCGATTTCAGCATCACTGATACCGCCGGGGCGGGCCGTGCTGGTGATGTTTTTCGGGTGCATCGCGTGCCTCATGGGCAGAGGGGTAAGAAAAAAGGTCGCAGACCACTATATTCCATCATCCTCGCTATTGTGAAGTCGATCCTTTTTGGGGTATCACCAATACATTGGCTCCAAGACATGGATACCAATACATTGATTTGCATCGACCGTATTTCCGAGGGGGATGAAACATGGACGATCTTAAGTTTAATAAATTTGCCGCCGGTCTGTTGTGTGGCGGCCTCCTGATCATGGCTGGTATCAAGGGTGCTGAAATCCTGTTGCCGCACCATACGCTTGAACAAAACGCCTACCCGATTGAGGTTGCCGATACCGCCGGTGCTGTCACCGAGGCGGCCGAGGCCCCATCCGGACCCGAGCCTATTCTGGCGATGCTTGAAACGGCTGATCTGGCCGCTGGTGAGAAGATTTCCCAAAAATGCTCTGCCTGTCATTCGTTCAACGATGGCGGCAAGAACAAGGTTGGCCCCAATCTCTGGAACATTGTCAACGCTGGCCAGGGTCAGGTTTCCGGTTTCGCCTATTCGGCGGCCCTTGCCGGTCTTGGCGGGCAGTGGAGCTATGCCGAGCTGAACGGCTTCCTGCACAAGCCGAAGACATGGGTTGAAGGCACCAAGATGAATTACAACGGCCTCAAGAAGCCGAAAGATCGTGCCGATCTGATTGCCTGGCTGCGCAGCCTGTCTGTTTCCCCTGCACCCTTGCCGACCGCAGAGGAAATCGCCAGCGAAGCCGCCCAGTAATGTCCCCGGGCGCATCCCCTGACCAGAACACAGCGCTCGAGGATGTGGCGGCGTTTGCGGCCACGCTGAATAATATCAGCCGCCCCATCATCAAAAAATGGTTCCGGCAGGCCCCGGATATTGAAAAAAAATCTGATCTGTCCCCGGTTACCATCGCTGATAAATCGGTGGAGGCGGCGTTGCGTGATGCCATCATGGCCCGGTTCCCGGATCACGGCATCATCGGTGAGGAAGAAGCCGCAAAAACAGGCGGCGGCGATTTCACCTGGGTGATTGACCCCATCGATGGTACCCGCGCCTTTACCTGCGGCAGCCCGCTCTTCGGCACGCTCATCGCTGTGCTGATGGATGACAGGCCCGTTGTCGGCATCATTGACCTGCCCGCCCTCGATCAATGCTGGATTGGCGTTGAGGGGAGGCCAACACTGCATAACGGCATGCCCGTCACAACATCCGGGCTGGCTGACCTCAACGCCGCCCGAACCGTCACCACCAGCTCGGTAGCCCTCGGCCGGTATCATGCCCGATTTGATCAGCTGGCTACCCGTTCCATGGTCACAGGATACGGCGGTGATTGCGCCAATTACGCCCATCTTGCCAGCGGCTGGTGCGATATCGTGGCCGAGGCTAACCTCGCGCCCTATGACATCATGGCCTCAATCCCCGTCATCACCGGGGCCGGGGGATGCGTTACCCGCTGGGATGGCGAACCCATCCGGCTCGATGATTATGACGGCACGGCCCTTGCCACAGCGTCACCGGCACTGCATGATCACGCCATCAGCGCGCTCGGCTGACAGCGCGTGCCGGATTATCCAGAAGATGGAATAGTGAAATGCAGGAACCCATCCACGTCCTTTATTATAACGATGCCGGCCGCATGGATCAGTGGCAGAAAACCCTCGGCAGGATGCTGCCCTCCCTCAAGCTGGTGACGGCTGACAGCCCTGATGCCGATAAGGCCGATGTGCTGATGACCTGGAATCCCCCCAACGGATTGATCGCCGATCACCACAACCTGAAAGGCGTGATTTCGCTGGGTCAGGGTGTTGACCATGTCCTGAAGGGCAAAACCTTTCCCCCGCACCTGAAACTGGCGCGGCTGGTTGATCCGTTCATGGCCGATTCCATGGCCGAATGGGTGTTGCTTGCCATCCTTGAAAAACACCGTGAACGTGATGCCTATCGCGATCTGGAAAAGCGTCAGGAATGGGTCCAGTTCGAACAACGCCTCGCGGGTGATTACTGCGTCGCGGTGATGGGGCTGGGGGCCATTGGCAGCGTCGTGGCACAGAAAGCCGCCATGATGGGGTTCCGCACCATCGGGTGGTCCCGCACGGCCAAAACCCTGTCCGGGGTTGATGCCCGTCACGGCGATGATGGTTTCATCGCCTGCCTTGGGGAGGCGGATTATCTGGTTTCCATCCTGCCGCTGACCCCTGAGACTACCGATCTCTATGACGCCGGAACCTTCGCCCGGATGAAACCCGGTGCGGTCTTCATCAATTCGGGCCGGGGCCTGCAAGTGGTTGAGGATGATCTGATCGCCGCCATCGACAATGGCATGATCAGCGCGGCGGTGCTGGATGTCACCCGCACCGAACCCCTGCCCGGGGGGCATCCGCTATGGGATCACCCCGGCGTGACGATCTGGCCCCATGTATCGGCCCAGACCAGTGAGATCAGCGCCGCCCCCCAGGTGGTGGAGGCGATCAAGGCCATCCGGGCCGGGCGTGAGCCTGAAAACAACGTTGATATCAGCCGCGGTTACTAGAGCTTGCCTTCAACCAGCCTGAGCGCGGCACGCAGCCCCATGGCCTCACCGCCTTTGGGGTAGCCGGGGCGTGATGCCAGATTCCACGCCATCACATCGATATGCGCCCATGGCACGGGTTTTTGCAGAAAGCGTTGCAGGAACAGCGCCGCCGTGATCGCCCCGCCATAGCGTGATGCCCCGGTTGAGGACAGCGCCGTGTGGCCGCCATCAAGGAAACGTTCATAAGGCTGGTGCAGCGGCATCGGCCAGAGCGGATCACCCGCTGCATCACCCGCCTCCACAAATTCGGCAGACAGCGCCCGGTCGTTTGAAAACAGCGCGGGCAATTCGGTGCCGACCGCAACCCGGGCCGCGCCGGTGAGGGTGGCAAAATCAATCAGCAGTTCAGGCTCCTCACTGGTGGCGAGGTGGAGCGCATCGGCGAGAATCAGCCTGCCTTCGGCATCGGTATTGCCAACCTCAACCGGGATACCGGCGGCGGTTTCAATCACATCAAGGGGACGGAAGGATTTATCGGAAACAGCGTTTTCCGCCACCGGCACCAGCACCCTCAATCTCAGGGGGAGGCCGAGCGCCATGATCGTCCGGGTCAGCCCGAGGGTAATCGCCGCGCCGCCCATATCCTTTTTCATCATTTCCATGGCCGATGATGGTTTCAGGTCGAGGCCGCCACTGTCAAAGGTCACGCCCTTGCCCACCAGCGTGATCATCGGCCCTGTTTCGCCCCAGCGCATATCAATCAGCCGTGGCGGGCTTTCCGCTGCCCGGCCAACGACATCAATCGCCGGGAAATCACGTTCCAGCTGCTCCCCGCTGATGACGGTAATCGAGGCATCATAGGCCTCAGCCAGGGTCCGTGCCTCATCCTCCAGCCCCTGGGGGTTGAGGTGATTGGCGGGCAGGTTGATCAGATCGCGGGCCAGGCTGATCCCGCCATTGATCGCCTCAAGCCTTGCCTTCAGCGCGGTATCAGCGATCACCAGCCGGGGGTTTGGGGATACAGTCTTTTTCTGGCGAAACCGGTCAAACCGGTATTGCTCCATCAGGAAACCGAGGCCGAAGGCTTCGGTGCATTCGCCCTCAATCTGCCAGTCCAGTGGCGGCAGGCTGGCGGCCGCCGCACCATCAGCAAAACCATCACCCCGGCTGCCGATCACCGCCCCTGCAATCCCGCCCGTTTCACCCGGCAGAACCAGTTTCCGGGCCGGGGCAGCCTCAAACCCGTGATCCCTGACCCAGGCGGCAATCGCTGGGGGGAGCTGGTCGAGCCAGCCGGGAAAATCGGTCTTGTTGAGGAGCCGCAGGGTGCGCGGGGTTTCAGCAGTGGTCACAATCGGCATGGTGGTTCCTTACAATTCATCAAATCCGGAAATTACTATCATCAGGGGTATTACATTCAGGGGTATTTATATCAGGCAGCGGCCTTTTCATAAACGCGGTCGAGGCGAAGCCAGAGTGTACCGCCCCTGACACCAAGAAGAAACAGAAACGCCGCCCAGATCCCGTGCAGGCCAAACATCATGTGACCGAAATAGATCGCCGGGATAAACACCACCACCGACATGACCATGGCATCACGCATGATCCGGGCGCGGGTTGCGCCGACAAAAACGCCATCCATCATGAACGCAAAGACCGAGATAACAGGGATCGCGGCAAGCCAGGGGATCAGGCTGTCAATCGTCATCAGCACCTCAGGCAGGCTGGTCATCAGGCGGAAGAACAGGCCGGCACCAAAAAAAATGATCCCGCCAAACACAACCGCCATGGCAAAGGCCATGATGGTGCCTTCCTCAATCGCTTGTTTCAGGCGGGCGCGGTCACGGCGGCCGATAGCCTCCCCCACCAGGCTTTCGGCGGCATGGGCGAAACCGTCAAGCCCGTAGGCGATGATCCCGAACAGCACGAAACCGAGCTGGGTTGCCGCCAGTTCAACATCCCCGAGCGAGGCCGAAGAATTCAGCACCAGCATTTCCCCCAGCATGATGCCAAAGGTGCGGATCGTCAGATCACGGCCAAGACCGAAATATTCAGCCAGTGCCGAAAGCGAGACAACCTCCCGCACCGGTGGCCAGGGCCAGTCCCGGGGATGACCAACCGCCCTGATCACCAGCCAGGCCGTCACGCCGGTGCCGGTGTATTGCGCCAGCACCGTGGCCAGGGCCACGCCTTCGATTTTCATGCCCAGACCGATCACCAGGATCAGGTTTACGGCAATATTGATGCAGTTGATCGCCACCAGCTGGATAAGGCAGCTGTTGACACGCTGGAGACCAAACAGCAGCCCCAGCCCCACCATGTTGAGGAACACAGCCGGGGCCGCAAAGGCAACGATCGTCATGTAGACCGCCATGCCATCCAGCACCGGCTCACTGGCCGAAAGGAACTGCCGCGCCAGCATGATGATCGGCTGGGCCAGCACCACCATCAGCACACCGAGCATCAGTGCCATGGCCACCGCGCGCAGGTAATTCAGCACCACCCCGGGGCGGTCATCGGCACCATGGGACTGGGCCACCAGCCCGGTTGTTGCCATCCGCAAAAACCCGAAGCTGATGGAGATCAGGCTGAACAGAAAGCTGCCCATCGCCACCGCGCCGATATAATGCGCACTGTCAAAATGCCCCATCACCGCGGTATCGACCATGCCGACAAAAGGCACGGTGATATTGGCCAGGATCACCGGCAGGGTCAGCTGCCAGATTTTCTTTCGCATGGCGCGGCGATCTGGGGTAAAGAATGGGGTTGATGGGGGATCAGGTATCATTGTTCCTGTTTATCCTATCTGGAATATTAAGCAACAACCGAGACCGTTTGATCGCGTGACCGATATTTTTCATCATCCTCTTGCTGTCAGGCTGGCCTTTGTCGCCGTCATCCTTGTCGGGATCATTGCCTTTGTGCCGGGCCTGTCGACCCTGCCGCCCATGGACAGGGATGAATCGCGTTTTGCCCAGGCCAGCAAGCAGATGGTTGAAAGCGGTGATCTGGTGACAGTCCGCTATCAGCAGGAACTCCGCGCCAAGAAACCCGTCGGTATCTACTGGATGCAGGCAGCATCGGCCAGGCTGCTCGGCGAAGACAGGATTTCAAGCTATCGTCTGCCAAGCCTGCTGGGGGCCATGATTGTCGCGCTGGCGAGTTTCGGGTTTGCCCGCCAGTTGATGCCCTTCAGGCAGGCGTTGATCGCCGGTATTTTCATGGCTTCCAGCCTGACGCTGGTGGCAGAGGCGCATCTCGCCAAGACCGATGCCATGCTGTGCGCGGCCATACTGGTTCAGCAAATCGCGCTCTGGCGGATTTACGATCAGGGGCTGAGCGGTGATTACGTTTCGGGAAAACTGGCCATGGTTTTCTGGGCCGCGATGGGGCTGGCTATCCTGATCAAGGGGCCGATTGCTCCGCTGATCGCCGCCCTCACGGTCGCGGTGCTGACGCTTCGTGAACGCAGCTGGCGCTGGATCTATTTCCTGCGGCCGGTGCTGGGGTTCATCGTGCTGACCGTGATGGTGCTGCCCTGGGTGATCCTGGTGACCCACGCCACTGACGGCGTGTTTCTGGCCACCGCCATCAAGGGTGATCTGGTCAGCAAGATCCAGTCAGGGCAGGAATCGCATGGCGCGCCGCCGCTGACACATCTGGCGCTGCTGGTGCTGACATTCTGGCCCGGCAGCCTGCTCCTGATGCGCGGCATCATGGAAGTGCTGAAACGCCGCCGTGACCGGGAGGTGATTTTCCTCCTCGGCTGGGTTCTGCCCTTCTGGATGGTGATTGAGTTGACGCCAACGAAACTGCCGCATTATATCCTGCCGGTGATGCCTGCGCTGGCCATGCTCATGGCTTACGGCATCGAGTTCAGGATGCCGCCGAAACGCCGCAGTGTCACGGCCCCTGATGGCAGCCCCCTAAGGGCAAGGATATTCCCCTGGCTGAGGGGGCTTGATGCAATGCGCCTGCTGGTCATCGGCTGGAACGGGGTTTTCATGCTGGCCTCAGTCTCGCTCGGGGTGGTGGTGCTTTACGCCGCCAGTGATCTGGGCGGCAGCCGGGAATGGGGCCTGACTGCCTTTATCCTTTCGGTGATGGTCGCCGGGCTGGCCTATTGGTGGGGGCGGGTCCAGAAACTGGCTGTTCTGCTGCTGATCGCTGTCACCGCCAGCGGTTTTCATGCGGCGGTGTTTGGCGGGGTGCTGCCATCGCTGAGCGACATGCATATCGCACCGCGCCTGAAATCAGCGATTGCATCATTGGAGGAGCCGGTGGATAGCATCGCGGTGGCGGGTTATCATGAGCCGTCGATGGTGTTCAGCCTCGGCACCGATACGCTGCTCTTCAGCGCACCCGAAGTCGCGCTGTTTCTGGCCGAGGCCCCCAACGGTCTGGCCATTGTCGAAAAACGCGCTGAGGCGGAGTTCCTCAAAACCGCCGCCACGGCCGGTATTGCGGTCAGCCAGGCCGGTCAGGTGAACGGCTATAATGCGTCTCGTGGCAAGCGGGTGGAGCTTGAATTCTACCGCGCCGCTGATTGACGCAAGCGGTGGCTGAGAGTAAGACAAAACAATAACAAATGATGAGTCCGGATATGAAATCCCCCAAGGCAACACGCCGCAAGGCCAGTGCCAGACCAAAGACCCAGCAATCCAGTCCTGAAATCAGCATTGTTGTTCCGGTACTCAACGAAGAAGGCAACATCACCCCGCTGGTTGAGGGGATCAGGGAAACCTTTTCCGGCCGCGCCATAGAGATTATCTACGTCAATGATTGCAGCACGGATGGCAGCGCCGATGAGCTGGCCAGCCTGCAACAACGCATCGATTGCCTGAGGGTGCTGACCCATTCCGAACGCGCTGGCCAGAGCCAGGCATTGAGGAGCGGCATCATGGCGGCCCGCGCCCCGCTGATTGCCACGCTTGATGGTGATGGCCAGAACCCGCCGGGTGATCTGGCTGACCTCGAAGCGGCTGTCCATGACCATCGCCCGGGTCTCGTCATGGCGGCCGGGTTCAGGGCAAAGCGTCAGGACGGGTTCAGCAAGCGTTATGCCTCCATCTTTGCGCGCAAGGTCCGCCGCCTGATCCTGCAGGACAATCACCCCGATACCGGCTGTGCCACCAAGGTCTTTGATCGTGAGCTTTATCTCCGCCTGCCGTATTTCAATCACATGCACCGTTTCATGGCACCATTGGCGCGGCGTGAAGGGGCAACCGTTGTCGCCATGCCTGTCAGCCATGCGGCCCGCACCATGGGCCAGTCCAAATACCGGACCCTTGACCGGCTGATGGTTGGCATCAGTGACATTATCGGCGTGATGTGGTTAATTCGGCGCAAGCCAAAACAACTGGAAGTAACAGAACATCATGGTTGAACTGATACGCGGTCTTTCGGCAGGGATTGAAAACGTCGCCGTTGCTGTTTCAACGGGCCTTGTCTATCTCTTTCCGTTTCTGCCTGAAACCCTGCCCCAGCAACCCGAAACGGTGATGATTGCGGTCGGGTTCGGTGGCCAGCTGCTGTTCGCGATGCGCTTTATCGTTCAGTGGATCACTTCCGAAGGCGCGAAACGAAGCGTCATCCCGGTGATGTTCTGGTATTTTTCGATTGGCGGCGGCATGGTCCTGCTGCTTTACGCCATCTGGCGACAGGACCCGGTGATCATCTGCGGTCAGGGGCTGGGGCTGCTGATCTATGCCCGCAACCTGATTTTCATTTTCCGTGAAAAGAACGAGCAGTCCAAAACCGATACCTAAATCTGGCTGATACCTAAGCCTAGATTGTGTAAATCTGGTTTCAGGTTTCTACAGACTGGTTTCAGCCATCCTCATCAATTCGGCCCAGTGATCGGGGGTAACCGGCAGCACCGACAGTCGTGACTGCCTGACCAGCGCGATTTCGGCCAGGGCCGGATTGGCCTTGATCTCAGCCAGGGTAACCGGGGTCTTGACCGGGCAGATGGCCTTGACCGTGACCATCCCGAAACGGCCGGAAGCATCGGTCGGGTCAGGGTGATAGAGTTCGATCACCTCAACAATACCGACAATCCGTTTCTCATTGACCGAATGATAGAAAAAGGCAAGATCACCGATTTGCATGGCCTTCATGTTGTTGGAGGCCTGATAGTTGCGGACACCATCCCAGCCTTCGCCCTCATCGCCTTTGTTGACCTGATCATCCCATGACCAGGTGTTGGGTTCGGATTTCAAAAGCCAGTACTGCATGGATGCTCCTTATACTTCGGGTGATGGCGTGGTTCAGGTGACGGGTTTATTTGAAACTCAGCCCCATTCGCTGTCAACAGGGCGTTGCAGCAGCCGGTTGATCTCAGCCCTGATATCAGCACCGTCGATCAGCACCCGCGCCACCGCCTCGGTGATCGGCATATCGACCTTGAGGCGGGCAGCCCGGCGCAGGATCACCGCAGCCGAATGCTTGCCCTCGGCCAGTTTGGCCGGGGTATCACCGCCCTCTGCGAGGGCAAGGCCAAAGGCGAAATTGCGTGAATGCGCGCCCGAACAGGTCAGCACCATGTCACCCAGACCGGCCAGCCCGAAGAGGGTTTCACGCTGCCCGCCAAGCGCCAGCGCAAACCGCGTGGTTTCCGCCAGCCCCCGTGTGATGAGCGCGGCCCTGGCGTTATCCCCCAGCCCCATGCCGGTGACGATACCGCTGGCAATGGCAATGACGTTCTTGACCGCACCACCCACAGCAACACTGACCGGATCATTGCTGGTATAGACACGGATATTGCTGCCGTGAAACCGCATCGCCACCGCGTTGGCGGCGGCATCATCCTGACTGGCCGCCACCAGGGCAGCGGGTTTGCCTGCCGTTACCTCATCAGCGAAGCTCGGGCCGCTCAGCATCACCGCCGGGTTCGGCAGATGGGCGCTGGCGTGTTCGGGGATCAGCGCATCACCCCCCGGCACCAGCCCCTTGGCGGCCCAGGCAATCGGGATCGCGGGGTCGGCCCCTGCCCTGATCATGGCAATGGTATCATCGGTGGCTGAGGTCGGCAGCACCGCCAGCACCATCCCGGCACCATCCAGCACGGCGGCGGCATCGGTGGTGGCCAGACTCGGTGCAGCAATAGCCATATCAAGCACCGGTGATACCCCGCCGGTGAGGGCAGCGGCATGATCATCGCGCCGCACCCAGATGCGGGTTTCATGACCACGCGCAGCAAGGGCAGAGGCCAGCGCACTGCCCCATGCCCCGCCACCCAGAACGGCAATCGGGCTGTTATCCCGGTTGTTATCCCGGATGTTGTCCCGGCTGTTTTTATAGGTTTCAGGATCGGTCAATAGTTCACTTCCCCTTCCGGTTATTCCGGCCTGGCGGCGGTGCAGCCTCAGGGTCCAGCGGCCAGCGTGGTCGCGGCTCAAAATCAAGCCCATCGGCAGGCAGACCGGCGTTGCGGCGTTCCATGGCGGCCCAGGCGATCATAGCAGCATTATCGGTGCAAAGCTGAGGCGGCGGTGCAAAAAATCCAAACCCGTTTTCATCGGCCTTTTGCGCCAGCATGGACCGGATCGTGCGATTGGCGGCCACCCCGCCAGCCACCACAAAGCCGGGCTGTTGCTGATGGGGATGGCGTTCACGGAACATTGCCATGGCCTTGGCAGACTGGCCAGCCAGACTATCGCCAACAGCGCGCTGGAGTGAGGCAGCAAGATCAGCAATCCGCGCCTGACGTTCATGACCCTCGGGCAGATCAGCAATCGCCCCGCGCCACGCCGTCAGGACAGCGGTTTTCATGCCCGAAAAGGAAAAATGGCACCCCGGCTTACCCGCCAGCGGGCGCGGCAGGGTCACCGCACGATCATCCCCCATGGCGGCGGCGGACTCAATCGCGGGACCGCCGGGCATGCCCAGCCCCATGACCTTGGCGGATTTGTCAAAGGCCTCCCCGGCGGCATCATCGAGGGTGGTGCCAAGGCGGTGATACTGCCCCGGTGATACAACCTCCAGCAACTGGGTATGGCCACCCGATACCAGCAGGAGGAGGAAGGGAAATTCAACGCCCTCGGTCAGCCGCGCCGACAGGGCATGGCCCTCAAGGTGATTGATGGCATAGAACGGAACCCCCTGACCAAAGGCCATGGCCTTGGCGGCGACAGCCCCCACCAGAACACCGCCGATCAGCCCCGGCCCGCCCGTGGCCGCAACCGCGCTGATGCCGGTCATGTCCATCCCGGCGGTGGCAAAGGCCTCATCAATGACACGGCCGATCTGGCTCAGATGCGCGCGGGCGGCAACTTCGGGGACAACCCCGCCATGGCGCTGATGCTCGCTGATCTGGCTGGCCACGATATTGGCGCGGATCGCCCCGTCACTGCCGACAATCGCGGCCGCAGTCTCATCACAGCTTGTTTCGATGCCGAGAATATAATCGGTCACGCGGTTATTCCTTTTCCTGCCGGCAACGATACCGGCATGAGGGGGCAGGGATGCCAATTGCATCAGCCCGTCTATTTCCCTTTACCAAAGCATGGCCCCCTTGGTAAAGAAAGGCATGATTGAAACCGCGCCAATTTCCAAAGAAAATCCCGTCAGGCTGGCCAGCAGGGCATCGCAACTGGCGATGGCCCAGACCCATGAGGTTGCCCGCAGACTGGATCAGGGGCCGGATCAGATCGCCTGTGCCATTGAGGCGCTGTCGACACGCGGTGATGAAGTGCTGGACCGTTCCCTGGCGGAGCTGGGCGGCAAGGGGCTGTTCGTGAAAACGCTGGAGGCCGCCATGCTCGATGGCCGGGCTGAGGCCGCGGTCCATTCCGCCAAGGACATGGAGTCTGATTTCGCCGAAGGCACCATCATCGCCGCTTTTCTGGAGCGTGAGGACAGGCGCGATGCGCTGATCGGCCCGTTCCCGCGCATTGACGATCTGCCCGATGGTGCCGTGGTGGGGACAGCCTCGGTCCGGCGATCAGCCATGCTCAAATCACGCCGTCCTGACCTGCGGATACGCCTCTTGAGGGGCAACGTCAACTCACGGCTCCAGCAACTGGCCGATGGTGATTATGATGCCATCATCCTGGCCATGGCGGGCATGAACAGGCTTGGGACGAACAGGCTGGGTATAAGCACCACTGAAATCCACCCGATTGCTGAAGATATCTTTCTGCCCGCCGCCGGTCAGGGGGCGATTGCTGTTCAGGCGCTTGCCCCTGATGGCAGCCCCCGGCGTGATGCCGTCCTCACCGCATTGAAAGGGCTGGATCACCCGCCCACCGCCATTGAGCTGACCGCCGAACGCGCCCTGCTGGCGGCGCTGGATGGAACCTGCCGCACCCCGATCGGTGCCTCGGCCCGATTTGATAACAGGCTCACCATGAAGGCGGCGTTGTTCAGCCCTGATGGCAGCCAGGCTTTCTTCGCCGCCGGTGAGGCTCAAGCTGATGATGCCGCAGCCCTTGGCCAGCGCCTCGCCATCGATTTGCTCGAACAGGCTGGCGGAAGGGCGTTTCTGGCTGAAACAGGGGGCTGATCACCGTGGCTCCACCTCGCCTCATCCTAACGACGCGACCACGCGACGATGCGGCAAGGGATATCACCTTGCTGGAACAACGCGGGGCAAGGGCGATCAGCGCGCCGATGCTGGAAATCCGGGCCCTTTCGCCGGAATGGCCTGATGCCAGCGGCTTTGACGGGGTGGTGCTGACCAGCCGCCACGCCGCCGCCCTGATCAGGGATCCCGGTTTTCTCAGCCTGCCGTGTTTCTGTGTCGGCAACACCACCTCGGGCGAGGCCCGCAAGGCTGGTTTTACCACGGTGATCACCGGCCCGGGTGACGGTGATGGCCTGACCGGGATGATCCGCGCCCATGACGGTTTCAGCGATCATCCCAGGCTGCTCTGGGCCTCGGCGGTGGATACCGGGTTCAACATCAAGCGTGCGCTGGATGATCACGGTATCCAGGCAGAACGGCTGGCGGTCTATGAGGCGGCAACGGTTGATGATTTCACCCCTGAGGTGCTGTCGCTTATCCGGGATGATGCAGTGGCCGTGGTGCTGGCGCATTCAGGCCGGGCCGGTGAGCATTTCACCCGGCTGCTGAGCCACCATGGGCTGGAGGCAAAACAGGCGGGCATGACCATGATTGCCATCAGCCAGAGGGCGGCTGGACTTTGCGGTGAAGACTGGCATACCATCAGAATAGCTGATCAGCCGAAACGGTCAGCCATGCTGGATGCCGCGATTGATGCCATCATGCATGATCACCCGATAAAAGACGGCAGGGGTTAAAAAGGCATGACCAGCAAGGCCAAAAAACAGCCATCACGAAACAGCGTGAAGAAAAAAGCACCCGAACCCGTGACGGAAACCGTCATTGAGGGTGAGGCGGTGGTGATGCCGGATGAACCTGCCCCTGACCAGCCGCGTAAAGACACTTCCTTTAATGATAGGGGCAATAAGGCTAACTCAGGCGAGGATACGGCCCGGCCCGGTTCTGCCCCCGAAACGGCCACCCCTTCACGGCCACCGGCCCTTGTTCTGGCCGCGCTGGTTATTGGCCTGATTGCCGCGGGGGTCGCCGGATACACCACGCTGGAAAACCGGCGGCTGGCCAGCAGCCTTGTGGATAGCGAGATGGCGCGGTTGGCATTGCAACAGCGTCTGTCACAGAATGAAGCGGCGATCGCCACGCTGTCCAGTGTCAACACCGCCGATGACCTCACCGCGCTGGAACAACGCCTGTCAACCCGGCTGCAATCACTTGAAGAAGGGCTGGCCGGTCTCACCACGGCATTGGACCAGATCAAGGCTAATGCCCCCGGATCCGGTGATATTGACCCGGCCCTGATCGCGCGGCTCGACCAACTGGAAGCTGACCTTGCTGAAACCAGCGCCCGCATCGCTGAGGCTGAGACCCGGCCAGCCCCCGATCCTGTCACCGGGACCGCCGAACCTGATACCACTCCGGCCCCGGCCCCTCGGGATAGCGGCAGTGATGGCGGCTCATGGTGGTCTTTCCTCGGTAATGCGCTTCAGATTACCCGGATTGATGAGGAATAGACCATGCTGAAGCGTCTGGTGACGATTGCGGTCCTGATCCTGCTGGCTGGCTATGCCGCCAGTTTCCTGGCCAGTCAGGATGGCAAGACCGTGATCCAGTGGCTTGGCTACAGGGTTGAGGTTCAGACCAGCCTGCTGGTCACGGTGATGGCAGCCATCATTTTTCTGGTGGTCATGATGGATCGCCTGCTTTCGTTTCTGGCGGGGCTGCCGGGGCGGCTCAGTGGCCGTATCCGCAATCGCCGTCAGGAGGAAGGCCAGCAGGCCCTGGCGCTGGGGCTGGTTGCGGCGGCAGTCGGCGATCAGCACGAAGCCGCCAAAAACGCCCGCCGCGCCCGCCGACTGACCGGGGGCAATACCCTCACCGGCCTGCTGGATGCCCAGGTCGCCACCCTCAAGGGCGATACCGAAGCCGCCAGCCGTTTTTTTGGCCAGCTCACCGATAACAGGGCCACCGCCTGGCTTGGCCATGCCGGGACCATGCGCCTGCGGGCTGAGGCCGGTGATGATGAAGCCGCGCTGGAGGCCGGGCGTGCCGCCTTTGCCACCCGCCGGAATGAACCCGGACTGGCCCGGGCGCTGTTCGCGCTGGAGGCCCGCCACGGCAACTGGCGGGAGGCGATCACCGCGCTGGAGGAGGCCAAACGCCACCGCCAATCCGGTGCTAACTCAAAAGAGGCAATGCGGGAAACCGATATTGCGCTTGCCGTGCTGCATTATCAGCTCGCCCGTTCCCTTATGGAGAGGGGGGAGACTACCGGCAAGGATGAGGGCATAATCCTGTCGTCACTCGAAAACGCGCTCAAGCATCATCCGGGCCTGACCCCCGCCGCGCTTGAGGCTGCGGATATCCACATGCAGCGCGGCAAAAAAAGGAAGGCTGTCAGCCTGCTGGAGAAAGCCTTTCTCGATACCCCCCATCCTGATCTCGCGGCCCGGCTGATGGATTGCTGGGGCGGTGAGGATGCCGCCAGCCTGGCCCGGCTGATGCGGCTTTCGGATCGTGGCGGCAACCGGCTGGAGGCGATCAGCGCCTGCGCCACCATTGCCCTCAAGCTGATGTTGTGGGGGGAGGCTCGCCGCCTGGCGGAGCTGGTCTCCACCGCTGAGCGTGATGCCGTGCTGTGGTCAGTGCTGGCCGAAGTCGGGCGCAACGCACCAGAAGATGCGGCCGCCGATGACTGGCCCGACCCCCGCTATTGCCTGGAGGAAGCCGCCAGAGCGCCCCGTTCAGCGGCCTGGACCTGCCGTCAATGCGGGGCCACCACAGCAGAGTGGGGGCCGCATTGCCCATCCTGTGAAGCGTTCGCCGCCCTCGACTGGCGCATGGCGAAAAACACCCTCCCCGTCGCACCAGCAGACGACACCGCCACACCATTGCCAAATCAGCCCGATTGACGGTATAAGGCCCCCAGTGCTGGTGTAGCTCAGTTGGTAGAGCAACTGATTCGTAATCAGTAGGTCGTAGGTTCAAGTCCTATCACCAGCACCATCGCCCTACCTTTTCCAGCAAAGTTTCAGGCTTTCGGCATGCATGGCCGCCAGCGGCATGGCATGACAGCGGCGTAATCCGCACCTACTGGCTGTTTAATGTAGCATCATTCAACTGCCAATAGGCCGCGGTGTCATAAAGGCTGCTATCCTCTCCCACCCAATCAATAGGCCTTCGCCCTCCCATGTCTCTGGCCAGGGGATCAGCCCCGGCAGCCAGCAGAGTGGTGATTGCTTCAGGGCTTCCTCTAGATGCCGCTATATGCAGCGGGGTAACATCAACCTGAGCCTGCGCCCTCAAATCAGCACCAGCCGCCAGCAGGGTGGTGATCACTTCAGGGCTTCCTCCAGATGCCGCATAATGCAGGGGGGTAGCACCAAACTGATCACGCGCCTCCATATCAGCACCAGCCGCCAGCAGATCAGATATTGCTTCAAGATTTTCAATAACTACAGCTTTATGGAGCGGGGTATTTCCATACTGATCATCAGCCACCAGAACCAGCGGCTGGGATGATTGCCCTGCCTCTGCCTTCATTGGCCAGCTATGTGCTGCTGATACCAGCCCTATTGTGGCTACCAGCAACGCGGCCCAGCTAAAACCTG
The DNA here is from genome assembly GCA_002457135.1 of SAR116 cluster bacterium MED-G04. Lineage (GTDB taxonomy): Bacteria > Pseudomonadota > Alphaproteobacteria > Puniceispirillales > UBA1172 > UBA1172. Next base: position 34,997 of record NTKX01000008.1, read on the forward strand.
CCCCAGCCATAAGGTGTTTTGTTAGCTTGATCATGACCGACCCTCCCTGTTCTGTTCGGTTCTGGTCAGTCTAAATCACCACTGATTAAAATTGCGTTAACTGGCAATCGCATCCGTGATGCTGTCAGGCGCACCATCGCCCCTGCTTCCACCGCGCCTTTTGCTGCCTTTAAACAACTGTTTTCAGCAACCGGGGAGTTCACTATAGTGTCCCTTGAGGTTGAGGATATTTACGGCATGACGATTACCACTATTGAAGAGCTGCAGCATCTGGCGAAAAAGCGTGTACCCAGGATGTTTTATGACTACGCCGTGTCGGGGGCCTATACCGAAAGCACGCTCAATCGCAATAACAGCGATCTGGACCAGATCCGGTTTCGCCAGCGTGTTGCCGTTGATATGACGAACCGCACGCTGGCCACGAAAATGGTGGGTGAGGATGTCACCATGCCGGTTGCGCTGGCCCCGGTCGGGTTGACGGGCATGCAGCATGCTGATGGCGAGATTCTCGCCGCCCAGGCCGCTGAGGCGTTTGGCGTTCCGTTCACGCTGTCGACCATGTCGGTCTGCTCTATTGAGGATGTCGCCGAACACACAAACGCACCGTTCTGGTTCCAGCTCTATTTCATGCGGGATCATGATTTTTCCCGCCGCCTGCTGGCACGGGCCAGGGATGCGGGGTGTTCGGCACTGGTGCTGACCCTTGATCTGCAAATCCTCAGCCAGCGGCATCGTGATATCAAGAACGGCCTGTCGACACCGCCGAAACTGACCATCAGGAACATGATCGATCTGGCCATGCATCCACGCTGGTGCATGGGCATGCTCGGCACAAAACGCCGCCAGTTCGGCAATATTGTCGGCCATGTTGAGGGCATCACCGATATGTCATCGCTGGGGGCATGGACCGCCGAGCAGTTCGACCCGAGGCTGGACTGGGATGACGTCAAGCGGATACAGGACTGGTGGGGGGGCAAGATCATCCTGAAGGGCATTCTGGATGCCGAGGATGCTGATATGGCCGCCCGCACCGGGGCCGATGCGATCGTTGTTTCCAACCATGGGGGCCGCCAGCTGGACAGTGCCTCCAGTTCAATATCGATCCTGCCTGAAATCGTTGATGCTGTCGGCGACAAGGTTGAGGTCTGGATGGATGGCGGTATCCGTTCGGGGCAGGATGTCCTGAAGGCCTGGGCGCTGGGTGCGCGGGGTACCATGATCGGCCGCGCCTTTACCTGGGGGTTGGGGGCTGGTGGCCGTGCCGGGGTCAGCCAGGCGCTGGAAATCATGCGCAAGGAAATGGACACCACCATGGCGCTCTGCGGTCATCGTGATATCACGAGGGTCGGGCGATCCATCCTGCGTGAAGAAACCATCCCGACCCCCTGACTATTCAGCCAGGCATGATCCAGTGTGGCAGAAAACACGAAAATATTGCGTATTAATGAAATTTGATATAGTTTTACGAAATTATATTAACAGGTTATATGCAATGATGATGTCCCGACATATTGTCGCCGCCCTTATGGTGGCCCTTTTTCCTTCCCTCGCACATGCCGCTGTTGATAGCGGTGATACCGCCTGGATACTGACGTCAACCGCGCTGGTGTTGTTCATGACCCTGCCCGGGCTGGCGCTGTTTTACGCCGGGCTGGTCCAGCCGCGCAACGTTGTTTCGGTGCTGATGCATCACTTTGCGCTGGCTTGCGTCTGTTCGGTAACCTGGGTCATTGCCGGGTATTCGCTTGCCTTTTCCGGTGATGGTGGCGGCTGGGTTGGCGGGCTTGGCAATGTCATGATGGGGGCCATCACGCTTGATAGCGAGGTCGGCACCATTCCTGAAAGCGTCTTTGCTGTCTTTCAGATGACCTTTGCCGTCATCACCCCGGCGCTGATCATCGGCGCTTATGTTGAACGGATGAATTTTGCCGCTGTCCTCGGGTTTTCGATCCTCTGGCTGCTTGTTGTCTATGCCCCTGTCACCAACTGGGTCTGGGGTGGCGGCATCATGGCGGGCTGGGGTGTCATGGATTTTGCCGGCGGCATTGTTGTGCATACCACGGCCGGGACCGCCGCGCTGGTGGTTGCCATCGTGCTGGGCAAGCGGGCCGGTTTTCCCGCCCTCCTCAACCCTCCCCATAGTCCTATCCTGACCATGATCGGTGCCTCCATGCTGTGGGTCGGCTGGTTCGGGTTCAATGGCGGTTCTGCCCTTGCGGCGGGCCAGAATGCGGGCATGGCCATAATGGTCACGCATATCGCCGCTGCTGTTGGTGCGCTGGTCTGGATGGTGGCGGAATGGCTCCGTTTTGGTCGCCCGTCGCTGGTTGGTATTGCAACCGGCATGGTTGCAGGCCTCGCCACGGTGACCCCGGCATCAGGGTTTATCGGCATTCCCGGCGGGCTGATCCTCGGTTTTGGTGGCGGGCTTGTGTGTTATTTTGCTGTTGATCTGATTCGCGGCAAACTGAATATTGACGACTCGCTGGATGTCTTCGCTGTCCACGGTGTCGGCGGTATTCTGGGCAGCCTGATGGTGGCTGTGCTGGCGACCGAAGGGTTTTCGGGTGCTGGCCTGGCTGAGGGCGTTTCCATGGGCGAGCAGTTCATGGTTCAGCTGACCTGCGTTGCCATTACCTTTATCTGGACCGCTGTTGCCAGTTTCGCCATTCTCAAGCTGGTGGGGGCTTTTGTTCCGCTCCGGGTATCAAACGGGGTTGAGGTTGAAGGCCTCGATCTCGCCCAGCATGGCGAACGTGGCTACCACAACAATTAAGGGAGGACACCCATGAAATACATTATCGCGATTGTAAAACCGTCCTGCATTGATGATGTGCACAAAGCCCTGGTTGAGCTGGGGATCAGCGGGTTGACGGTTTCCGAGGTCCGCGGCTATGGCCGCCAGAGGGGCCAGACCGAAATTTACCGCGGCAATGAGTACACCATTGCTTTCGTGCCAAAAATCAAGCTGGAAATCGCCGTTGAGGATGGTCAGGTTGAGCGCGTCATGGAAACGATCCGGTCCACCGCCAACACCGATACGATCGGGGATGGCAAGGTCTTTGTCCTTGATCTGGCTGATGCCTTGCGGATCAGGACCGGCGAAACAGGCGTTGATGCGCTGAAATAGCCTCAAAAGGCAACAAATACCGATAATGAAGGGTTGATTAACGCCCCCACTCGCCCATATCGGCTTTATTACCTCCCCTACCTCGGTGGCCTTAATCAAGGCCACCCTTTTTTTCCCTTTTGGAAATTCCTTATTAAATTTCCAGAGATAATTGATCCCGGCCCATGGTCAGGGGGCCGCCATAGGTTTGCCTCACCGCATGCTCGAAATCTTCTACCGATGCGCGATAGCCGGGTTCCGGGACATAGTGATTGATGACCAGATGGCCGCATTCAGCCATGCTGGCCAGCCGGCCGACATCAGCGCAGCTTGTGTGACTGGCGTTCAGGTGATCCCACAGGCGGGGTTTTGTCGCTTTCAGGTCATCACAGATCTGCCGCGCCGTGGGCAGATGCATGGCCTCATGAACCAGGATATCAGCCCCTTTCGCAAAATCCGCCAGCGGCGGGAAGAACGCCGTGTCGGCCCCGAAGACAACCACCTTGCTGCCGGTATCGAATTTGAGCGCGTAGCATTCCTCAACCGGCGGATGCGCAACCCTGAGCGCGGTGACACGCACATGATCATCTTCAAAAACCGGACCTTCGGTAAACTCCTGCCATGATACCAGCTCATGGATATCGGCCAGTCCCTCATCCTCAACCCTTGTGGTGATATCAAACGCCTGACTGGCAAGGGCGTGGCGCATCAGGTGATCCAGCCCCTTGGGGCCATGGACCGTGATGGGATGCGGCGGCGCACCCAGCCAGGCGGTGTGGATCAGCCCGCCCAGTTCCAGATTATGATCAGAGTGGTGATGCGTGATGAAGATAACGCCCAGCTGGCTGTAATCAAACCCGGCCTCAACAAACTGCCGCGTCACCCCGAGACCGGCATCGATCAGGTAGACCTGATTGTTGATGACGATGGCGTTGCTGCTGGGCCAGCTGCCCCCCTTGATGATACGGGGGCCGCCCTTGGTGCCGAAAAGCACGATCCGGTCACTCGCCATGCCCATCAGCACCATGGCCCGTGCCATCGCCAGCATCATGGCTGACGGGGCCTTTATCGGTGTAATCGCGGATCGCCTCGGCAACCCTCAACCGGTAGGATTTGAAGAGCGTCTCCCGGCCTTCCTTCTGCGCCAGTCGGTGTTCGACATTGGCCCGCCACGCCAGCACAGAGGCGTTATCCTGCCAGGCCTGGAGGCTGACAAACCGCCCCGGGGTATTGAGGCTTTCAAAGCGTTCGATGCTGATGAAACCGGGCTGGGTTTCAAGGTCGGCCTTGAGCTGCCCGGCCAGTTCGAAATACCGGTCCTGACAGCCTTCATTCAATTCGAATTCGAAAACCACGATGATCAAGTGGTTCAGTCCTCCGTTGCGCCGCCAGCATCGGCCCAGTCCTTGAACCCGCCGATATTGGTGACCGAGGTGAAGCCCATATCCTTGAGCGTCTTGCCGCAGAGCGCGGCCTGCCCGCCAGCACCGCAGACGAGGAACAGCTCAGCATCCTTGGTCAGGCTTTCCTGATGATAGGGTGAGTTGTCGTCAGCGGCAAATTCCATGAACCCGCGCGGGATTCTGAGCGCGCCCTTGATTGTTCCTGATTTGGCGATATCACCGCTGTCGCGCACATCAATGAAAATCCCGCCCCCGGCATTATAGGCTGCGATGGCTTCCCCGGCAGAAATGCGCGGAACAGCGGCGTTGGCTTCGGTGAGAAAATCCTTGGATGTTTTCATGATCTTGATCCTGTCAGCACTGGCAATAAGTCATCATGATAGAACCCTGCCCGGCCAACAGCAATAGCAGAACCATCACCATGGCGAAAATGCGAAAGAAAGGCGATCTGCCCCGGAAAAACTGC
>NTKX01000009.1 GCA_002457135.1 SAR116 cluster bacterium MED-G04
TGACGAAAGCGTGTCCGCAGAGCAACGCCTGATTGAGATTATTGAGCAGAGTGGTGAGGTGGAAGTACTGGATACCGAAGATGCACTGGCGGACCTTGGGCTTGAGGCTGAAGACATCCACCCTGCGGAACCGACATTCTCGGCAACCAACGACAACGAAAGCATGGCTATCGTCTGACCGTCAGGCCAGGCCGAAGCACTGCCCAGAGGATAATGATAAACCGGGATGGCCTGACGCTGGTACCCGTCAGGCCCTTCATCCGGCTGTTACACCCCCAAGGCAATCATTAAAGACAGGGATTTGAGACTGGCAGGATAGGCCGCCTCAAATTCCGTTCCGTTTGATGATGAGGATTGCTTCCCAGGAACCCTTGGCACACCACCCCGTTGATCATCCGTGTTCAGTCACCACGACAGATTAGGGATGGAAGAAACCCAGGGCATGTTGTAAAATGGCGGACCTTGTAACAAGAATGCAATAATGATGCAGGTAGAATGCAATACTCTAAATTTCTTAGATCATTTTTGCTAAACTGTTCACGATGAAACACGCATTTGAACCCGCCGAAAAAGACGATATTCCCATTTTTTCCTTTGCTGACGGGGAGTTGGGGCCGATTTCCAACGCCTTTATTCGCGGTCTTGAAAAAGTGACTGGCCAGCCGCGCATCAAGCGGCTCTATGTTGATTACGTCAATGATGACCGGCCCGACAGCCTGTTCTGGCAGGATGCGGTGGACCGTCTGTCGCTCAGCGTCAATGTCATGATGGACAAGGGTGCCTATATCCCCGAAACAGGTCGTTTGCTGGTAATCGCCAACCATCCGTTCGGTGTTATTGACGGGCTGATCCTGTGTTCTGAAATTTCCAAAATCAGGCAGGATTACAAGATCATGACCCATCAGGTGCTGCGCCAGGCCCCTGCCGTGATGCATCAGATTCTGCCCGTGGATTTCGAAAATACCGAGGCTGCGTTGCGGATCAACATGCAGACCCGCAAGGATGCTGTTCAGCAGATCAGGAATGACGGTGCGGTGATCCTGTTCCCGTCAGGCGGGATTTCGCTGGCCCCGAAAGTCATCGGCATGGCGGAAGACTATGAATGGAAAACCTTTGCCGCCAAACTGGCGCTCATGGAAAACACCACGATCCTGCCAGTGTTCTTCAGTGGCCAGAACAGCCTGATGTACATGGCAGCCCGCAAGCTCAGCCAGACCCTCGGCTATTCGCTGATGTTCAGGGAAATCGTTCGCCGCATTGGCTCAACCGTTGATGTGACCATCCGGAAGCCGATCCAGAGCAGCGATCTCAGCCATTTTGAAACCCGCAACGAGGTCACATCCTACCTGCGCTCCCTGACCTATGGGAACAGCAACTGAGCCGCCTCCCCGGCCCATAGAGGACATACAGCCCCGATCACCGCTGGCAGGCGTTCAGCCGCCACAATCACCAGATACCCGCTGCCCCCATCCCCCGGGGTGATGGTCACCCCCGCCCCATCCACCAGATCAGCCCTGACCCGGTTTGAAGTCCCGATAACAGACCCCGGCTGCATGAAAAGCCCATCCAGCGGCCATTCCAGCCCGGTGGATGCGGTAAAGCCCTGACCATGAACCGGCCAGATGGAAACCCTGTCCCCCGGCTCAAGGTCCAGCGCAACCGGGGCATCGGCATAAAACACCGCATCATAGCGGTCGAGCAACACAACCGGGACCGATTGCGATGATGCCAGCGTGCTGGTGGTCGCCAGAGTGTGATCCAGCCTGCGCCCCAGAAAACCCAGCCCGATGATCAGGGGGGCGTTGATGAGGTCAAGGGCCTTGGCAAAATCGGTCTGATCCTGATCAGGGGTCGGGATAACCGCGCTGTCGGGGAAATTTTCAGGCGATGATATCGAATCAAAATCACCCGCCACCAATCGGGGGGTGAGGCCAGCCTCAACCACGGTATCAGCCCCGCTATCCGCCGCAACAACAGGAAACTCGGCCCCCAGTGCCTTGAGCTGGCCGTGATCAACCCTGCCCCCGCCAACGAGGATGACGGGCCGGTCGGATATCAGCATGCTGTCTTTATCGGTCATGGCAGGCATCCTAGCCGTAAAACCGGCCGTAAAGAAGGGGGGGATCAATACCCTTTGCCAGAAAACCTCCCCGATAGGCTCTTCAGGCCTGCCCATTAACCTTATTTATCACTATGAAATTTGACATTGTTCCAATGCTATCTATATAAAGTTGGGTAACGAAACTTTGGTGAAGCTAAGTTTAATTGCAGGATAGAAACAGGCCATGAATACAAGTGTGCTGACACGAGGCAATATTACCGGGCAGCGGTCTTTCCAGACCGGTGTCATCAGCATGCTTGCGCTGTTTGTTCTGATGCAGTCGCTGTTCTCAAATGATGAGCTGACGCGCCTTATCCTCGCCACCATCAGTGATGCCTATATCCAGGTCACCAGTTTTGTTGCCGCAACGCTGTTCATTTTCTACGGGCTTGAAAAACTCGCCGGGATCGATGCTGAAAAAATGCTCGCCAAGGCAACCCCGAATACTCAGGTGGTGCTGGCGGCCCTGCTGGGAGCCTTGCCCGGATGCGGCGGCGCGATCATCGTTGTTACGCAATACGCCACCGGGCGGCTATCCTTTGGTGCCGTGCTGTCGGTGCTGACGGCAACCATGGGGGATGCGGCCTTCCTGCTGATCGCCAGCGAACCTGTCACCGGGATGTTCATGATGGGGCTTGGGTTCAGTGTCGGCTCGGTCACCGGCATCATTGTCAATGCCATCCACGGCCCTGATTTCATGCGCCCTGATAAGCCGTTTACCAGTGCTATCCCTGCTGTTGATCGCCCTTCCACGGGCGGCTGGCTCAACCGTATCTGGCTGATCCTGTTTCTGCCCGGGTTGGCATTCGGCATCATGGCGGCGTTCCAGATTGATATTGACGGCCTCCTCGGGTCGGTGTTCTGGCCTGAACCCAGCCTCACCATTGGCGCGGTTGGCGGGGTGCTTTCGGTGGCGATGTTCCTGGTGCCGAAAATCCTCAAGACCAGCCCGCACCTTGGCCCGCAACATGGCCAGCCCCATAACAGCGTCATGGGGGAGCTCAGCCGAAAGGTCATCGGCGATACCAATTTCGTCACTGCCTGGGTGATCCTGGCCTTTCTCAGCTTTGAGCTGTGCGTCTATGTTTTCTCCATTGATCTTGTCTCCGCGTTTGAGGGTTACCGGCTGCTGATCCCGATGATCGCTGTTCTGATCGGCTTTATTCCGGGATGCGGGCCTCAGGTGCTGGTGACCAGTCTTTATCTCACCGGGGTGGTGCCGCTTTCGGCCCAGATCGGCAACACAATCTCAAACGATGGTGATGCGCTGTTCCCGGCGATTGCCATTGCCCCCAAGGCGGCGGTGCTGGCCACGCTCTATTCGGCGATACCCGCCCTCTTGCTGTCCTATGGCTGGATGGGGTTCGTTGAGGGGTTCTAGCGGCTGATGCCGGATTGCGGGTGAGATCATCCAAAACAAAACCCGCCGTTTAAGGCGGGTTTCTGCAAGGTTGGTTTGGTGGAGCTAAGCGGGATCGAACCGCTGACCTCTACAATGCCATTGTAGCGCTCTCCCAGCTGAGCTATAGCCCCGTAACCAAATCACGGTCTGTCCTAGGACAGGTGATGTATTAACCCCGTGGCCACGGTGGCGCAAGCCAAAAATGGATCCGGGCCGGGATTATTCTTCGCTATCCTCGGCGTCGATCACGTCAAGCTCACCCTCAATGACAACATCATCGGCGGGGGAGATGATTTCCTCTTCGTCCTGACCGGCAGCAACAGGGATAATGTCGCTTTCATCATCAAGCACGGTGGTTTCGGACTCAATTTCATCATCCACTTCATCGATGTCTTCTTCGATCTCGGTGGGTTCGGGTTCAGCCACAACCGCTTTTACTGCTGGTTGGGCCACGGGTTTGACGCGGCGGCTTTTCAGCAGAACCTCGGGATCAAACTCGGTGTTGCAGGACGGGCAAATGATCGGCGTTCGGTTAAGATCGTAGAATTTGGTCCCGCAAGAATGACAATGACGCTTGATACCAAGAGCATTGGTGGACATGGCATGAACTCCAGTAAGGCAGATACTTCGTATTGCTTTTCTAAACAAAACCCCCGCAGGTCAAGTCAAAATCGATGCCATCAAAAAATTGATTTCAGGATGACGGCAATGCTAGAAGATTTTAAACCATGAATTTCGCCCCTCAATGCGTCCTGAAGGATAAGCAATGCTAACCCTCCAAGCCCGGAAATCCAAGTCCCTGTCAGGCAGCCTGACCCTGCCGGGGGACAAATCCATTTCCCACCGGTCCCTGATCCTCGGCACGCTGGCCCGTGGCACCACCAGGGTGAAGGGCCTGCTCGAAGGCGCGGATGTGATGTCCACCGCCTCTGCCTTAAGGCAACTGGGTGGCCAGATCAGCCGGGAAGAGGACGGGACCTGGCGGGTTGACGGCATCGGGCTGAACGCCTTTGCCGAACCCGCTGAACCTCTGGACCTCGGCAATTCGGGAACCGGCGCAAGGCTGCTGATGGGGGCCGTGGCCGGTAGCGGGATAACCGCGATCTTCACCGGTGATGCCTCACTGTCGGTGCGGCCCATGGCCCGGGTTACCAACCCGCTGGTTGAAATGGGGGCCACCTGCACCGCCCGTGACGGCACCTATCTGCCCCTGACCATGAGCGGGCTGGCCAGCCCGATGGCTATTGATTACGCAAGCCCGCATGCATCGGCGCAGGTCAAATCGGCGATTCTGCTGGCCGGGCTGACGGCACGGGGCCAGACCCGGGTGATCGAACCCGCCGCCTCCCGCGATCATACCGAAACCATGCTGCGCCATTTCGGTGTTCCGGTGGAAAGCGAAACCCTTGATGATGGCCGGCTCAGCATCACCCTCAACGGTGAGGTTGATCTCAACGCCGCTGATATCGTCGTGCCGTCTGATCCGTCTTCGGCTGCCTTTCTGGCGGTGGCTGCGCTGATCACCGAGGGGTCATCCCTGACGCTCAAGGGCATTGGCACCAATCCCCTCCGCTTCGGGCTGTTTGAAACCCTGATGGAGATGGGCGGCGATATCAGCCTCACCAACACGAGGGTTGAGGGGGGTGAGACCGTGGCCGATATCGATATCCGCCATTCAGCCCTGAAGGGCGTATCGGTTCCCGCCAGCCGCGCCGCCAGCATGATTGACGAATACCCGATCCTGTCGGTTGCCGCTGCCTTTGCCGAGGGCGAGACCGTGATGCAGGGGGTGGGTGAATTGCGCGTCAAGGAAACCGACCGCATCGCCCTGATGGAAGATGGCCTGAAACGCGCCGGGGTGGAGGTCAGCTCAACCCCGGACAGCATGACCGTAACAGGGCGCGGTGATGGCACGGTTAATGGCGGGGTCACCGTTGATGCCAACCATGATCACCGAATCGCAATGTCGTTTCTGGTCCTGGGATTGGCCAGTGCCGATACCATGACCGTGAAGGGCGCTGAAACGATTGCCACCAGTTTCCCTGATTTCACCCCGCTGATGCGTCAGGCCGGTGCAACAATTGATGAGGCATAGCCATGATCATTGCGGTTGACGGCACCGCCGCGTCGGGGAAGGGTACGCTGGCCAAGGCACTGGCCGCCGAACTGGGGCTGGCGCATCTTGATACCGGCGCGCTCTACCGGGCTTGCGGGCTGACGCTGATGCTGGAGGGCGCTGATCCATCCTCCGTTGATGAGCATGCTGCTGAAATAGCCGCCAAAAACCTCGATTTCAGCTTGACCAAAGATGCCCGGATACGCACCGCTGAGGCTGGCGAGATGGCGTCGGTGGTGGCCGCGATGCCAGAGGTCCGTGCCGCCCTTCTTGAGGGCCAGCGCCGCTTTGCCTATTCGGTCACCCCGGAATTGAAAGACGGTCTTAGGAAGGGGTTGAGGGGGGCTATCCTCGATGGCCGGGATATCGGCACCGTGGTTCTGCCTGATGCCGATTACAAATTCTTCGTTGATGCCGATGTCGATATCCGCGCCCACCGCCGATGGAAAGAGTTGATCAATCACGGCAGTGAGGCTATGTTGCCAGCCATCATGGAAGATCTGGTCAAGCGTGATGAACGTGATCGTTCGCGTCAGCACGCCCCGTTGAAACCCGCTGATAATGCTATTCTTGTTGACACGACGGAAAAATCAGTCGAAGAGATGGTACGTTTTGCGCTGAAAGCCATAGGCCGACAGCCTTTGCCGGGCAAATCCTGAGCCCTTGTCCGGCTTTTTCAACCTCTGGATCGCTGGATTGCAGAGCCATAGCATCCGTGATGAAAAGGGCACAGGCATCACGGTTCCCTGAACCAGCCAGGGCAGGCCTCCGGACAGACCGGAACTGAAGCAGGCTAAAACGGAGAAATCTTTGTCTGAAACCAACGAGGCGGTGCAAGCCGCCATGAACGAAAACTTTGCTGACCTTCTTGCAGAAAGTTTTAACGAATCCCTCACCATCGAAGGCAGTGTTGTTCGCGGTATTGTCGTATCGCTCGATAAGGACTCGGTGATGATTGATGTGGGCCTCAAATCCGAAGGCCGCATCCCCATGAAAGAATTTACCTCCCCCGGCCAGGAGCCAAGCATCACTGTTGGTGACGAGGTTGAGGTGTATGTCGAACGCATGGAAGACCGCAACGGTCAGGCCATGCTGAGCCGGGAGAAGGCACGCCGTGAGGAAGCCTGGGCCGCGCTCGAGGAAGCCCATGAAAAGCAGGAACGCGTTACCGGCGTTATCTTTGGCAAGGTCAAGGGCGGCTTTACGGTTGATCTGGATGGCGCAACGGCGTTTCTGCCGGGCAGCCAGGTCGATATCCGCCCGGTGCGTGATCTCGGCCCGCTGATGAACACCCCGCAGCCGTTCCAGATTCTGAAAATTGACCGCAAGCGGGGCAATATCGTTGTCTCCCGCCGCGCTGTTCTCGAGGAATCCCGTGCCGAGGCCCGTTCCGAGCTGGTATCCAACCTGCAGGAAGGCCAGGTCCTGACCGGTATCGTGAAGAACATCACCGATTACGGTGCCTTCATTGATCTTGGCGGTGTTGACGGCCTGCTCCATGTAACGGACATTGCATGGCGCCGCATCAACCATCCGTCCGAAGCACTCCAGGTCGGCCAGTCGGTTGAGGTTCAGGTCATTCGCTTCAACACTGAAACCCAGCGTATCTCGCTCGGCATGAAGCAGCTGATGGCAGACCCCTGGGAAACCGCCAAGGCCAATTTCGAAATCGGCAGCAAGGTTACCGGCCGTGTCACCAACATCACCGACTATGGCGCGTTTGTTGAGCTGTCAGACGGTGTTGAAGGCCTCGTCCACGTTTCCGAGATGTCATGGACCAAGAAAAACGTCCATCCCGGCAAGATCGTTTCCACCAGCCAGGAAGTCGAAGTCATGGTGCTGGATATCGACAGTGCCAAGCGCCGCATTTCACTCGGCCTCAAGCAGTGCAACGACAACCCCTGGGAAAACTTCAACACCACCAACATGGCTGGTACTGAAATTGAGGGCGAAGTCCGCAACATCACCGAGTTCGGCCTGTTCGTCGGCCTCACCGATGAAATCGACGGCCTCGTGCATCTGTCCGATATTTCCTGGGATGTCCCGGGTGATGAAGCCATCCAGTCCTTCAAAAAGGGCGATATGGTCAAGGCCAAGGTGCTGGAAGTCGACGTTGACAAGGAACGCATCTCGCTCGGCATCAAGCAGCTGACCGAGGATACTGTCGGCGAAACCCTTTCCAACATCAAGAAGGGCGATATCGTGACCTGCAGCATCACCACGGTTACCGATGGCGGCCTTGAAATTGAGGTTGGTGAAGGCCTGACCGGCTTTATCCGCCGCAGTGACCTGTCGCGTGACCGTGCGGAACAGCGTCCTGAACGCTTTGCCGTGGGTGAGAAGGTTGACGCCCAGGTCACCAATGTCGATGCCTCGGCCCGCAAGCTGAGCCTGTCGATCAAGGCCCGTGAAATGACTGAGGAAAAACAGGCCATGGCCGAATACGGTTCGTCCGACTCCGGTGCCAGCCTGGGTGATATCCTCGGTGCCGCACTGGCCAAGCGTGACGGCTCTGGCGACGACAAATAAACCGGATTAATTGCCCATATTAATTGCATGGCCGGGGGCTGTTTACGCCCCCGGCCATTATTTCAGGCTGACGGGATTGCTTCCATCAGCTTTTTTTGAATCAACGTTTTGAAACGGTTGACAATTTTAAACCCTATGGGCAACATTGACCCGTTAGAGGAGTTTTTTATGACCAAATCAGAGTTGATTACGATCCTTTCGGAAAAATACGATAACCTCTATCACCGAGAGGTCGAAAAAATTGTAAACTGCTTTTTTGAAAGCATTTCAGAGGCGCTGGCCCGTGGCGACCGTGTTGAATTGCGCGGTTTCGGGGCATTTTCCGTCCGTCATCGTGAATCCCGCAGCGGCCGTAACCCGCGCACCGGTGAAAGCGTTGATGTTGTGGCTAAAAACGTTCCTTTCTTCAAAATGGGCAAAGGCATGCGTGAACGCCTGAACAAGTAGGCACCGCACCATTTATTGCCCTCATGGCCCCTCTACGGGCCGCCTTTTGGTGAGCGCTAGCGTGAAGGGATAGTTCCAATGACCCTGATGGGCAGACTGATTGCCATGGCTGTTGCGATTGTGCTGATGGCCGCCGCGATTGCGCTGGCGACCGGTAATCCGGGGCTTGTTGCTGTCAGGCTCTGGCCGTTTGAAACAGCCCTTCAATTGCCGGTATGGCTGCTCATTCTGGGCAGTTTTGCTACCGGGCTGATCCTGGGCGGTCTGGCGATGCTGGCCCCGCTATGGCGTTCCGGTTGGCGTAATCGCCAGCTGAAGGGAACGATCAGGAAAATGGAAAAGTCCGCCAGCGCTGATCCAAAAGGGTCAACCCCGCTCTTGCCCAAAGCCCGATAACACACAAATTTGATAACGCTAAACCCGATGAAGGATGCCATTATGGCTGAAACCAAGATTTGCGGAATACGAACACCGGCTGATCTGGATTGCGCGCATGCCAGTGGCGCGCGCTGGATCGGCATGGTGTTCTTTCACAAATCCCCCCGTCATCTGTCGCTTGATGAGGCCAGCACGATTCGCCACCACGCTGAGGTGAATGCCATTAAAACGGAACGGGTGGCGCTGGTGGTCAACACCGATGATCCCGGGCTTGAGGCCATTATCAACGCCGCCAGCCCCCAGATGATCCAGTGCCATGGCACCGAAACACCGGAACGCATTGCCGCGATCCGCACCCGGTTTGGCCTGCCCGTGATGAAGGCAATCAGGGTTGAAAGCGCTGAAACCCTCACCCTTGCTCAAGAATACGATGATGCCGCTGACCGGATGCTGTTTGATTCAGCCCCGCTTGATGCTGTCCTGCCCGGCGGTACCGGCCATGCCTTTGACTGGGGGATCATGCAGCAATGGAATGGCCGCAAACCGTGGATGCTGGCAGGCGGGCTGAACGCTGGCAATGTCGCTGATGCAATCACGATCAGCGGGGCGGCCAGTGTTGATGTATCCTCAGGGGTGGAAAGCGCGCCCGGGATAAAGGATCATGCGGCTATTCGGCACTTTGTTACCGCTGCGCTTTAGGCTAGAAGAATACTTCAGGCTTTGTTTTCAGGAGACTTAGAACCAATGACCGATCAGTCACAACGGGCGCAGGCTCGAAACTCATACCGCAGCATGCCTGATGAGGATGGCCGTTTCGGTATCCATGGCGGCCGCTTTGTGGCCGAAACCCTGATGCCCCTGATTTTGCAGGTCGAAGCCGCCTGGAAAGAATCCAAAACCGACCCGGAATTTCAGGATGATCTCGCCTGGTATCACAAGCATTACATTGGCCGCCCCTCGGCGCTCTATTACGCTGATCGCCTGACCCAGCATTTTGGTGGTGCCAAGCTCTACATGAAACGCGATGAGCTGAACCACACCGGCGCCCATAAAATCAACAACGTGATCGGCCAGGCCTTGCTGGCACGGCGCATGGGCAAGACCCGTATCATCGCTGAAACCGGCGCCGGCCAGCACGGTGTTGCCACCGCAACCGCCTGTGCGCTGTTCGGCATGGAATGTGAGGTTTTCATGGGGGCCGAGGATGTCGAACGGCAGAAACCCAATGTTGACCGCATGCGTCTGCTCGGGGCCGTGGTGCATCCGGTGACCGCCGGAACCGGCACGCTCAAGGATGCCATGAATGAGGCGTTGAGGTACTGGGTCGCCAATGCCGAAACGCATTTCTATATCATCGGGACTGCGGCCGGGCCGCACCCCTACCCCGCCATGGTGCGTGATTTCCAGTCCATCATCGGAACAGAGGCGAAAGAGCAGATCATGGAAGCCGAAGGCAAGCTGCCCGATGCCGTGGTCGCCTGTATCGGCGGCGGGTCGAACGCGCTCGGCCTGTTCCATCCCTTCCTCGATGATGAAGGGGTTGAAATCTACGGTGTTGAAGCCGCGGGCAAGGGGATTGCCACGGGTGATCATGCCGCCTCCCTCACCGGCGGTCGCCCCGGCGTGCTGCATGGCAACCGCACCTATCTGCTCCAGGATGATGACGGCCAGATCAAGGATGCGTTTTCGATTTCCGCCGGGCTGGATTACCCCGGGATCGGGCCTGAACACGCCTGGTTGCATGAAACCGGCCGGGTCAATTATGTCAGCGCCACCGATGAGGAAGCCCTGGAATATTTCCAGATCTGCTCCCGGCTTGAGGGCATCATTCCGGCGCTCGAACCGGCCCATGCGCTTGCCTTCATTTCCACGATGATCGGCGCTATGGACAAGGATCAGGTGGTCATCATGAACATGTGTGGTCGCGGCGACAAGGACCTTGGTGCCGTGCTGCCGATGCTTGAGGCCAGGGGAAAGCTGTGATGCGCATAGCCAACTGTTTTACAAAGGCAAAGCAGGAAAACCGCGCCGCGCTGGGTATTTTCATCTCGGCCGGTGATCCTGACCCGCAGACCTCGCTCCAAATCCTCCTTGGCCTGCCTGATCAGGGGGTCGATTTCGTTGAACTGGGAATGCCGTTTTCTGACCCCATGGCCGATGGCCCGGTGATCCAGGCTTCATCCCTGCGCGCCCTCAAGGCTGGCATGAAACTCGATCGCGTTATCGATATGGCAAAGGCGTTTCGTGACCGTCACCCCGAAACACCGCTGATCCTGATGGGGTATTACAACCCGATCTATATTTATGGCGTTGACCGGTTTCTGGCCCGTGCTGTTGAGGCCGGGGTCGATGGCATGATCATGGTGGACCTGCCCCCCGAAGAGGATGAGGAATTCTGCGTCCCGGCCATGAAAACCGGGATTGAGATGATCAGGCTGGTGACCCCGACAACCGATACCGAACGCATGCCGCTGGTGCTGGAACGCGCGGGCGGGTTTGTCTATTACGTTTCGATCACCGGCATTACCGGGACCCGATCAGCCTCCGAAGACAGCATCAAATCCGCCATGGAACGGATTCGCGCTGTCAGCGATCTGCCCGCCGTGGTCGGCTTTGGCATCCGCACCCCCGATCAGGTCAGGGAGGCTGCGCGTCACGCTGATGGTGTCGTTGTTGGCTCTGCCGTGGTGGGGGCGATTGCAGGGAGTCTTGATGCTGACGGCAAAGCAGGCGATAATACCATCCTGGTGGTGTTGCAACAGGCGAATGAGCTGGCCCAGGGCCGGTATCGCTGAGAGCAGGCTGGATAAAGGTTAGGATTGGAACAGGGTAAGGATTAGCAATGAACTGGCTGTCAAAAACCGTGCTACCAAAGATCAAGGCGCTTGTCTCACAGGACAGCGTGCAGGAAACGCTATGGATCAAGTGTTCATCCTGCAACCAGATGATCTTTCATCGTGAATTCGAAGAACAGTTCAACACCTGTTCGGCCTGCGGCAATCACATGCCGCTTGGAACCGCCAAACGCCTCGCCATGCTGTTTGATCAGGGTGAGGCTGAGGTCATCCCGCTTGAAGGCAACAAGGATGACCCGCTCCAGTTCCGTGATCTCAAACGCTATACCGACCGGCTCAAGGATGCCCGCAACAAGAACGGGGTCAAGGACGCGATCATGGTGGGGCGTGGCCGCATCAAGGGCGTTGAAACGGTTGTCGCCGCCTTTGATTTCAAATTCATGGGCGGGTCCATGGGACGCGCTGTTGGTGACGGTATCCTGAAGGCGGCCGAAACCGCGCTTGAACATCGTGCCGCGCTGATCATTGTGCCATCCACCGGCGGTGCCCGCATGCAGGAAGGCATCCTTTCCCTGATGCAGTTGCCGCGCACAATCATTGCGGTTCGCCGCATGAAAGAGGCTGGCTTGCCCTACATCGTCCTCCTGGCGCATCCCACCACCGGCGGGGTCACGGCATCCTTTGCCATGCTGGGTGATATTCATATTGCCGAACCCGGCGCGATCATCGGTTTTGCCGGTCGCCGGGTGATTGAGGAAACCGTTCGGGAAAAACTGCCCCAGGATTTCCAGACCGCCGAATACCTCCAGGAACATGGCATGGTTGACATGGTTGTCTCCCGCGCTGACCAGCCTGATGTCATTGGCCGTATCCTCACCATGCTGATGGATAAGGCGCCGCGCCGCGCCGCTGAATAGGCCGATGCCCGGCGCCGCCTCCGCCCGCGCTCATGAAGCGCTGGAACGCCTCGCCCGGCTGCACCCGAAACTGATTGATCTCGGCCTTGGGCGGAGCCTTGAGCTGCTTGAAAAGCTGGGCCAGCCGCAGCATCACCTGCCGCCGGTGATCCATCTGGCTGGCACCAACGGCAAAGGGTCAACCCTGTCGTTTCTGCGGGCGATGCTGGAGGCAGAGGGTAAAAGCATCCATGCCTATACCTCGCCTCACCTGGTCCGGTTCCATGAACGCATCCGCCTGGCCGGAACGCTGATCGATGATCAGAGGCTCGCTGACCTGCTTGAAGAGGTTGAGACGGTCAACGGTGATGAACCCATGACTTTTTTTGAGGTCACTACAGCGGCGGCGATGCTGGCCTTCACCCGGGTTGAGGCGGATTACACCCTGCTTGAAACCGGCCTTGGCGGGCGCATGGATTCCACCAACGTGGTTGATCAGCCCCTGGCCACGGTCATCACCCCCATTGCCCGTGATCATGAGCATTTTCTGGGCAACACGCTGACCGCCATCGCCCGGGAAAAAGCCGGGATCATGCGGGCTGGTGTGCCGGTGTTCTGCGCCCGTCAGCCTCATGCCGAGGCGATGGAGGAGCTGGCATCACAGGCTGAGAAGATCGGTGCCAACCTTCTGCTGTCCGGGCGTGATTTCATGATCAGCCGTGATGACAGGGGGGTTACCGTTCAGCGCGGGGGGCGCGAAATCCTGATCCCCCGAACCGGCCTCAACGGCCCGCATCAGGGTGACAATGCCGGGCTTGCGGCAGCGGTGTTGATGGAGGTTGCCCCCAATATCTCCGATGCCGCCATCATCCGGGGGGCTGAGGCGGCCTACTGGCCAGCCCGGGTTCAGCACCTGACCGAAGGCAGGCTGGTTGAGATTGCCAATACCGGGAACCCTGATGCTAGCAACCCCGGGGCAGGTACCCCGATCTGGCTGGATGGTGCGCATAATGCCCATGGTGCTGAGGCATTGGCGCGAAGCCTGGACGGCATGGGCAAGGCCCCATGGGTTATTGTCTGCGGCGCGCTCAACACCCGCCCGCCTGAAGAATTCCTCAAACCGCTTTCGCCCTTGCTGTGCCACGCCGTCACGCTTGCCATCCCGGGCAATGAGGCCAGCCTGAGCGCACAGACCATGGCCGATGCGGCAAGGGCCAATGGCCTCACGGCCGAAACCGCAACCGATATTCTGGATGCTGTGGAAAAGGCAGCGGCCACGGCTGAACGCCATGGCGGCGGCATCATTATCAGCGGGTCGCTCTATCTCGGCGGCTATGCGCTTGATGCAAACGGCACACTTCCCGTATAGCCCTCAAAACAGGGTAACGGGCGATGGTCCGGGTTACCGCCAGAATAGAGTAGTCTAGATGGATTCTTCGATCCATTCGCTGAGCTTGCTTTTCGGCAGGGCGCCGATTTTCTCAGCCTTGATCTCACCACCATTGAAAATCAGCATGGTCGGGATCCCGCGGACACCGAATTGCTGCGGGGTGGCGGGGTTTTCATCAATGTTGATCTTGACGATCTTGACCCGATCACCCATTTCGTCCGAAATCTCTTCGAGCGCGGGGCCAATAGCCTTACAGGGTCCGCACCATTCGGCCCAGAAATCAACAAGAACAGGCATATCAGACTGAAGAACCTCAGTGGTGAAATCAGCGTCAGTAGTCTTGATCGTTGGCATGTTATCTACTCCGAAAATTCTATGATGACAGGTTAAAAGCCTCAGCCGCCAGCGTCAAGACGGATCAGCCATTCCAGCAAGAACAGTATCCATATCGGCACGGTCGGCCCAGTGGATTGAGGCATCCTCGGTGAAGACAACCCCGGCTTCAACGGCCCTCCCCGGCCAGATCTGCTGCATCAACCCGCTGTAGAGCGCAAGCTGGCGGGTATACGCCTCTGGCAGGGGCTGTCCCGGTCCGGGCGGGGTGCCGGTTTTGAAATCCACGATGGTGATCTTATCATCCGTTACCAGCAGCCGGTCAATCACCCCGCTGATGACAATGCCGCCCACCATCCCCGAAACAGGAACCTCCGCCCGTCCCGCCTCGCCAAAGAGGGGGGCAAGCGCCGGGGTTTCCATCAGCGTTTCCACCTCACCAAGCACCGCACGGGCAGTATCCTCATCAAGCGGGTAAGAATACGCGCTCGCCACCAGCCGTTCAGCGGCACGCCTGCGGGCATCGCCCTCCAGTCCCGGCAGGATTTCCAGCATCCGGTGGGCGAGGCTGCCGCGCTGCATGGCATCCCGCCTGTCCTGACCGACAGGGGACGATACAGCCGGTACGGCACCAAACCGTGATGGGCTGAGCGGGCGTGGCGGGGTTTTTTCCTGTGCGGCCATGGTGTTGACCCATTCCGGCAGGTCTACCGGTTGCACCCCTGCTGATCGGGGCTTTTCATCCTCGGGTTCAGCGGTCTGCTTGTTTTCCAGCCTGCGGAAAGGGTGACCATCATCATCCTTCAGGCTGACAGCACCCAGCTGGTTCATGGCGGTGCTGACCTTTTCATACCAGCTGCCGGCCATGCTGCGCTGATACCGTGCCTCAAAGCCCGCCACCAGCAGGCCATCCTCGGCGCGTGTCAGGGCAACGTAGAAAAGCCTGTCTTCCTCCTCGGCATCACGCTGCCGCCTGTCATCCAGCGCGGCCCTGAAAACGGGGTGGCGAACCGGATGGTTGCCGGCCGGAAATACCGGCAGGCCAACCCCGTCAGGGTCAAGGTCGATCAGGCTGTCCTGACCGGTGCGGGCCTTCAGCGTGTCGGGCAGGATGACGATGGGGGCTTCCAGCCCCTTGGCACCATGCACCGTCATGATGCGGATTTCATCATCACCACGATTGCTGCTTTCGCGGGTCACCTCGGCATCGGATTCTTCCATGAAATGCAGAAACCCGGTCATGGTGGCGGGAAAAAGGCTCTCATGCTGGCGCGCCACTTCGAGGAATTCAGCCAGCGCATCCCGGACATGGTTGCCAAGCCGATGGGCAAAGGCCTTGCGCACGTCACCATCCAGCACCCTGCGAAAGAACGCATAAGGGGTCAGTGCTTCTGCCAGGCCAAGCCATTGCACAAACCGGTCATGCGCCGCCCCGATCATGGCATCATCCCCGGCCATCTGGCTGAGCCGACTGAACAGGCTGGCCTTGCCGCGATCATGGGCAAGCCGGAAGAGATGATCCTCATCCAGCCCGAAGAGCGGCGATTTCAGCACCGTGGCGAGGGTGAGGTCATCATCAGGCAACAGCATCACCCGGCCAAGCGCCAGCAGGTCCATGATCGCGATATCATCATTGAGCTTGATCCGGTCCGCCCCTGCCACCGGCAGACCCGCCAGCCTGAGTTCACGATCAAGGATGGTTTTGAACCCGGCACGTTTCCTGATGAGGATCAGGATATCACCGGCACGCACTCTGCGCCCCCGGGCGGGGAGCCACCTGCTACCAATCCAGGACTGGATGGTGGCAACGATTTTGCGGGCCAGCGCAAGGGATGGATCACCGCTGTCCATATCCATTCGCGCTGATACAAACGCATCCGGCTTGCTGGCGGGGTCACCCTTGATGTGACCCAGGATTTCAACAAAACCGCCCTGCCCCTGACGGCTGATGGCGTGGCTGGTGGCATCACCGATCCCTTTCAGGTCATCCGCCGCAATCGCGTCCACCAGCCCCAGCACAGGTTCGGCACTGCGGAAGGATGCGTTCAGGTCAACGCGCTCAAATTCCTTATGGGCAATGCTGGCGCGGTTTGAGAAATTCTCCTCCTTTTCAAGGAACAGTTCAGGGTCGGCCCCCTGAAACCGGTAGATCGACTGCTTGAAATCACCCACGGAAAAAAGACTGCGCGGCGGGGCGTTGTCATCGGCTTCCTCATCACCGCTGAAAAACTCATCCGCCAGACTGGAAAGGATTTTCCACTGCTGGGGGCTGGTGTCCTGAGCCTCATCAATGAGCAGGTAATTGATTCCTCGATCCAGCTTGTAGCGAACCCATGAAACCCCGCCTTCAGCATTGAGGAGCATGATGGTTCGATCAATCAGGTCATCATATTCGAGCAGGCCAGCGTTGGTTTTTGCCTGCCCGTATTCCCTTGCCATGGCCTCGGCCACCACCATCAGCGGGTATTGCAACGCCGCCGTATCTAGCCCGTGGAGCTGCTGGGCAATCGCCCTGACCTTATCGGCCTCCCTGCGCAGGATTTCATCGGCATCAGGGCAGTCTTTGAGGGTTGCGACACTGGCGAGATTATCGGCAATCGTGCCTTTCCCGGTGATGTAGGCTGAGCAGTAATCCTCCCACCCGGTTGATCGTCTGTCATCATCGGCATCAAGCCAGTCGAGGATTTTCCGCGCCCTTTTTTTATCATTGGTGCCGCCCCCGGTCAGCGCGGCGGCAACCCGGCGGAGATCAGCCTGATCATCCGGCATCGCCGAGCCTGTCAGCCGGATACGGGCAGCGTCAGGATCATCAGCATCATCACCGGCGCCAAACGCATCGAAAAGCCGCCGTTTGAAAGCCGCCGGGTTTTCGCGCAAGGCGGCCAGCGCTTGCGGGTAGCGGATCAGTTTGTTGATCTTGTCCATCAGGACACGCTCACCGAAATGCCGCGCCAGTTCCGCCAGCGCATCCACCACCAGCGCATCACGCGAATGCAGCACAGCGGCGACGGTTTCCTTTTTGATCCCGGCGGCCTGGGCATTGGTGGCGATTTCAAACCAGGGCTGCAATCCGGCCTCAATCGGGAAACGGCGCAGCACCGACTGGGCAAACGCATGCACGGTTTCGATCCTGATCCCCACCGGCTGGTCGAGCAGGGTCGCAAACAGGCGGCGGGCGCGGTCTCTTTGTTCCAGGCTGGGGCGGTCAATCCCGATAGCGTTCAGCTCCTGTTCAAGTGCTGAGCCACTCATCACCGTCCAGCGTGCCAGTTTTTCAAACAGCCGGTTGCGCATTTCCGATGCCGCCGCCCTTGTATAGGTGACCGCCAGAATATCGGTGACTTTCGCACCATCCAGCAGCAGGCGGAGAATCCGGCTGGTCAGCACCCGTGTTTTACCGGTACCGGCATTGGCCGAAACCCAGATCGACCGCTTCGGGTCAGCGGCACGGTTCTGCGCCTCGGTGGCGGCCCTGATGACAGGGTTGACGGGATGGGTGGTCATTCCTCACCCTCCCCTTCGTTCAGCCGCCATTCACCCACCCGCGCCAGATGACGATAGTCACTATAGGGGTTCGCCTCACTGGCAAAAGGTTCAGGCGGGTACGGTTCGGTATCCTGATCAAACTGATGCAGCAATCGGGTGAGGCCATCCCCGGCATCCGCCAGCATGGCCTGATCAGGGGTGCGATCCTCCGGCTTGCCGGGTTCCCTGTCCTTGCCGGTCAGTTTCCAGTATTCGAGGGCGGCGATGTTGAGCGCATCATCAATGCCGTTGAAATGCCCGCCCTGGGCCAGCACAGCCTCAACAATCAGCTGCAGGGCACGGCCGCCGTTAACCGCGCTCCTCCCCGGCACCAGCCCTGTCTTGTAATCAATGATCCGCGCATAGCCGCCAGGCAGAACATCAATGCGGTCAGCGCGGGCGGTCAGCGTGTAGGGTGCGGTCAGCCCGGGCAGTTCCATCTCCCCCCTGATTTCGGCGTGGCGTTCGATGATGCCGTCTTCGCGTGACTTTTCCATGGCAACAAACCAGCGGGCAATAGCCTCAAACTGGGGCCACCAGAATTTCTCCACCCAGGGGTTGCGGGGCAGCTTTTCCAGCTCATCACGGCCGTCTGCAAGTAATTGCTGGAGCGCATTTTCCGGCATCGGGCCATCGGGAAACCGCTGGGTAAAAACCTTGAGGGCATCATGGATGAAACTGCCGCGATCAGCCGCCGATGGGGGCTGGTCAAGAGGGTCAAGCGCCTTCAGCCCCAGCACCTTTCTGGCATAAATGGCGTAAGGGTCTTTCTGGAGCGTATCGAGTTCGGTTGCGGAAAACCGCCTCGGCCGGGTTGCCTGATCCAGCACCGGTTCCGGGCATGGGGCCGGGCAGACAGGCCCTGTGGCGGCGTTCATGGTTCTGGCAATACGCTGATAGCGGGCGGCATCAGGCCGGTCGAGCCTGGCCACATCCAGCACCGCATCAAGCCGCCTGAGCCAGCGAGACATTTCGGTTGGCGCACCATCGAGGCGGGCCGAACGCGTGATCAGCACATCAGGCATCGCCATGACCATATAGGCATCATGGGCCGCAGGACCTACCCGCCAATGCGCTGGCGGCAGGCCAAATTCAACCCGCATGGCGTTGCTCATCCACGGGTCACCCGGGGCATGCGGCGGTGATGTTCCCTCATTCATACCGCCCATGATCATCAGGTCGGCGGTGTGCATCCGTGCCTCAACCATCCCCATGATCGCCAGCCTGGGGTGATCAATCCGGTCAGGATAGATCGTCTCCCCCCGCATCAGGGCGGTGATCGCGGCGGGCATCTCGGTCAGTGTTACCTCAACCCCCGCAGCATCCCCGCCGGTCGCAAGATGTTGCAGAAACCGCGCCACTCGCATCCCTGATTGACCCTGCCAGGCGGCAAGCGGGTTATCCGGCAGGGCGGCAAGGTTTTCCGCCGACTTGCCAAGGGCATCCGCGCATCTGGCCAATCCAATGGGGGCCAATCCGATTGTTTCATGATCCTCAAGTTCAGTGAGGGGGCGCAGCGGGTCAATGACATGCATCCGGACAAAGCGGGCAAGATCACCATCGAGCGCTTTTGCCTTTTCCAGCAGCCCATCCAGCCCTCCTTCGGGGCGAGGCCCGCGCAGCAGCAGCCGGTCAATCTGCCGGACCTTCTGCCTGAAATCAGGCTTTGCCATCCCTGATGCGGCGAGCGGATGCTGCAACAGGGCGAGCAGTGGGCGCGGCGAAAACCCCTCCATCCAGGCATCGAGGATAAGCCGCAGGAACTGCGCCGCCCCGGTATCGGCGAGGCTGGTTCCCGCGCTGTCATCAACCAGCACCCCCCAGCGTGACAGCTCGCCTGAAACCATCCGCGCCAGCACCCGGTCAGCCGTCACCAGCGCGGCTGTTCGCCCCGGGGTTTCCAGCGCCTCCCGCATGGCAAGGGCGATGACTTCAGCCTCTTCACGGTGATCATAGCAATCCAGGAGAGCCATGCCGCTCAGCCCCTTGCGGCTGATCACACCACGATCGGGGATTTTCTGCCATTCGCCTGTCTGGCTGGCTGGCCTGAACACTTCCCTCAGGAGATCAAGCCGGGGTTTAACCCCGGTATCAGGACCATCCCTGACCGACGCTGGCCAGGGCGGGATGGCATCATGGCTGATCCCGATGGCATCCAGCAGTTGCGCCAGCTGGTATTGGGGATGGCAGATCGCGGTTTCGTCCTTGCCGCCGGTTAGGCCCCCCCAATCATCATCAGGCATGCCGCTATCAAGCCCGGGCAGGACGATATGGCCACGTTCCAGTTGCAGCACCGATTGCATCAGCACCCGCGTTGCCGGGAGTGAGCCTGTTGACCCGGCAATAATCACCAGGCCTTTCGGGGGCTGATCACCCCATGCCTCGGCCCGCGCCCTGATTGCCGCATCACGCCACAGCACCGGGTCACTCTTGCCGATCCTTTGCAGCTCAAGCGGCCACCATTGCATCAACAGGCCGAGGAGGCTGAGCAGTTTCTGCCAATGGCTGGCGAGGTCGGCCTCCTGCACCAGATCAGCAAGCCTGCTCATATCACATCCCGCTGTCTGGGCCTGATCGAGGAAATCCGACAAAGCCCCTGCCAGCGACAGGGTTTCGGCCATGCTCCGTGACGGGTCAGCCAGTTTCCGGGCCAGCATCAGCTTGCGTTCAAGCGACGGGATCACCGGCGGCAGGTCATCCCTGTCCCATCCGGCGATGGCGAGTTCGGCGGCATCTTCCTCAAGGTCGCCAATGGGTGCCATGGTGGGGAGCAGCTCTGCCCGCCCGCCACCATCACGCAGAAAGGCCACGCGCAAAGCCTGGGCCAAACGCCTGCTGGGCAGCAGAATGATGGCATCGGCAAGGTCTTCGGGGCTGGTCACCAGCCCCCTGATCCCTGATGCGAGATCACTGGCAAACGGCCTGCCCGCCGGAATATGGTGAAGTTGCCCCATGATGGTCTTTATGCTGGATGAATGATCATCGTTGTTGTCTGAAACAGGCCAATTCCAAATGTTACGAATGAAGGATATGGGAATTGCCGATCAAGGGCAAAACAATCCTAAAGCATCAGGCCAGCCTGTTAAGTTATCCCCCGAGGTATCCCCCGAGGTATCCCCCGGGGTATCCTTAAAGGCACCCGTCAAGGCGTTCAGACCAGGCGGCGGCCCCATCCACCGATGCCCCCGATAGCGTGATCAGGCGGGTATCATCATCGCGCTGTTTGATGCCGAGCCACAATGCCCTGGCCGGGAGCAGCCCGCCGAGGCGTTCAGGCCATTCGATCACGCTGATATGGCGGCTGATCGCCTCCTCAAAGCCGAGTTCGTGGATTTCATCGGGGCTTTCCAGTCGCCACAGGTCCATGTGCCAGATGGAGCGGCCCGGGTCATCAGCCGCCGCGAAAGGATACTGCTGGACGAGGGTAAAGGTCGGGCTGGGGATATCCTCATCAGGCTGGCCCGATGCCTTGAGGGCAGCACGGATCATGCCGCGCGCAAGGGTCGATTTCCCTGCCCCCAGTTCACCGCTGAGGGCGATGATATCGCCTTCTTTCAGGAGGGTTGAAAGGGAGCCGCCAAAGGCTTCCATTGCCTCCGGCGTCGGGATCGTAATCTGGGCGAAAGCGTCGTTCAGGTGATCCATAAGCTCCCGATAACTAGTAGCGATACTGTTCGGATTTGAACGGACCGGCCTGACCGACACCGATGTAATCGGCCTGGCTCTGTGACAATTCGGTCAGCTTGGCACCGACTTTTTCAAGATGCAGCATGGCGACTTTTTCATCGAGGTGACGCGGCAGGGTGTAAACCTTGTTGTCGTAACTCGCCGCGCTCTGCCAGAGTTCGATCTGGGCCAGCACCTGATTGGTGAACGATGCCGACATGACAAAGGATGGATGCCCGGTGGCGCAACCAAGGTTCACCAGCCTGCCCTTGGCCAGCAGGATCATCTTTTTGCCATCGGGAAATTCGATTTCGTCAACCTGCGGCTTGACCTCGTTCCAGTTCATGTTGGCGAGGGCTTCAACCTGAATTTCGTTATCGAAGTGACCGATGTTGCAGACAATGGCGCGGTCTTTCATGGAACGCATGTGATCAAGGGTGATGACATCATGGTTACCCGTGGCGGTGACGAAAATGTCGGCCTTGGTGGCCGCGTCTTCCATGGTGACGACTTCATAGCCTTCCATGGCGGCTTGCAGGGCGCAGATCGGGTCAATCTCGGTGACCATGACACGGGCGCCGCCCTGACGCAGGGAGGCAGCAGACCCTTTACCGACATCGCCGAACCCGCAGACAACGGCGACCTTGCCAGCCAGCATAACGTCGGTGGCGCGGCGGATACCGTCAACCAGGCTTTCACGGCAACCGTAGAGGTTATCGAACTTGGATTTGGTGACGCTGTCATTGACGTTGATCGCCGGGAACGGCAGATCGCCCTTTTCAGCCAGTTGGTAGAGCCTCAGCACACCGGTGGTGGTTTCCTCGGAAACACCGCGGATGGCATCACGCTGGCGGGTGAACCAGCCCGGGCTGGTGGCCAGACGCTTTTCAAGCTGGGCCTTGAGGAAGGTTTCTTCTTCAGAGGATGGATGCTCCAGCACGGTTTCGCCAGCCTCGGCACGCGCACCCAGCAGGATATACATGGTGGCATCACCGCCATCATCGAGGATCATGTTGGATGGCTCACCATCAGACCAGTCAAAGGTCTTGTCAACAAAGGCCCAGTATTCTTCGAGGGTTTCGCCCTTATGGGCAAAAACAGGAATACCGGCATCAGCAATCGCGGCGGCGGCATGATCCTGGGTGGAGAAAATATTGCATGATGACCATCGGATATCCGCGCCCAGTTCAGCCAGGGTTTCGATCAGAACCGCTGTCTGGATGGTCATATGCAGGCAGCCGGTGATGCGTGCGCCCTTGAGTGGATACTTTCCCTGATACTCTTCCCTGAGGGCAACAAGACCGGGCATTTCAACCTCGGCAATAGCAATTTCCTTACGACCCCAATCAGCCAGGCTGATATCGGCAATTTGATAATCCATCATAATGACTCCATAGAGAAGGGTGGGCGTATCCCCTGAAGCCATTGCTATAGCAAAATCTGCATAGTCATGCAAACAGGCTTAACCAAATTTTCACTTAATATCGCGATGATCCAGCCGCACAGGATAGCCCATCTCTTCAAGCATGGATTTGAGGATGACCGCCGCGAAAACCGACCGGTGGCGACCCCCGGTGCATCCGGTGGCAATCGAAAAGCGGGGCCGGCCTTCATCGGAAAACCGGGGCAGGATTCCGCCCAGGTATGAACGCAGGTGTTCCATGCTGCTGTCAAAAGCCGGATCGTTGCGGATATAATCCTGCACATCAGCATCCAGCCCTGTTTTTTCAGCCAGCCCGGGGGCCCAGTGCGGGTTTTCCAGAAACCGCATATCCAGCACCATATCGGCGTTGGCGGGAACCCCCTTGCGATACGAAAAGCTCTGCACAATGAGCGGGATAGGGCGTGACGATGCCTCATCCAGACAGGTCAGGAGCGCTTTCCTGAAATCGGAGGGCGCGGTGTCGGTTGTATCAATCGTGGCATCGGCGACCTGAACCAGCGGGTTCATGGTCTGCCAGTCCAGTTCCAGCGCATCCATCAGCCCTTCGGCCTGGCCACTGGTATTGAGCGGGTGATGACGGCGGGTGGCGTTATAGCGGCGAAACAGCTCATCCCGGCTTGCGGTCAGAAAGATCATGCTGACCCGGCCATGCAGCCGTTTGCGGATATCAATCACCAGGGACTGGAGCCGGTCTGCATCAAAACCCGAGGTACGGCCATCAATCGACACCGCCAGTTTTTTTCCGGCGGTTTCAACCTCAATGCTGACCAGCTGGCTGATCAGGGCCATGGGCAGGTTATCAACCGACAGGTAGCCCATATCCTCAAGCGTGTTGAGCGCGGTCGAATAGCCTGCCCCGGCGAGACCGGTAATCAGCACCAGCCTGCCGTCCTGCGCATCGGGTGTGATGGTATCTTCCATTGGAAACCGCCCCTGGATGACTGTTTCTACGATGGTACAATAGTGTAACTATGGCACAATCGGGGGCATGGGGGTACCGTTAATCGGCAGGTTCATGCGCAGAACAGCGCCGGTTTTCCCGCTATCGGCCGAGTCGATATTCGATGCTGTCAACGTCCCGCCATGGGCCTCAACAATCTTGCGGGAAATGGAAAGCCCCAGCCCCGAATGCTGGCCAAAACGTTCCGATTTCGGGCGTTCACTGTAGAAGCGGGAGAATATGGCATCGGTCTTGGCCTTGGGGATACCGATGCCTTCATCCTCCATGACCAGCAATGCATTCTGCCCCTCCACCAAGAGGCTGAGGCGGATCACCCCGGCATCAGGACTGAAGGAAACAGCATTGCCAAGCAGGTTATCAAGCACCTGCACAATCCGGTCGGTGATGGCATGAACCATGACCGCCTCATCAGGTGTTTCCACCTCCAGCCGGATACCGCGTTCCATCCCGCCATGGCTGCGGGCATCAGCAAAACTGCGCACCAGCCCGGCCAGATCGACCACCGAAAACGCCGATGCGTTGAGGTCGGCATCAAGGCGGCTGGCGGCCGATATATCAGAGATAAGACGGTCAAGCCGCTGCACATCAGCCAGGATGATATCCATCAGTTTCTGCTGCTGTTCCTTGTCATCAACCCGGGCAATGGTCTCAACCGCGCTGCGGAGGGAGGTCAGCGGGTTCTTGATCTCATGGGCGACATCCGCCGCGAATGAGGCCGTTGCCTGCATCCGCATCTGCAATTCATCGGTCATGGCGGCGAGGTCACGCGCCAGATCACCGATTTCATCCTTGCGGTCCATCATCTTTGGCAGGGATACGGCATTGCCCTTGGACAGGCGCACCGCATCAGCGGCACGGGCCAGCCTGCTGACTGGGCCGATAATCGACCGCGCCAGATAATGACCGAGGGCTATCGTGACCATGAGCGTGCCGATGAAGATGATGAAGAAAGTCATCTGCACCGACCGGATATCGCGTTCAGCTGCCTCACCCGATGCGGTCACCAGCAAGGCCCCGCGCACCACCCGCAGGTGCCGGACAGGCACCGCTACCCCGAGAATGAGCTTGCCCTTGCGATCACGCATGATCAGGCTCCCCGCCTCACCGGAGAGCGCCTGAATGACCGACGGGAAATCGCCCGCGGACTGGTCAGGGTTTTCACGGTAAAGGGGGTAATCGCCGCCGGAGGAAAGACCATCCGCCAGGGTCGTCACCATCGATTGCAGCATATCCTCAACCGTCTGGCGTGAGGATTGCTGCCCCGGGTTGAGCGTGATCCGGGGTGAGGTCAGCAACCCCGAAAGGGCGCTGTCACTGATCAGGCGGCCATCGGGCTGAAAAATCCTGATCCGGGCATCGGGAATACTGGCAATCAGCTGGGTTGCCCGTTCCATGGTCAGTTGCGATAGCCGCCGCCGCGCCAGCTCGGAATACTCGGCATCCGTCATGCCGATGCTGCGGGCCAGGGTATCACCCTGCCGATAAAGCGCATCAAGCTGGGAGTTGATGACCGTCAGCCGGTACTGGTCAAGATGGATCAGGCCGATATAAAACATCGCCAGCGGAAAGATCACAATGACCCAAATACGCAACGTCAAAAGAGAGAACCATTTGCGCGATCGGGTTTTACCGGTCCTGATATTACCAGACCGGTTTTTACTGGTTCCGGGCGGGGCCGACATTGGCCTGATACCTTTCATTTTCTGATCAGGGTCATTTTCTGATCAGGGTCATCTACTGATCAGGGTCATCTACTGATCAGGGTCATTTACTGATCAAGGTATTTATACCCTACGCCGTAGAGTGTCTCAATCGCATCGAACTCAGGGTCGGTATCACGGAATTTGCGGCGCAGGCGTTTGATATGGCTGTCGATGGTGCGATCATCCAGATAGGCCGCCTCACCATAAGCCGCATCCAGCAACTGATCACGGTTCTTGACCACACCCGGGCGCCGCGCCAGTGCCGCAAGGATGAGGAATTCCGTCACCGTCAGTTTAACGTCCCTGCCCTTCCAGGTGCAGGAATGGCGATCGGGTTCCATGACAAGGTTGCCAAGGGTGATCATGCTCTCACTCGCGGGGGCATCAGCCAGCTCCCCCCGGCGCAGCACGGCCCGCACACGTTCCAGCAACAGACGCTGGGAAAACGGTTTGGTGATATAGTCATCTGCCCCCATGCGCAGCCCCAGCGCCTCATCCAGCTCATCATCCTTGCTGGTCAGGAAAACCACCGGAATAGCACTGATGGCGCGAATTTTCTGGAGCAGTTCCATACCATCCATGCGCGGCATCTTGATATCCAGCACGGCGAGGGATGCTGGCCGCCGCCGCAGGCCGATCAGGGCCTGTTCACCATCGGCATAGGTATCCACCTCGAACCCCTCGCTCTCAAGAAGCAGCGAGACCGAGGTCAGAATGTTCTGATCATCGTCAACTAGGGCAATACGCTGGGGCATGATAATCTCTCCGACTGCTTGGCTAATCGTTCCAGCATACCATATTTATGGGCAAGAACATGGCAAGCGCGTGGCGAGAGCTGCCGCAATTGAAGAGGGCCGCAATTGAAGGGGGCCTCACTTCCTCAGATGGAGATTGGATTGACCGAACAAACACCATTATCCTCTCCGGTGGCACCCTCCCCGGCCACCTTAACACCGGCAATACTATCGCGGCATCTGATGCGGCGGATGGGTAAAGCCGCGCTGGCCACGATTGACCGGGATGATGGCAAACCCTATGCCAGCCTGGTTGTCTACGCCGCGCTGGCTGATGCCAGCCCGGTGATGCTGCTGTCCGATCTGGCCGATCATTCCAAGAATATCATGCAGGAAAGCGCCTGCTCCCTGATGATTGACGGGGCATCCGGGGAAGGGGCCACAGGGTCTGAGAGCCTGTCCGGCAGCAGGCTGACCGTGCAGGGCCGGATCACCACGGTTGAGGATGATGCAGCCTTAAAGCAGCGGATCATCACGCGCCACCCAGAGGCCGCCATCTATGCTGATTTCACCGATTTCAAAACCTATCACATCACGCCTGAACGGATGCATCTGATCGGCGGGTTCGGGATGATCCACTGGATTGACGCGGCTGATGTTCTGGCTGATGCCCCTGACCTCGATGCCGCCGCAACGGACATTATCGACCACATGAATGATGATCACGCTGACGCGGTGGCGATCTATGCCGTTCAGGCTGGCATGGCCAGTGATACAGCGGATGCCGACGGGTGGCGCATGACCGGGATTGATACTGATGGCATTGATCTGTCGGATGGCAATCATTTCTGCCGGATCAACACCGATCAGCGCATGCATACCCCGGGTGATGCCCGCCGTGTCCTTGCCGCGCTTTCAAAACAAGGCGTCTGAAAAACAAGGCCCCTGAAAAAGGCATGGGCCTGATTAATGCGCTTCATCCCATGATGCGCCGATATTCGCCTCAGCGATCAGCGGAACCGACAGATTGAGCACCGGGCTGGCTGCCTCTTCCATCACACGGCGGATCAGGGTAACGGCATCACCGGCTGCCTCCTCAGGGCATTCAAAGACCAGTTCATCATGCACCTGCAACAGCATCCGGGCCGGTGACTTTGCCTCGGCCAGGGTTTTCGGCATCTGCACCATGGCCAGCTTGATGATATCAGCCGCTGTCCCCTGGATCGGCGCGTTGATCGCCTGACGTTCGGCAAACCCGCGTTGCGCCGGGTTGGAGGCCGTAATGCCCGTGATATAGAGCCTGCGGCCAAACAGCGTTTCAACAAACCCGTCCTCACGGGCTTTCAGTTTCATGTCATCCATGTAGCCACGAATACCCGGGAAACGTTCAAAATAGGCGCGGATGTAATCGCGGGCCTCACCCTGGGGGATGGCCAGCTGTCGGGCCAGACCGAACCCCGAAATCCCGTAGATAATGCCAAAATTGATGGCCTTGGCGCGGCGGCGGGTTTCGGGTGTCATGGCATCCAGCGGCACACCGAACACTTCCGATGCGGTCTGGGCGTGAATATCCATGCCTTCCTGGAAAGCGCGGATCATGCTGTCCTCACCGGCAACATGCGCCACCAGCCGCAATTCGATCTGTGAGTAGTCAGCGGAAATCAGGACAGAACCGGGTTCAGGCACAAACGCCGTGCGGATCTGCCTGCCCTCAGGGGTGCGGATGGGGATATTCTGCAAATTGGGGTCGCTCGATGACAGCCTGCCGGTGGAGGCCCCCACCATCGAAAAGGAGGTATGGACCCGGCCGCTATCGGGATGGATCGATTCCACCAGCGCATCGGCATAGGTTGACTTGAGCTTGGATATCTGCCGCCACTCCAGTATTTTTTCAGCGATTTCAACGCCCTCAGCCACCAGATCATCCAGCACATCGGCACTGGTTGACCATGCCCCTGTTTTGGATTTCTTGCCGCCCCTCAGCCCCATTTTATCAAACAGGATTTCGCCCAGCTGTTTGGGGGAGCCGATATTGAAACTCTCCCCCGCCAGTCCATGGATCAGGGTTTCGAGTTCGGCCATGCGGGTGGCGAATTGGCCGCTCATGCTGGCCAGCGCCTGCCGGTTCACCTTGATGCCTTCGCCTTCCATGGCGGCAATCACGGCGATCAGCGGGCGTTCGAGGCGTTCATAGACCGATGATTTGGCCTCACTGGCGAGGCGCGGTTTCAGCATGCGCCACAGCCTCAGGGTATAATCCGCATCCTCGGCGGCGTAATCGAGCGCTTCATCAGGCTTGAGTTCACCAAACCCGATCTGCTTAGCGCCCTTGCCGCAGACATCCGCATACTTGATCATGGAATGGCCGAGGTGAATTTCAGCCAGATCATCCAGCTTGTGCGATGATTGCCGCCCGGCATCCAGCACATAGGAAAGGCACATCGTGTCATCCACCGGCGTAATGGAAAAACCGCCATTGATGGCCCGCGCCATGACATGGGCATCGTATTTGAGGTTATGGCCAACCTTCAGCACCGCAGGGTCAGCCAGCAATGGTTTCAGGATAGCCACGGCTTCATCGAAATCGATCTGGACAGGGCGGTCACCACTGAAATCAAAGCCGCCCTGATCATCACCGGCATTGCCATGGCGCAGCGGGATATAACACGACCGGCCGGGGGCCACCGCCATGGATATCCCCACCATCAGTGCCGCCGATGCCGTCAGGGACGTGGTTTCGCTGTCGATGGCCACCACGCCCGCGCTTCGGGCCTCATCAACCCATGCCCTCAGCGTGTCGGCATCGGTGATGAGGTGATAATCCGCCTCGGCTTCATCAGGGACAGGGGCCGAAGGGGCCGGTGTGTCGCCTGACGCGACCGATCCTGCCGACCCACCCAAAGCTGATGATCCGGATGGGGCCGCCCCGTCAAGCCTTGACAGCAGGCGGCGGAAATCCTGTTCCTCGAGGAAGGCACGCAGGGTGGTTGCCTCAGGCGGGTTGAACCTGGTTTCACCCAGCTCAACCGGCAGCGGCGCATCATCCCGCAACTGCACCAGCTGGAGCGACAGCCTGGCCATATCAGCATGATTGATCAGGTTTTCGCGGCGTTTCGGCTGCTTGATCTCACCGGCACGGGCCAGCAGGTCTTCAAGGCTGCCATAGGCGTTGATCAGCTCGGCCGCTGTCTTGACCCCGATCCCCGGCACCCCGGGGACGTTATCGGTTGAATCCCCCGCCAGTGCCTGCACATCCACCACCTTTTCGGGCGGCACGAAAAACCGCTCCAGCACTTCATCACGGGCAATGCGTTTCTGTTTCATGGGGTCCAGCATGGTGACGCCGGGACGGACCAGCTGCATCAAATCCTTGTCGGAGGATACGATCACCACCTCCATGCCCTGCTCTGCCCCCAGCCTGGCGTAGGTTGCGATCAGGTCATCCGCTTCAAACCCCTCCATCTCAGCAACCGGCAGGTTGAGGGCGCGGGTGGCCTCACGGATCAGGGCAAATTGCGGGATCAGCTCTTCGGGCGGCTCGCTTCGGTTGGCCTTGTATTCGGGGTAGATATCGTTGCGGAAGGTAAGCCGGGCCTGATCCAGCACCACGATGGCGTAATCCGGTGCCAAATCCTCCATCAGTTTCATCACCATGCTGGTAAAACCGAAAACGGCGTTTACCGGCGTGCCGTCCTTTCGGTTCATGGGCGGCAGGGCATGAAAGGCACGGAAGATATAGGCCGAACCATCAACAAGGATCAGGCGGGGTGATGCCATCAGCCCTCACCACCCTGATCATCAACACCCTGTTCAACCTCACCCTGATCATTCCCACCCTGATCATCCATGGCTTTATCATGGGCGGAGCCTGCGAGGATGTATTCACGGGAACAATAGGGGCAGGTGACATGATCATCATCACCAAGATTGAGCCAGACCCGGGGATGGCCCATCGCCCCGCCGCCGCCATCACAGGCCACGCGGCGGCCGGTCACGCGGATCACCTCAGGCGACAGTTCAGCCGGTGCGGTATGCAGGGGGGTATCCGGGTTGGCATTGGCGGGTAGATTTCCTGACGGCATGACGGCGTATCCCTGAATTGATCTGGCGGTTGTTCGCAAGGCCCATCATCCCCAATCCCGAATGCTTTTGCAAGCCTCCCCCATTGGAAATGCCCTCGAATGAAACTATATAAACAACACGATATGAAATACTTGCAGTCTTGAACTGCGCAACCGATTTTCTTCAGCGATCTGCATGAACATTATGCCACCGCAATCAGGCCGTGCCGCCCCTCAGCATCATGAGAATGCATCCGATGATGCGCTCCAGAATGCGCCCGAGAATGCGCCCGAAAACGCTGTCGAGTTGCGGGGGCTTTGCAAGACGTACCGCGCCCAGGGCAATACCCCATCGAAAGAGGTTCTCAGCAACATGACGCTGGCGGTGCCACGGGGCAGTATCTACGGCTTGCTCGGCCCGAACGGGGCAGGCAAATCAACCCTTATCAACATTCTGGCAGGGACTGTCATCAAATCCTCCGGTCAGGCGAAGGTCTGGGGGGTGGATATTGATGATCACCCGCGTCAGGCCCGCGCCAATATCGGCATCGTCCCGCAGGAGCTGAACATCGATGCGTTCTTTACCCCCCGGGAAACGCTGGACTTCATGGCCGGGATGTTTGCCGTACCCCGGCATGAACGCCGCACCGATGCGCTGCTTGAGGAAATCGGCCTGACGGACAAGGCCGGGGCCTATACCCGCACGCTTTCCGGCGGGATGCGGCGTCGCCTGATGGTGGGCAAGGCCATGGTCCATCAACCGCCCGTGCTGGTTCTGGATGAGCCGACCGCCGGGGTTGATGTCGGGTTGCGCCAGAAACTCTGGGCGCTGATCCGGCGGCTCAACGACAATGGCGTGACGATTATCCTGACAACGCATTACCTCGAAGAGGCTGAAACGCTCTGTGACCGGATCGCCATCATGAACCATGGCCGTCTGCTCAAGGAAGCCCGCACCGAGGATCTGCTGGCCGGGGCTGGCAACAAGGATATCATCCTGCGCCTTGAAAATGCCCCGCAACAGCTGCCTGCCGCGCTGGCTGATCTGAATGCATCAATTAAAGACAACAGCCTCAGGATCAATTTCTCCCCGGCGCAGACCAGCGCTGTCTCCCTGCTTGAAAGGGTTAGCGCGGCCGGGCTGATCATCACGGATGTCAGCACCGAGGAACCCGACCTTGAGGATGTGTTCATGGAAATCACCAGCCTCAAGCAGGACTAGCCGGATGAACCCCGCCTAGGCCGGGTTGTCCATCAATGCCTGGAGATAATCCTGATGACTGTCGGGCAGGCTGTTCAGCGTCTGCATCAGGCATTCTTTCGGGAAACAGGTAATCACCGTGCGCATGCCGGCATACGCCGTGAAGGGCCAGTTGCCGCCGGCAAGAACCTCGGCAAGGCCAAAGATATCACCCTCGGTATAGGCCTTCAAAATCGTCTTGTTCGGAACATCGACAATCAGCACCGTTCCGCTGTCAATCAGGTAGAAATGGCTGGCCGGGCTGCCGGGCTGGAAAATCACCTCATTGGCAAACAGGCTGATCCTCTGCCGTTGCCCCGCCGGGTCTGGGCTGGCCCCGTGCTTAACCGCTGTTATCTGTCTCGCCGTCATGACGCAATCACGGCGGTTGCCGCGCTGGCGAGGCAGACCGACAGCGGCCAGGTCATCCTGTTTTCACGATCACTGGCCATCCGGAACAGCGACCGCTGGATCAGCACCGTGGTGGTGTCTGCCACGGCCTCAATATCATGAATGTATTCTTCGAGCGCCAGAAAGCCTGTCAGGCTGACCACCTCACCGGCCTTCCAGACCTGCCTGGTGCTGACATTGATCAGGCTGCCTTTCGATACCAGATAGGCGCGGTCGGTGGGCTGGCCGCACAGGATCACCCTGTCGCCTGCCTGAAAGGACTGGCGGGGGGCATCGCGGAGAATTTCTGTTGTCAGAAAGGGCGCACGCATCAGTCTATTTTCCCTGAATATCTTCAGCGATTTCAGCGGTTTCGATGCAGCGCGAGATAAAAGCCATTGTCCTGGCCCTGCCCTGGAGCTGATAAAGCCGCATGGAGCCATAACGGCTGGCCGCCAGGGCAACCGTTTCAGGGTCGCGGTGAACGGCCGAAATCATGTCCATGATCTCTTCGATATGGTCACGGATGATGACGCATTTTTCAACGTCCCTGTCAGGCTCAGGGCCGCTCACCTCAATGGCGGGGGCTTGCCCTCCCTGTTCAGGGGAAAAATTGTTCAGGTAGATCACGTCACCCATTGTCCAGCCCACCCGGAGAGCTAGAGGACGGGTTGATGGCGGTCGACTCTTTTGATGTGTTTTTCCGGCACCGAACCAGATCAACGATAAAGAGATGGTTTTCAGGATGCTTGTATGATCCCTTTTCCTTGATCATGACCGGGATCATCATGTTGGCATTGAGGATATGGGCGCGGTTGCGCAATTCGACCACGGCCTCCTCAAAAGGACGGCTTGTGGTCAGCCTGAGCCTGCTGAGCTGGCGGCATCCGTTGAGCTGTGATGATGCCTGATCAATAAACCCGATGGCTTCGCTGCCCTCAATAGCAACGACCTTGGTTGGTGCGATGGTGGTGGATTTGACCACAGGGCCTACCCGATCTTCGAGCAGGATGACCTGACAGCCGGTCAAAAGACCGAACAGCAATCCGGCCAGCACGATACGCATTTCCAACTCCTTCAGGTTTAAATGGCCGGGCAGGTATCCATGCCCGGCCGGATTGTGTTGCAAGACTCATTTTGCGCAGGTTCAATTTTCGGGTCTCAGACATATCAACGGCGCAAGGCCCGATCTCTTTAGCCGGAAATGGCATCAAAAGTCCCTTTTCACCCCAGATTTTTGGCACGGGAAATGCATTGGAGTAACATCAATTTGCAGGAGATCACGATGAACAGCCTTCACAAGACGACCACTGTTACCACCGCCGAATGGGGTTCAGACTTCACGGCGAGCTTCACGGCGGAAGACCTGCCGAAGATCAGCCTTGAGATGGTTGCTTTTGATGAAAACGGCCATGAGGAGCAGATCAGCTCGGTTCCGCTTCTGCGCTATGTTGATGATCTGAAAGTGGCAAACGGCACCGACCGCTTTGTCTCCCGCCTGCCGAATGGCAACGCCAAATAGGCTCGATTCCATACAGGTCCAAAGAGAATTTACAGCAATACCAGCCTGATAAGGCTCGGCCGGATATTCCTGAACGGGATAAGGTTCTAGCTGGAAAGGGCGAGTTTGCCGCGACGCCTGCGTTCGCTTGACGAAGGGATACGCAGGATTTCACGATATTTCGCCACGGTACGGCGCGCCAGCCTGATGCCTTTTTTGCTGATCAGCCTGGCAATCAGCTCATCGCTCATCGGCCGACCCGGGTCTTCCTTTGAAATGATTTCCTTGACCATCCCGCGAACCGCGGCGGCGGCCTTGGCCTCACCATCATCGGTGGCGGCAATGGAAACGCTGAAGAAGGATTTCATCGGCAGCGTTCCCTTGGGGGTAGCAATCAGCAACCCGCTCGTCACCCGGCTGATGGTGCTTTCATGCATCCCGATCGCCTCGGCCACATCACGCAGTGCCATCGGCTGCAACCCTTCAAGACCGTTCCTGAAAAACGACTGCTGACGACGCACCAGTTCAGCCGCGATCTTGAGCGTAGTTGTGTTGCGCTGCTCCAGCGTTCGTTTCAGCCATTTGGCGGAACCCATGGACTGCTGAACGTATTCCTTGGTGGTGTCTTTCTGGCTGCCCCTGGCCCTGTCACCGACAGATTTTGCAAAATCTTCCTTGATTTCGAGGGTAGGCAGGGTGGAACGGTTGAGGTCTATTGACCAGCCCGAAGCTGTCTTGCGCAGGATCACATCAGGCGAATGATTACCGACCATGGTGTGACTGAAACCCTCGGCAGGTTTCGGGTTGAACGACCGGATTCGGTGCAGGCAGGCAATGATATCATCTTCATCGGCCTTGGCCTTGCGCGCCAGTGCCTTGATCTCGCCAGCCGCCAGTTGATCGATATTATCCAGCACGGTCTGCATCACATTATCGAGGCAATCGGCCTCATGGGCCTGGAGGGAGAGGCATTCCGCCAGCGAGCGGGCAAAAATACCGGTGGGTTCGAATTTCTGCATGCGCTTGAGCACGCTTTCCACC
Organism: SAR116 cluster bacterium MED-G04; assembly: GCA_002457135.1. GTDB lineage: Bacteria > Pseudomonadota > Alphaproteobacteria > Puniceispirillales > UBA1172 > UBA1172. The sequence continues at coordinate 34,654 of NTKX01000009.1, forward strand.
TGTTCGGTGGTGCATTGGCAGCTCTCGGCGATGCTGTCGATTGAGGCATCGAGCCAGCCTGAAGGGGCCAGCCCGTCCAGCAGCGCAACCGCGATAAACCGGTCCCTGCTTTCGGTGATGGCGAAATCGATCTGCCCCATGACGTGACGGTTCAGGCTGTCCTCACGGTTCGGGATGATGGTTGCGATCATATCCCAGTCGGTGGCAGCACCGCCTGCGGAGGCCGGGCCGCCAAGTTGCAATTCATCGGAAGAAAACCGGTTTTCAAAATCATTGTGCTGGGTCGGGTCATCGGACAGCGCCTGACTGGCGTTCATGCCATCAAGGGCGGCCGGAGTATCTTGCAGGGTATCTTGCGGGGTATCTTGGGGGGTGTCTGATGATGCGGCAGGGGAGGCATCACCGGGCTGGGCATTATCACTGGTCGATGGAGCGGCACTATCGGCTCCGGCACTGACGTCAATAAAGGGATTTTCCAGTGCCTGTTCCTCAAGGTAATCCTTGAGTTCGATATTGGTCATCTGCAACAGCCTGATCGCCTGTTGCAACTGCGGTGTCATGACCAGCGACTGTTTCTGTTTTAACCGGACGGACGGTGATAACTGCATATCAATTTCTCCCTGCATCTAGAAAATTCAGTGATCAACTTGTCTTCTGACCAGCTCATGCAGGAAATCATGGGGATCATCCTAAATATTAACAAATTCTTAATTTGACGTGCGTCTTTGTCGATTTCTTGACAAAAAAACGATTAAAATTGAGGGGGTAGGGCAGCGCGTGATGAAACGCGACTTGGCCCTGTCAAAGTTCAGACAGGCATGATAATTTAGAATTTGTTAATATTTGAACCACCCGGAATACAGGCACACTGCTCGATCAAGGGGAAAAAGCGAGACCGTTCATGATCACTCTTTTCCGAAAAAGACCGGCACGCGGCGGCGAATGCACGCAATGCCGCATCATCCGGTCTTTCATGGCGGCGGCGTTCATGCTGGTCGTCCTGGCCCTGGTGGCCGCCGACCGGATGCATTACATCAAGGGGATCACCACCGATCATATCGCGGCGGCGATGATGGCCGGGGGCGTGTTGCTTTTCATCGTCAAATTCGTGCTATGGCAGCGCGAAAAAAAATCCCGGCGTTCCGCAGATGAGCAATTTTCATCCGATGAATAGCCTGATTTGACTTCAGCATAATCAGGCATTGGCGGGCTAGTTCGACAGTGCCTTGGTGCGATCGCGCACCAGCCTCACCGCAAGGCGCTGATTGGGAAAGAAGCGGCCATAGGTATGCCCGGTGAAGAAATTCACGCTCCAGACATGCCGCTTGGCGTAGGCGTTGACCTCACCCGTCCAGTACGGCGCGTTGTCGGTATTCGGGAAAACCTTGGTGTCGATCTTGACCCCCGGGCAAGCCTCACAGACCAGGGCTTCAAGTTCTTTCCGGGATGGCAATCGCCACTTCCCGCCCAGCTGCTCATCAGCCATGGTGATGGCCTGCTTGATCTCATCATGATTGAGTTCCCGGATATCACCATGACAGGCCTCACCATCCCAGACCTGGCCAACACTGCACCGCAGCCATTCAACCCCGAACCTGAGATCAATGACCAGATGATCCCTGATGATGTAATCCCTGGCGTGAGCTGGATGCCCGATCATTGCCATTGCCACTGCTGTGACCGTGGCAACAGCCAGCAATCCTTTTTTCAGCAACAGGATCATTTTCGGCACCATCATCACACTTCTTTTCATTCGGATAAAATTGTAACATAATTTTAACGGTGAAGTTTTAATTTTATATGAACACTATACCGCCGATCCCCTTCGCAATTCAGGTAAAAAGGGGTTTTGGTATACTTATTGCAACATTGCTTTCTGCTGCAATTCCGGCGCAGTTTTATGTTTTTAAAAGGTGACAACAATGGATTTGGCCTCTCTTATTGGTTTTCTTGGTGCCATGGGGATGATTTTGGGAGCAATGATTTCGGGCGGTGGATTGAGTCCGTTCGTTGACACTGCCTCCATCCTGATTGTGTTTGGTGGTACTTTCTTTTCCGTGATGTACACCACACCGCTCGGGACTTTCCTGACCAGTTTCGGGGTTATGATCAAGGCGTTCCTGCCCCCGGTCAAAAAGCAGGACGAGCTGGTTGAACGGATGGTCGAGCTGGCCAGCATCGCCCGTAAGGATGGTATGATGGCCCTCGAAGGCCAGGATGTGCCTGACCCGTTTTTCGCCAAGGGCATGCAAATGCTGGTTGATGGCGCTGACGAAGCCAAGCTGATGGATCAGCTGAAACAGGAAATCAAATCCATGAAAACCCGGCATGAGACCAATCAGGCCGTGATCAAGGCATGGGTTGACCTTGCGCCTGCCATGGGCATGATCGGTACCCTTATCGGTCTGGTGCTGATGCTGGGTAACATGGCCGACCCGAAATCCATTGGTCCGGCCATGGCTGTTGCGCTCTTGACCACGATGTATGGTGCGATCATCGCAAACATCATTTTTGCGCCGATGCTGGCCAAGCTGGAAGGCTATACAGCGTATGAGGTGGTCTACCGTGAGATGGTCGTTCTCGGGCTGAAAAACATTGCCAGGGGCGAATCCCCCCGCAATATTCAGGATCAGATGGTGGCCAACCTGCCACCGAAGCTGCAAGCCAAGATGGAGGCAACCTGAACCGGGTAACCGGCCAGGTTTGCAACGGAGGAACCCGATATGGCAGAAGCAGCTGAAGAAGAAATCGAAAAGGAAGAAGAGGAACAGGAAGAGTGTCCCAAATGCCCGCCTGTTGGTGCGCCGGCATGGATGGCCACTTTCGCCGACATGGCAACCCTTCTGATGGCGTTCTTCGTCCTCATCCTGTCTTTCGCCGAGTTCAACGTTCCCAAGTTCAAGCAGATTTCAGGTTCCCTCAAGAACGCCTTTGGTGTTCAGCGGGTGGTCCCTATTGTTGAACAGCCCAAAGGCACGACAGTTCTTACGCTTAATTTCAGCCCCTCCCCTTCGCCCTCCGTCAGCCAGGACATGACCCAGCAGACGACCGATACCACCAAGCCTGATCTTGAGGTCAAGACCCGGGATAATGATGGCCAGGGTAATGAGAGCAAGGATACAGGCGAGCTGGTCCGGGCGCTCAAGGATGCGGTTGCCCGCGGCGATATCCAGGTTGAAACCCTGGGCGAGGACGTGGTGGTGAATTTCTCCGCAACCGAAGCCACTGAAAAAGAACTGCCCAACCTTCTGACCGAAACACTGGAAGCCATCGACAAGGCCAAGAAGGCCGCTGGCAAATCAGAACAGGATGTTCTCTTTGGCGGGCTGGAACAGAAACTGGCCCAACTGGCCGCTGCCGCCCAGGATGCGCTCGAAAGCAAGGCGGATACAGATAGCCAGCCAAGCGAGAGTGAAGTCGAAAATGCCGCCATCGCCGAAGATGAGCTGAAGGTCGCCCTCAAGCAGGAGATCGGCGAAGGGCTGGTTGAAATCGAACGCGACAAGGACAAGGTCATCATCACCGTGGGTGCAGGCGGGGCGTTCAGTTCCGGTTCAGCCAGGCTGACTGAAAAGGCCAAGGGGATCATGGACCAGATCGCCAGCGTCAATATTGACGGCAACAGCGAAATCGTGGTTTCGGGTCACACCGATAACGTGCCGCTCATCTTCGGGTCCGAATACAGGGATAACTGGGATCTGGCGGCGGCCCGTTCAGCCAGTGTTGTCCAGGCGTTCGAGTCCACAGGACTGATCACCGCGGACCGGATGAAGGCCATCAGCTTTGGTGAAGCCAAGCCGCTTGAAAGCAACGACAATGCCGAAGGCCGCGCCCGTAACCGCCGCATCGAGATCGAAATCAACTATTAGAACCAGCCGGTCATCAACCCGGACAGGATAAGTCCAGGGCAGATGGACCGGCCATCATCCCGGGCACGGCTGGTGCATGCGGGATGAGCCAGCCTGTAACCGAGGCAGGGTTCATGCGGGGAAGATCAATCCATGCTGGATCAGTCCGTGTTGGATCAGTCCGTGTTGGATCAGCCCCGGGCATAATAAGTCTGGGCAGGACTAATCCATGCAGGACTAATTCATGCAGGGAGAACCTCTCATAAACATTAGCAGAATAATCCGGTAATCAGCCCGGGACTGAAGAACGCCGCCGCTTTTTGCGGGGCTTTTCTTCGTCTTCCTTGGGCGGGCCTACCTGTGAGCCTTTGAAATCGCATTTCGGGTCAAAGTGACGGCAGAACAGCTGCACTTCCTTTTCCGATGTCGCC